>JBCDAG010000168.1:0-14775 GCA_039186165.1 Cyanobacteria bacterium P01_F01_bin.53
ACACCCAGGATCTCATCGAGGTTATCACCCTTTATCAGCAACATTGTCCTAACACTGACGACACACTCCAAGAAGCCATAGAAGATATTGACTTGGACTTCATCCAAAGCGATATGTCCAAAATGCTAGGGTCCATGAAAATGGGCACCGAACGCATTCGTCAGATAGTGCTATCCCTGCGCAATTTTTCACGGATGGACGAAGCTGGCTTCAAAACCGTCAATATCCATGAAGGCATCAACAGTACGCTGGCCCTTTTGCAAAACCAACTGGAAGCCACCGACAATGCCCCCGCCATTCAAGTCACCCAAACTTATGATGAGCTGCCCTTAGTAGAGTGCTCTGCAGGACACCTCAATCAGGTGTTTATGAATATTTTGACCAATGCTATCGATGCCTTGAGATCTGGTCCTGGCACATCTGGCCCTGATATTAACCCCCAAAACAAGGAGCAATCCAGCCAGCCTCACATCACTATTCGAACATCGATCATCCAGCCACCCATCGCCATCCCTAGCAAATCCTCAGCCTCAGCTTCAGCTTCAGAGACAGGAGAATGGTTAGAAACGAAATGGGTACAGATTGAAATTGCCGATAATGGTCCTGGCATGACTGAAGCAGTTCAGAAATCGATGTTTGAGCCTTTTTTCACGACCAAACCCGTTGGTCAAGGCAACGGCCTGGGGATGTCGCTCAGCTATCAAATCATCACCGACCGACACCACGGCAAATTGGAGTGCGCTTCAACACCCGGCCAAGGCACCACTCTGAAAATTCAACTTCCTTGCCACCAGCACAAAACCGTCAGAATTCTGGCTGAATCCATGGCCCCTCAAGTCATGAAGACTCAATCCATGGCCAGTGCCAAAGCTTAAACAGTAGACACTTATCTGGGTAATAGCCTTTTCTTAGCAGTCTCTCATATCGCCATTAGCCAGCTTTCAGACACCCCTGCAATAGTAAAGCTGACGTGAGTGATAAATAGGCGCAGCCCATGCAGCACAGTAGTCTTAATCCCATCAGCCAACAACCGGCCTCCTCCTTGGCAGGGTTCTGGATGGCGCTTCCTATCCTTACGGCACTGGCTTTAGTGATCGCACTCTTACTCAATCCACACACCCACCAACTCATTAACCCCGATCACCTATCAGCCACCATCGAGCAAGCTGGGCTCTGGGGGCCACTGCTATACATCGCGATTATCACCGTCTCAGTTGTCGTCAGCCAAATACCGGGTGCACCCTTGGCGATCGCAGCAGGCGCAATTTGGGATCCCATGTTCGCAGGTCTGTATACCGTCATCGGCGGATTCGGCGGGGCACTGATTGCCTATGTCTTAGGCAACCGCATGGGGCAACCCCTAATCAAAGCCCTTACCGGTAAAACCTTGAGCTTTTCCACCGAAAAAGGCAAGACCTATCTGGGCTGGCTCATTTTCACCACTCGGCTATTGCCTGTATTTTCCTTTGATTTGGTGAGCTATGGGGCGGGCATGTCCGGCCTTTCACTGCCGGTATACGCCAGCGCAACCTTCTTTGGGATGGTCCCTTCCACGCTACTACTCACGCACTTGGGCAATAGCTTTCAGCTCAGTGGCTGGGCCATGGGGGCAGTCGCAGCGGCTTTTCTAATTCTATTTATCGCAATTCCAGCGGTCATGCACCGTTATAACTGGCTCAACACGCAGGAAATGATTCGCTGGGAGTAGTGGCTCATTCAAAGCACTCGCAAAGGTGCTCTTAAAAGGTGCTCTTAAAAGACCCAAAGGTAAAATTTCAGACCATGGGTATCGAAGCCAATCGGGGTAATGTACTAAGCTAGCCATAGCGCGCTGGTTACGACAGCTCGTCAACCTCATCCCCAGAACTTTGCCCATGGCACCTCCCGTCATACCGATTAGCAGTAGTGATAAAAGCGCTGCTACCAAAAATCGCAAAAAATCGGCGGCCAAGACAGCGGCGATTTTGGACGGGGCAATGCAGGAGTTTTTAGCCAACGGGTATGCTGCCGCCAGCATGGACCGAGTCGCACAAGCTGCAGGCGTCTCGAAAGCAACCGTCTATAGTCATTTTCAAGATAAGGCCGGGCTCTTTGGAGCCTTGGTACAGCAGCTCGCTGAACACAAATTTCGCACCGTGTTCGACCCACGAAACGAAAATACTTGGCAAGGCGAGCCAAGGAGGGTTCTGCGCGACCTGGCTGAGAAAATTCTTAACGACGCGGGCTGTGACCCTCAGTTTTGTGAGTTCATGCGGCTGATTATTGGTGAGTCAGGACGTTTTCCTGAGCTGGCAGAGCCTTACATTCAAAACGTTGCCAAGCCGTTCCTAGAGGGCCTCACTCGATATTTGTCATCTCAAGAGGAACTCGCGTTAGTAGATCCCGAAGCCACGGCAAGAACCTTTGCAGGCACCCTTATTTATTTTGTGCTGTTACAGCGGGTGCTCGGCGGGGAAGAGATTTTGCCCTTGGAAAGCGATCGCATCGTCACAACCCTAATTGACCTGATCATACCGCCACCCTCTGATTAATCCCCCCGGACAAGGATCTGGCTTAAAGACGCGACACAATAACACCAAGAACTAACACCAAGAACCTGAATGACTCCAGAAAAGAACCTGAATAAGCTGTATCAAAGGAGCCAATCAGCACGACAATGGAAAGCGTCTGCTAAATTTGCCCCCAAAAGCGCACTATGCCCCGCTCACCCGTCTTGTTACAGTCACCCCGACTGCGGATACGCCACGCCCAACCATCCGATATTCCCAATATCATTAACTATTACCAACAAAATCGAGACTATCTAGCCCCTTTCGAGCCGCTTAAGACCTCAACCTTTTACACCCACCACTACTGGGAAAAAGCGATCTCACAGAGGCTAGCGGATACTCAAGCTGAAAAAAATCTCAAACTCTTTCTCTTTCTCAAGCAGCCGACCAACACCCTCATCGGTAGCCTAAATTTTAGCAACTTCACGCGAGGCGTCTTTCAAAATTGCACCATGGGCTACAGCTTGGATGAATGCTACCAAGGGCAAGGCTACATGAGCGAAGCGCTACAGGTGGGTATTCGCTATATTTTCTCCCACCTCAAGTTTCACCGGATTGAAGCAAATTATTTGCCCAATAATCAGCGCAGTGGCAAACTTCTCAAGCGGTTAGGCTTCAAAGTAAATGGCTATGCCCCTGACTATTTGTACATTGCAGGCCAGTGGCAAGATCACATCCTCACGAGCCTCATCAACCCGACTACCATGCGGACACCTAGTCAAACCGCAGCCAAGTCTGTTGCTTTTAGCACACAGACGTAAGCAAATGCACTCACAACAACAGAATATTTATGACATCGTGAACAGAAAATTCATCAACGTAATTAGTTCAGTATGTTCTAACAAGTGGTCATTTTGGGTAAATCTATATAGAGCCTCTATGTTCATAAACTGACGAACCGGGAACCGAAGCATGGGTGTTTTAGCCAACGTTACGATGGTCTGCTGGATTAGCGCCACCTCTGCCTACACTCTCTACCGTGCAGCTGTTCTCTTGAGTGAGCACTATCACAAACATCAGAGGCAAAAACATCAGAAACAAAGAGATCAGAGAAAACACCAAAGTCCAAAAAAACAGACGATTTCTCATCCGAAACAACAATCTTTACCCCAGGCGGCCTCATCACAAGCCAACTCATCACAAGTCACATTATCGCAGACTGGCCCATCACAGATTCTGCCTCACACCACAACAAGGTCAGAACCTCGTTCATCGCCAGTGCTCCCGCTGCATCTTTTTAAGCAGGCGATCGCACATGCAGCCAGTGGACTGCTAATCTGCGATGCACAGCAGCCAGATATGCCCATTGTGTACGTTAGCCCCAGCTTTGAGGCACTCACAGGCTATAGCAAAGAAGAAATCATCGGTAAAAATTGTCGTTTTCTGCAAGGCAAAAACACCCACCAAATTGGCATCAATACCATCCGCAAAGCGATCGCCAGTGGCACAGGTTGTAAGGTTTTGCTGCAAAACTACCATAAGGATGGTCGAGCATTTTGGAATGAGGTCACCCTATCCCCCATTAAGGATGAGCAGGGGATTGTGACACACTATGTCGGTACCCAGGTAGACATTTCTCACTACCTAGAAACGTTCAAGGCACTACAAGAAAGTGAGTCTCGCTATCGACACCTCTATGAAGAGACCCCGGCAATGCTCCATTCGGTCAACCCTAAAGGGCGAATTGTGAGCGTTAGCCACTACTGGTTAGAAAAACTGGGTTACCAACAGCACGAGGTCATCGGTCAGCCACTGACCGATTTTGTCGCAGAAGAGTACAGGCCGAAAGTTGAAGCTATTTTATCGAATCTGCAAGCGAATAATATTTGCCGGGATAAGCTGTGTCAGCTCGTAAAGAAAAATGGCGATCGCATGGATGCTCTGCTCTCAACCATCGCCGAATGCAATGAGAACAATAATGAAGGCAGTAGCTGTGATGGAAGCTCTCTAGGAGTGCTTGTCGACATTACAGAACGGAAAAAAGCGAAAGAACGGCTCCGCCGCAGTGAGGCTCTTCTCCGCGCCATCAATAATCTGCCACCCACGGGCATTTTTGTGATGGACTGCCATACCGATGAGGCCCTATTCATTAACTCAGAATTCTATAAAATCTGGCAGCTAGAACACTTGCAAGAGACCGTCATGCGCGGAGAGCTCTCAGGCGAGCAACTCCTCACCGAGTGCCTGAGTAATATTGATCTAGGGGCCTTTGTCGCCACCTCAACAGCCCAAGATTTCACTGCTGGCAACAAAATTGTAGAAGATGAAGTGCCTCTGCTCGATGGTCGCACCCTACGCCGCATTTATGGCCCGATTCAGGAAGAAAATTCCACGTTTGCCTACCTCTACATCTTTGAAGATATTACAGAGCGTAAGCAAGCTGTGAAGAAGTTGGCCCAGGCAACTCAAGCGGCTGAAGCCGCTAACCGGGCCAAAAGCGAATTTTTAGCCAATATGAGTCATGAGCTTAGATCGCCACTCAATGCGATCCTCGGCTTCACTCACATCCTCCAATCATCCAATCCCAGCCTTGAGCAACAAGAAAACCTAGATATCATTTTTAACAGCGGCGAGCATCTCCTGGCCCTCATCAATGACATTCTCGATATTTCAAAAATTGAAGCCGGTTGCACGATCCTCAATGAAAGTGAGTTTGATCTCTACCGTTTACTCGATGAACTACAACAAGTCTTTCAGCGCCCCGTCCGAGAAAAAGGACTACAGCTAATTGCGGAGCGATCGCCTCAGCTGCCCCGTATTATCTATAGCGATCGCCTCAAGCTCAGACAGATCCTAATTAACCTCCTCAGCAATGCGGTCAAATTCACTCAAACTGGCACCATTACCCTATCCGCATCCGTCTTAGAAACAAACCCTCATAGCTCCACTGAGCTTGAAAGCCCACAACCAAGTAGCGGCCAGGACAACACAACGACATCCTCTCAACTACTTCACTTTGCAGTGACAGATACCGGTACAGGCATTGCACCCGCCGACCAAAGCAGATTGTTTGAGGCCTTCGTTCAGACTGAATCAGGCCTCACAGCCTGTGAAGGCACCGGACTTGGGCTCACCATTTCCTATGAATACGTTCAGCTCCTAGGCGGCGAGCTCACCGTTCAATCAGCACCAGGAGAAGGCTCAACCTTTAGCTTTAGCTTGCCAGTACAACCGGTTAACAATACGCTGACTCAGCTGGCGTTCGCACCACCGCACAACACAGGACGCATCGTCGGACTAGCCGCCAATCAAAAAGTCCATAAAATTCTAGTCGTCGATGATGTCGCACTCAACCGAAAACTCCTCACCCACTTGCTCAACAACGTTGGCTTTGACGTGCGCGAAGCGGTCAATGGGAAAGACGCCGTAGAACAGTGGCAAGCTTGGCAGCCTGATCTGATTTGGATGGATATGCGCATGCCCGTTATGAACGGAGAAGAAGCCACCCGCAGAATTAAAGCCCTAGCAGGCCCTGATAATACGCCTCGACTCATTGCCCTCACCGCCAGCGTCTTTAATGACAACAAAGCCGCCGCCATCGACAGTGGCTGCGATGACTTTGTCAGCAAACCGATTCAAGCCCATGAAATTTTTGACAAAATCACTCAGCACTTGGGCGTGAAATACCAATATGAGCCCATTGAACCCTTACCCGTCGGCCTCGCGGCCAATCCAGATAGGGTTGAGCCGCCCATTGAACCGCTAACAGCAAAGCTTCTTAGCCAGGCATCCACACAGTGGCAAGAGACGCTTACCCAGGCGACCCTCGATTTAGACGATGACGCCATTTTAGCCCTAGCAGAACAGCTCCCTGCCGAACAACAGACCCTCGCACAAGCTATCGAACACTGTGTCGAAACCCTAGCATATAAAAAATTACTGCAAGCCCTTCAAGACACCGAAGCCGTCAGCCCATGTAACCCGCCATCATCATGAACCCGAGCTAATAAGGCCAGAAACGCTTCATAATCAGCAATCGGCTTAGTACAAAAACAATCTGCCTTAGAATCAGCCAGCAAGCGACTGCGATCTGAATCTCCAGCATGGGCGGTCAGTAACACCACAGGCAAATGGGCCGTTTCAGGCTGCTGCTTGAGCAAACGAGATAGATCAATACCCGTCACTTCTTCACCCTGCCAAAACGTACCTGGCAAGTTCACATCCATAATAACCAGATCTATCGAACCTGACCGACAGTGCTTAAACACATCAGCGGCTTTGTGGGTGAGCCTGACACGATGCTTGCCCAATTTTTCTAACAACCGGGCAGTTCCCCTCCCTAACAAATAGTCGTCCTCAACCAGCAAAATATTCACAAACGAGCGTCCTTAGCAGTAATCGATTATTCAGGAATAAAAACATACAGATCAGCCGATGCAACCTAACACGTTGGCTACTGAGGTCACGACATAAGTGATCGCAATAACCAACACATACTGCGGGCACCTAGATTTAGGTAAGTAGCACGCAAACGAACGAACACCGCCATACGTTTGCCATACATATCTCTCCCCAGAGTTTGTAAAAGCAACAACCGTTCTACCCATTAGGATCAAGTGCAAACACCTGAGCACTGGCTCTATTGCAATAACGCTAAAGCACTGGCCCTAGCGCACTGGACCTCGCACTGGACCTATTGGCAGGTTGCCCAATCCGGACACATCAACAATCATTGATAGGCTATTGATCATGAAGAATGTATCAAGTTTTTTCGGATCGGGCATGCTAATGGCATCAGCAACTATCCAGTACTGTTCTTGCTTTTAAGCATCGAAGGCTATGACAACTTACCCCGCCCGCGAAAATTTTAAAATACTAGTCGTTGACGACCTGTTGGAAAATTTGCGGCTGCTAGCCACACTACTCATGGAAGAAGGCTACGAGGTAAGACGTGCACCCGATGGGGCTATGGCACTTAGCAATGTGCCTCGTTTCGAGCCCGATCTGATTTTGCTCGATATTATGATGCCTGAGATGAATGGCTATGAGGTATGCCAAAAGCTAAAAGCCAACGAACACACTCGCGATATTCCCATCATTTTTCTCAGTGCGCTGGATCTCACATTCGATAAAGTCAAAGCCTTTGAAGTCGGGGCCGCTGACTATATAAACAAACCATTTCATCCAGCAGAAGTCATGGCACGGGTCAAAAATCAGCTCAGGATTCGCCAGCAAGGGCTACAGCTACAGGCACAGCAGGCTATTATAAACGCCCAACAGCAACAGCTTGAAGCTGCCATTCAAGCCAAAAAACTCGCAGAAGACAAGTGTAAGCAGTTGATTGCAAGGTAAGACCAAGGTAAAACACTGCAAATTCAGGCACTGAAAAAGGGAAAGTGTTAGGCTCAAGGGCAGCTCTTATTACGCTACCGCTGCCTTGCCTGCCATGCCCTTGCTCCCGTCTATTACGTCCAACAATAACCATACGAATGCCCTAATCGTCGGCGCAACACAAGGCATTGGGTTAGAGTTTGTCAGACAACTCAGACAAGAAAGCCATATCGCTAATATCTTTGCGACCTATCGCTCAGAGCGCACAGCCTCTGAGCTACGGGCATTAGCCACGCAGCATCCTCATCGGTTACATTGCGTGCCAATGGATATCACTGAAGAAGAAACAATTATCAGTAGCATGCAGACGCTCAAAGATATTCTTGCTGAGCAAGATCGCGCCGACTCACCACAGTCACATCCGGCATTACACATCGTGATTAACTGCGTCGGACTGTTGCATAACGAACAGCAACAACCTGAAAAAGCCCTGCGACAGCTCAACACTGAAAATTTAGTTAATTATTTTAAGGTAAACAGTATTGGCCCAGCGCTATTGGCGAAGCATCTCATGCCACTGCTAAAGCACAAATCACCTAGTATTTTTGCCACTATTTCGGCCAAAGTCGGCAGTATCGGCGACAATCGCCTGGGCGGCTGGTATGGCTACCGTGCCTCAAAAGCAGCCCTCAACATGTTCTTAAAAACCGCTGCCATTGAATACAGCCGTCGCACGCCCAATACCACGCTCATCATCTTGCACCCTGGCACCACCAATACTCAACTATCCAAACCCTTTCAGCGTGGTGTCTCCCCTGAAAAGCTGTTTTCTACGGAACGAACCGTCTCACAGTTGCTCACCGTACTCTCAAACGTCACACCAGAAGACAGTGGAGAGTTCTTTTCATGGGATGGCAGCCGCCTACCCTGGTAAATACGCGCGTCAGTTCCAAACTACGGAGATCCAGGCTGCGGAGGTCTAAATTATGGAGGTCAGCTACGGATTGATATTTTGAGTTTCTAAAGCCTTAGGACTGAGCGTTGGACTAACAGGCTTGGGCTTCCGCTGAATGGCTTTCTTAAACGCTGTCATAAGCTGCTTAGTCTTACGGGCTACACGTTCACGATTATCGATATCGGCCTGCTTGTAATACACCGAACGGCCCGCTAGCTGTGGAGCGGTTTCTTCATAGAGGTAGCGATAGTGCAAGAATAAGTCTCGGTACGGAAACAGAATATTTTCACCCTCACACACTCGCCGGAAGAAGCGCGACCCTACACCGATGTAGTGCAGATAAATTAGCTGATTGTCGCCATCAAAAAGCACACGCCCTTTTTCTTCAAAGTGAGGAGAGGTCACACAACACCCGGTACGGTCTTGAGCAGGCAACGTTCGAGACAGGTTAATGGCATCTATTCCGGACTTCATCACCATGTAATTCAAAATGGATTGATCAGGGCCACTGTGATAAAGGATCTCGGCATCGCCATCCTGTAAGTCTCTGAGCAAGTCCGCAAGCATATCGTCCGTAAAAGCGCCTTTTTTAGAGGCAAATAGGCCAGCACAAAAGATCTCTGTGTCTAGGCGATCGCGCCCAAAGACCTCAGTTAAATTAGGCGCATTAATGTCATACACATGACTTAAATCCTTGTATTGGAAATCATAAGTCACAAAATCATGGTCATCTAAGCTATCAAACAACAGATCAAACGACTGCATTGCCAAAATATCGGCGTCTAAATAAATAAATTTCTCGAAGGGGCCGTCAAAACAACAAAACCGGCGGTGCATGCCCATACGCCCGACACCATTCATGCCCCGCTCAGCCCAAGCCTGAAAAGCAAAAGGATGCGCCTGCCAAATTTTAGTAGAGAAGGACTCCCATTTCGAGATCAAAGCCTCATCATCAAACCATTGGACCTGCGAATATTGTTGCGTCGCAGCCCTAGAGCGTTCGGTATTGTCATCGTAGGGCACGATGCAAATAGGCAACTCTTTATCGACATTTTGCTCAATACTATTGATGAGTGCAATCATCTGATCACAAACAACATCATTGCCCAGTATATATACGCCATTGGTCATGGAACTTGCAACTCTCCTAAAGAACGCTAACGCTGGGCACTTTATATAAACACAGCGCCTCACCATTGTTCACAGGTCCCACTTAAAAATCGCCACAAGACAATAGCAAACTCACGTATAAAATTAGGTTGGTATTAATTTAAAAATCACCCAGACAGCCTTAAAGAGACTCTTCCAACCCTTAATTTCATCGCTAGCGACCATATTTGCCACATATCGCCATCGAGTTTTTATACCGTCACACCTTGAGTATGAACAAACTCACAATTCGGGTATTTTCACTGAGTTACGTTTTCCTTCTTGTCTCTACACCTATCGCCATCCGTTAACGTCACGCTTGCAAGCCTCTCCACAAGACTCAAACGTGGCATGCCAAAACGATATTTCAACGTGATGCCTAAGCGCTCTCTAGAAAGACAGCCTTAGGGCTGAGAACACCTTTCCTGAGAACAATTTTACTGAGAACAATTTTAAGGTTCCATGCTCAATCTCTTCATTGGTGCCAACGCACTGAGTTTGGCTAAAGCGATAGTCTGGTCCATCGTCAGCTTTAACAGCCCCACATCGGAGAAATCGGCTGTAAAAACGGGAACAAATCTAACGTACTGAGTCACATACGCCCGCTCGCTCAGTGCCTAGCGGGTATTTTCTGATACTTAAGGCCACTGAGCGTATTAACCCCGCATCAAAGTAGCGGCATTAACGGAAAGCTGAGCTTAAACCGGTGGGAATCCTACACATAACCTACACAGACAAAAGCTTCACGTCACACACTCAAACAACAAGCCCATAAGCTTGAGGAGTTGCCCGCCATGCTCAAAACTGTTTTCCAAAACCGATTTTCCCACTGCGCAGCCCTTCTCTCCCTCGCAGCCCTGCCACTATTGGCCTCTCCAGCACTGACTAAGCAAGCAAACGCCGCAGAACCTTGCACCTATCAGTGCGACTCCAACCAAATCCGCTTTATGCCCGGACAACCTGTCACCATTGAATTTGTCAATAAAACCAACGGCCTCATCAACCTAGAGCGGGTGCTCGATATCGACATGCACTGGCTCAGACCCCAAACGGAATTTGCCATCAACACCATCGTCGGCGCAGATGCCGATATGTCCATGGTGTTTTGGGATGAAAATAATCAGGCAGTGAATGCCGTGCTACACCGGCCAGACGCTGACACACTCCAAATTGAGCTGTTGCCCAGTGGCCATGCCAGCGATCGCGCTGTGCACGTTGTGAACGATGGCCGAGTCCTAGTGTATTAGGCCCTCGTGTATTAGGGGGCATTGCGGCGGATTAAGTACTGATGTATTAATCCTCACAGATCAACTATCATTAGATCAAATAATCTATAGCGCTGCCTAAAGCTTGAAAAGACTTGCGCGTAATCTTGCCTTTTGCCACTGCCAAAAAGGTTGATTACCCGTCTCTAAATGCTCGGGTCAGCGCTATAGTGCTTTGAGCTAGCGATTGATCCGCCGTGCCCGACAAGCCGCTCCCAACAACTCAATCCATACAGGAAACGTCTCTTACGGCAACCGCCCCCACAGAAACGCCCCCACAGGATACGGCCAGCAGTGCCCTCGCAACACCTCGCCCCATCAGCAAACGGCAGGTGCCTCCACAGCGATGGCAAATTTTCCCGGCCCAAAAGGCCCAGGCCAAACAAATCGCCCAGGCAACGGCCCTCTCTCCACTCTTGGGCCAAGTCCTGATCAATCGAGGCATCTACACCCCTGAGCAGGCCTGGGAATTTTTAGATCCTGAAACCCTCCTCCTTCCTTCTCCCCTCGATGAATTTCCCGACCTCCAGCAGAGTTTGGATCTGTTAGTGGCCGCGATAGAAGGGCAGCACAAAATTTTGATTTGCGGCGACTACGACGCCGACGGCATGACCAGCACGGCCTTGCTGATGCGATCGCTCCGATACCTAGGTGCGCAAGTCGAGTACGCCATTCCTAGCCGCATGGACGAAGGCTACGGGATTAACACCCGCATTGTTGAAGACTTTCATGCCGTAGGGGGCAGCCTTATTCTCACCGTAGATAACGGCATCGCCGCCTACGATCCCATTGCTCGTGCCCGAGAACTCGATCTCACCGTTATCCTCACGGACCACCACGCCGTCCCTGAACAAGTCCCGCCTGCTAACACCATTCTCAATCCCCAACTCATTCGAGAAACCTCCCCTTACCGAGGTGTGGCGGGCGTCGGAGTCGCCTACATTTTGGCCGTGTGCCTTGCCCAGCGCATGGACAAAATGCAGGACCTCACGGCCACCCTAATGGCCCTGTTCACCCTGGGCACCATTGCGGATCTTGCACCGCTCACCGGGGTCAATCGGCGATGGGTAAAGCGGGGCCTAAAGCTCTTGCCCAAATCCCGCATTCCAGGCATTCAAGCCCTGATCGAGGTGGCGGGCCTCAGTGAAGAAACCGCCCTCAAACCAGAGGCCATTGGCTTTAGGCTCGGTCCCCGCATTAACGCCGTGGGCCGCATTGCAGACCCGCAAATTGTAATTGACCTCCTCACTACGGACGACATAGGGGTGGCCTTGCAGCGGGCCATGCAGTGCGAGGAAGCCAACCAGCTTCGCCGCCAAATGTGCGAAATCATTGAGCAACAGGCGGTGGATTGGTGCGAAGCCCAAATGGAAAAAGGGTTGCTCGACTTACAAAAAGAGAGGGTACTGGTCGTAGTACAGCCCGAGTGGCATCACGGCGTTATTGGCATTGTGGCCTCTCGCCTGGTCGAGCGCTACGGCGTGCCTGTTTTCATTGGCACCTACGAAGATAAGGCCAAAAAAGAAATTCGCGGCTCCGCCCGCAGCATTCCAGAATTCAACGTCGTAGAAGCCCTACGGTTTTGTGATGACTTATTGGGCAAATACGGCGGACACCGAGCGGCTGGCGGCTTTTCCTTTGCTGCCAACAAGCTAAGACAGGTAAAGTCTCGCCTGAGCAATTTTGCCTGCAAGCATCTCCAACCCGAACATCTCAAACCCCTTGTCACTGCAGACGTACGGGCACAGCTGACGGAAGCAGATTTAGAGCTGTATAACCAAATCGATCAGATTCAACCCTGTGGCATTGAGAATTCAGAGCCCGTATTTTGGACGGCCAATGTCAGCGTTGTAGAACAAAAGGTGATTGGCAAAACCAGTGCGCACCTGAAGCTGACCTTGGCGCATACACCATCAGAGAGCTACCAGGCAGAGCATCCAGGCAGCAGGCAAAAGCCAGAAAAAAGGACGGTTATTAAGGCGATCGCATGGCGATGGGGCTACTACTACCCCTTGCCCCGCGAGCTAGATATCGCTTACAAACTTCGCCTGAATGACTGGAAAGGCAGACGCAGCGTAGAGCTAGAACTCGTCGGTGTCAGACCTGCCACACCCACCCACTCAACCGAATCAGGTGGCATCCGGCCCTGGTCAGCAGAAGACACACCACAAATCAGCAAACCAAACCGACCTGCCACTCAACCTGGCCTCAAAAATGGCAGCCTAAATGAAGCTCTCAACAGCATCCAAAATAGCGGCCTCATCCAACAGAAAAGTCCAAAACGCAGGCTAGGCAAGCCACCGACCCAGTCCACGCTGCCAGAGGCACCTCCAGAGCCACCTATAGAGACGCCTATAGAAATCACCAATCAGGAAGCCCACCCCATCCCCGCGTCCGAACCTATCGAAGATAGTTCTATCTCATTCAAAGTAGAACCATCCCTGGCCCAAACTGGACGAGACCAGCACCGAGTTAACCCCACAGCCCCAGCACACCAGGCTGTGTCTGAAAACCTTGAGCCTGAGCTCACTTACCTGCCCACTGAGGAATTAGCGGAGGAACCAGCGGAGGAATTAGCAACCACATCAGCTGAGTTAGAGCCTCAAAATCACCGGGCAATTCAGACACAGGACTCATCACTCCACGTGGAGTTCTACCATAATCAGCGCCGCTACAAAGGCAGCCTAGATAAAACCATCAGCGAGAGCCAGCTCACTATCCAAAACGCAGAGTCCCATTTACTGGTCGTTCAAATGAGCGAACGAAAAGGCTTTTTGTACCTGCCGGACAAGGCCCCACAGCTGGTTGACATTGCCGACCCTAAATACTTCAACCTCATTCGTGCCGGGCTCAGCGCCATCGAAATCAAGCAAAAAACGCAGCTGATCATCAAAAAAGACGAGCTGCTGGCTGAAAAAGATGGGCAAATTCGCACCATGAAAGCCCAAATAGAGCTACTTGAGGAAAAAATCACCCAACTCTCCACTGAACAGCAGCAGCAATTTGCAGAGCTGACAACGGCACTAAAAAGTCAAGAAAGCGCCATTCAGGGCCAAGAAGCCCACATCGAACAGTTGCAGGTGCAAGTCAGCAGCGCCCCATTGTCTACATCGACGGATATCAAACGTCAGGTACGAGATGCCGTCGGCGATAGCGTTTGGTTTTGCCTGCAAACCAGCAGCCAAAAAGACCTCCAAGCCGCCTACAAAAACTACCAGCTCCTCTATAACAGTGGCCCCGATGCTCACATTGCCGACTACTCAGAGGCTGGCATTCGCCTCAGCTTTGCCATTGAGCGGGAGGTCATGCGTCCCTTCCTTCAAGACCTGGCTGAGTTTGCTCGTACCCACAGCAAGCAAACCCTGGGAGAATGGACTATCACATCAGCTCAGCAGCCCACCCTGAACCTGATGCCACCCTTACTAGCTCAGCAGTGGCGATCCTTTCCGCCTGGAGAGTTAGGTCAACAATCGCTGACAGAAGGGGGGGTCAATATCGTCAAAGTGCAGGCCCCTGCCCCTATGAAAGAGAGCGATCGCACCTTCCTCACACAGTTTTTCGCACAGTGGGAGCACCCCATGGCCAC
>JBCDAG010000169.1:0-14731 GCA_039186165.1 Cyanobacteria bacterium P01_F01_bin.53
ACCGCGGAAGGGTTTATCCAGCGACAGGGCAGCGTCATTGGCCTACGAACCTCAGCCGGTGAAAAGCAGGCCAGCCACTACATTCTTGCCACAGGGGCTTGGTCAGCAGAGCTTCTACCCATTCCCGTAACGCCTCGAAAAGGGCAAATGCTCTCCCTGCGCGTTCCCCCTGGGTACGGTCAAACCCAACCGCTACAACGGGTCCTTTTTGGCGAAAAGGTCTACATCGTACCGCGCCGCGATGGTCGCATTGTGATCGGGGCCACCGTAGAAGATGTGGGCTTTACCCCGCACAATACGCCCGCAGGGATCGCCCAAATCCTGAATGCAGCCATTGAGCTGTATCCGACACTGCAAAACTTCGTTATGGAAGAGTGCTGGTGGGGGTTTCGGCCAGCAACCCCCGACGAACTGCCTATCCTCGGCGCAGGCCCCTGCGACAACCTAACCCTGGCAACAGGACACTACCGCAACGGAATTTTGCTGGCACCCATTACCGCTAAGCTGATTGCCAATCATGTTCGGGGTAAAACTGACCCACTACTCTCGGCATTCAGCTACGAACGCTTTCGCCAAGCCACCCAACAGCCAACCGATTCGAGCGCACATCGAGTCGAATCACCTCAAAAGTCCTCCAGTTCCCCCTTGGCGGCACACTGTGTTTCCCAATTCCCCACGTCTCCCATGCAACTCACTGAAGTCCGCCCCACCAACACCCCAAACATCGCCACATCAGACACGCTCACCATTGCGGGCAAAACGTTCCACTCCCGCCTGATGACGGGCACAGGCAAGTTCAATAGCTTGGATACGATGCGCCAGAGCTTTGCCGCAAGCGGTAGTGAAATTGTGACGGTGGCCGTTCGCCGGGTGCAAACTAACGCCCCTGGACATGAAGGCCTCGCCGAAGCAATTGACTGGCAAAAAGTATGGATGCTGCCCAATACCGCTGGCTGCAAAGACGCGGAAGAGGCCATTCGCGTGGCGCGGCTAGGCCGGGAAATGGCCAAGCTACTGGGGCAAGAAGACAATAATTTCGTCAAGCTGGAAGTGATTCCTGATGCGAAGTATCTGCTGCCGGACCCGATTGATACGCTTAAGGCCGCTGAGCAGCTAGTCAAAGAAGGCTTTGCCGTGCTGCCCTACATCAACGCTGACCCGCTGTTGGCCAAGCGACTTGAAGACGTTGGCTGTGCAACGGTCATGCCTCTGGGCTCACCCATTGGCTCAGGTCAAGGCATTCGCAATACCGCCAATATCAAAATCATCATTGAGAATGCCAACATCCCCGTCGTGGTAGATGCCGGGATTGGAACACCAAGTGAGGCCGCCTTTGCCATGGAGCTGGGGGCAGATGCGCTGCTAGTGAATAGCGCGATCGCACTTGCAAATAACCCAGTTGCCATGGGCAAAGCCATGGGTATGGCTGCGATCGCAGGCCGACTAGCCTACCAAGCAGGCCGTATTCCAGTCAAAGCTTATGCCAGCGCCAGTTCACCCACCACAGGGAGCATCACAGGCTAACACTTTGTAAACTTAGGTAAATCATTCCTTTACCCAAAGGAGATGGCAAAAACGAGCTTGAAATCCCTGGAAAATATGCGAAAGATCTCTACCTTCGGGCTCAGTCTTAAGACTGATTTAAAGAATGGCGACTAGGATAAATTACTTCTCCTTGTTATATTACTTAATATAACTTCGATGAGAGCTTAATATTATGCGCTATACAGAAGACGAAACTGGCTTGATTAACAATTTTGCCGTTGAGCCCAAAATGTACCAAGCAGAGCCTCCTACAAGCGCAGAAAAGCGTAACTACCTCATTGTCGGTAGCGTTGCAGCAACGTTGGTCGTTGGTTTGTTCTTTGTAGCTGCCGCCGTTTCCTAGGCCATTATTTTTAAGGTCTTCGTTCCAATGGTTCAGTTCAATCGCTTTATTGAACTAGCCCTACGAAGCCGTCAAAATCGACAAATAAGCTGAAAAGGTCTGCCATTTGGCAGGCCTTTTTGTTTGCAGATTAGTCTGGTCTGATAACTGACCTTATGCCTGATGCCTGGCCTTATGACTGGCCTGATAACTCTGACCGTCGTCAACAAGCTCAGCTCCCACCGAGCATCACGAAATGATCACTATTGAACACTAAACTGTTCAGGACAGTTAGAGAAAACCCAGTAAAGAAAACAAAAGCGAACCGAAAAGTTTTATTAGATCTGCTTTTTCACAGATCAGTCACATGTCCGACTTCCCTAAAAAGACCCTGCTATCCATTGATGATGAAGAGGCTATCTTATTCATCATTCAAGCAGGCTTATCAATGACGACAGGCTGGAGAGTTTTAACGGCCACCTCTGGGGAAGACGGACTGATAAAGGCCCAAAACAACCGGCTAGACGCCATTATTTTGGATGCGCAAATGCCCAACATGGATGGTATTGCCACGCTACATCAGCTCCGAAAAAATCCCCAGACTCAACGTATTCCGGTGGTGTTTTTAACCGCGACCCCCCAACGTATCGCCTACATTCAACAGGAAAATCTCGGTGTTAAGGGCATTCTGGCGAAGCCTTTTGATCCGATCACATTGGCTCATCAGGTTGCGAAAACCCTCGGATGGCGACCTTAGGCACCACGCAACCAACAGATGTCGTACTACCAAGACGTCATCGCAAAGGCTCTATCAGAAAGGCGTTATAGTGCAAAGGCGAACTGGTGGTCTCATTGCTTAAGTAAAGTCCTATGGCAGCGATCTGGATATCTGGCCCGACTCGCAGCGGCAAAACCCAACAGCTCATCCAGTTTGCTCAACGCACCGGCGCCTCACAACGTCAGCCTTTATTAGCGTTTGCCGCCAATGGCGATAATCGAATTCTACTGGCTAGCCGCCTGACAGATGACTTGGGCGATCGCGTTGCCACCCTCACCACCACACCCGCAGGCTTCATCCAAGACGAAGTCATTTTATTCTGGCCGCTGCTAGTACAGGTCTTGGACCTCAAAGCCCAGTTTCCCCTAAAGCTCCGCCCCGAAAATGAACAGACCCTAGCCACACAGCTCTGGCAACCCAAACTGGAGAGCGGCGCACTCCAGGTAGACGGCTGGCGAGAAGCCCGTATGGTCCGCCGCAGTTTGGACTTTTTACAGTTAGCGGCCCAGGGCTGTGTGGCGATTGAAGACATTACAGGGCTATTACAGGCCGGGATGCCCAGAGCCTTAGCGCCTCAAGCCCTTTGGCAAACTGTGGGGGATGCCCTCATAGAGTGGCAGGACTGGTGCCTACAAAGGGGCCTGCTGACCTACGGCATTATGAGCATGCTGTACTGGCGGCATCTCCTGCCGATGCCCCAGTATCAGTCACAACTGCTCGCGCGATTCAGCGGCTTACTCGCAGATGATGTGGACGAGTATCCGTCAATCGCCGCCCCCCTCTTTTCTGCCTTCCTAGAAGCCAAGCGCCCCTGCCTATTCACCTACAATCCCCAAGGCAAGGTGCGCCTGGGACTAGGCGCTGACCCCGACGCCCTCATTTCACTCTCAGGCCGCTGCGAAATTCAAACGTTAGAGTCTCCTAGTAAAGACTCACTTGCAATGTATGGCGAGCGCTTTGCCAACTGGGTTGCAGACCCACTGGCTATGCCCAAACTGCCCGATGCTGTAGCCCTCATTCAAGAGACCTCGCGGGGCCATATGTTGCGGACAACGGCAGAGGCGATCGCAAACGCCATCGAAAAAGGGCTGGTTGCTCCCCATGAAATCGCAGTGATTGGCCCCGGACTCGATGCCATTGGCCGCTATAGCCTGATTGAAATTTTGAACAATCGGGGCATTGCAATCGAATCGCTCAATGACCAACGGCCCTTGGTGAGTTCGCCCATGGTGCGGGCCTTGCTGTCTTTACTGGCGTTGATTTATCCAGGCTTAGGACGGCTAGTGGACCGGGATGCGATCGCTGAAATGCTCGTTGTCCTTAGCCAAAGTTTGCGCCACTCTCCCGCCCCCACTCTCCCTACTGCTCAAACTGCCAACGAAGCCTGGTTTGATCTGGTTTCCATCGACCCGGTCCGCGCCGAACTCCTCGCCGACAACTGCTTCGTCCCAGATCTCGAAAACCCGCACCTTCTCCCCGCCGAGACCTTTGCCCGCTGGGACCGCCTCGGACATCAGGCCGTCAACGCTTACACCCGAATTTTGCAGTGGATAGAAGAGCAAAAGCAAAGCCGTCAAAGTCGGATGCTGCTTAAACCTGTCATGTCGGTTGATCGGATCATTCAAGATTTTTTGTGGCGCGGCAACCATCTCCCCTACGACCAGCTCGCCACCCTGCGCGAACTGATGGAAACCGCCCAATATTTTTGGGAAGTGGAAGATCGGCTGCGCCTCATCGATGGGCCACCGGACAAATCTCAGCTCAGCGACGTTGGTCGTTTCATCCAGCTCCTACTCAAAGGCACCGTATCGGCCAATCCCTACCCGGTAAAACCCCTCGCCCTTGAGCGTCAGGGCGTCACGCTCTCGACTATTTACCAGTACCGTGCCCAACGCCTCAAGCACCGCTGGCAGTTTTGGCTCGATGCGGGCTCCCCCCTGTGGGGCATGAGCAGCGGCGAAATGTTTGGCGCACCGATTTTTCTCCAGAGCTGGCTAGGCAGACCGCTCAGCTTGGTCGAAACCGAAGCGGCCAATGAAGCTGAACTCGGCCGCACCCTCAGAGATTTGCTGGGCCGAACGACTGAGCGCGTATTTTTATGTCACAGCGAACTGGCCCTCACCGGACAAGAGCAAATGGGTCCGCTGATTTCACTGGTGGGTGCGGCCCAACCCGTGGAGGATCTGTTAGAAGATAAGACACTTGTAGACGCTCAATAGTTGTCAAGACACATCAGAAACGCCCAATAAAAATGCCCGGTAACGACGTTAACTCCCATCATTATGATTAGACCCGCCACACAGAATGACATCACAAATTTACTGGCTGTAGCAGAGGCCACTGGGCTATTTCAGGCGAACGAGCTAGAAGATCTCAATGGCATGTTGAGCGAGCATCTAAGTCATGGCAGCGAGGGTGAAAACTGTTGGATCGCAGACGATGAAGATGGACTGGTGGGTGCGGCTTACTACGCACCTGAGCAGTTTGCCGAAGGAGTCTGGAATCTCTATTTCATTGGCGTTCATCCCCAGCATCAGGGCAATGGCAGGGGCACAGCACTGTTGAATTACGTTGAAAAAGACTTAGCTGCACGTAGTGCGCGGTTACTGCTGGTGGAAACCTCAGGGCTCGATAATTTTGAGCTGACACGGACGTTTTATCGTAAAAACAGCTATGAGGAAGAAGCCCGCATCCGGGACTATTACAAGGCTGGTGACGACAAAATCATTTTTCGTAAGGCGCTTACGCCGTAAGCCCCTGTTTAAAACCCCATGCCTGTTAAAAACCCCATGTAGGAGCACGAAAAAAGTCGGAAAAGTCAACAATTAAGGAAGGGAAGTGTATCCTAGCGAAGCCCTACCATTGCGCTTACATCTATGCCGTCTTCTACCCCCCAATCTGGGCCACCTTCTGGCCCGCCTTCTGGGCCACCTTCTGGGCCGCCGGGTCAAACGCCGCCGCCTGAGCCACCCAACCATCAATCGCCTGAAGGCCCAACTGCGGCTGAGCTTTTCCCTCCAGATGGTGGTGGCATTGCCCCCTTTTGGCCCACCCATCTGATTGATATTTTTATTGAGCCCCAAGCGTTTTTCTCTCCGAAAGCTGCTTTAGGTAAGCCCATCTACTTGGCCATGGCCGTGCTGATGGCAGGCCTCTCCCAGGGCATTTCTCGCATCGATCGGCTATTGCTCGACACACAAATAGTCGGCACCAAAACCAATTGGGAAGAGCTGAGCCCGATCTTGCAGTCTTGGCCCAAGTTTTGGGTGACGAACCTGATAGGAGGGGCGCTCGCAGGCATCCTTCTCTGGATCATCAGTGGCTGGTGGTTTCGCATGCGCATTCGCCTATCAGGCGATCCAAAACCCGATCCGAAGCTGGCTCGAATTGTCTTTATCTACGCCTTTTTGGTGCGGGCTATCCCACACCTGGCACTGGTCCTTTTTTGGACTGTGAGCCATAGCAATTATGGTGAAGCCTTCAATAACCAAGGGGTGGCACTGTCTTTGCTGTTGACCGCAGCGTTTGGCTTCGGGGAGCTGTTTAGCGCATATAGCGGTATCATGACGTTTTTTTCAGTGGAGCGCGATCGCGCTCGGCTTTGGTTTATCTTTGCACCCGCCGTTTTTTATGGCTTCGGACTCACCATGATCATCTCGGAACTCATGGGCGTATAAACTCGTGAGTAACCAACCGTATGCCCCCCAAATACCCCCAAACATCGATGACTTCTGCAGAAACGCCCCCCGAAACGCCCCCCATCGAAGAAGACGCGGTCATCGCTGGTAAGGATCAAACCGCAGATGCGTTTTTTCCGCGCGATCGCAAGTCAATCTCGCCCTTTCGGCCTAGCCATCTCATCAATATTTTCCTGAATACTCGAGAGTTCTTCTCGCCAGATGCAGCCCTCGGCAACCAAGGCTACCTCACCATTGCGTGCTGGTTAGTCGGCATCTCAATCGCCATCACACGCCTTGAGCAACAACTGGTGAAAGCAGAACTCGGCAGATCGGGCCTTAACCTCAATATCTTTGAACTCCTGCTGACGTGGCCTGTTTTCTGGCCACTGGTGTTGGCATTAGGCCTCGTCGCTGGCTGGTTACTCTGGTTTATCGGGGGCTGGTGGTTTCGCCTGCGCCTCAAATTTTCAGGTGCGCCAGACCCAGACCCCAGAATGTCACGACTGGTCATGGTCTATGCGGGCCTAGTATCGTCACTGCCCCACATCGCCTTTGTTATGTGGTGGACCTTACTATACGAAAACTATTTAGCCGCATACGCGCAAGATCTGGTGCTCACGATAGTGCTCTTTTCCCTTTCTTTTTGGGAGCTTTTTAGCGCCTACAGGGGCGTGCGAACCCTCTTTTCAGTGGATAAATGGCGTGCCCGCCTTTGGTTCATCATTTTGCCTGCTCTGTTATATCTAATGACCTTCGGACTGGTCGCCGTTCTATTTGCGCTTTCCGGATAACCCTTTAAGCGTAGACACCCAAAATATCCGACTTGAATTCCCCATAATCGCGTTCAACCCCGAGGAAGTCCTTGCTAGGTCAAGGCTTCCCCAGGGTTGTTTTTAGCGTGTTGTTTTTAGCGTAGTGTGGCTCACGCTACAGATGCATCAAGCTAAACAAATCCAGTCGAATACACCAAGCGCTGGCAAGTACTCAACGAGAAGCATTGGGACCACGGCCTTGCTGACCCTGGCCACGGCGGCCCCGTCCCTCACCATGCAGTTCTTCCAGTTGCTGGCGCTGCTCTTCGGTCAGCACCCCTTGAACCTGCTCGCGAGAAGCCTCACGCAGCTCACGCATTTGACTGCGCTGATCCTCACTCAGATCCAACTGACGCCAAGCACGACGACCTTCAGCCTCACTGTTTTCTAGCGCTGTCCGCTGCGCATCCGTCAGGAGCGCTTCCATTTGACTGCGAGTATTGGTGCGAATGGCCTCAATTTCAGCCGATTGCGCATCGGTCAGATCGAGCTGTTCTAGATGATTACCTCGCCCGCCACGACGGCCCTGGCGACGTTGAGAGCGGCCTTCATGCATCTCTTCCAGCTGCTGACGCTGCTCATCTGTCAACAGCGCACCGATTTGCTCGCGAGTGCTCTCACGAATGGAGCGAAGTTGGCTGCGCTGATCCTCGGACAGATCAAGCTGACGCCAAGCGCGGCGGCCTTGATTCTCGCTGTTTTCAAGCGCGGTGCGCTGCTCATCGGTGAGGATGGCTTCCATTTGATCGTGGGCCGAAGTGCGGAGCGCCTCAATCTGAGCCGCTTGCTCGTCACTCAAGTTCAGCTGCTCTGAATGATGACCACGGCCACCCCCTTCAGCATGGGCAAATCGCATCATTCCAAAAGGTGCTGCGACAAGGGTCAAAGCAGCCAAACTACCCAAAGTGATGCTGACAAGATTGAATTTCATAGTTTGTGTTTTGAATAAGGTTGTGATGTCATAAGCGGCCTGCTCACGGCTATCAGCGTGGCGGCAACCCATGAGGTGCGAACTGTTTTAAGACTAATCAAGCCAACACCCGATTGAGAGGGCACTAAAGTCATGGTTCGGGTCACGATCGCACCCATGACTTAGGTCATGTTTTCCCCTATGCCTCTATGCGAAGTCTGCCAAAGTGGGCGATAGTTTGGTCACGGTCTTACTACCGAACCGTCTAATGACTCACTGCCGAATAACCACCTGATAGCCATCAGCCCTACTGACAGAAAGGGGCAACTAGACATGGTAAAAGCCATTCAGCTCAAGAATCATCCCTTCCGCTTTTTGCTCTATTTGGAGTGGGGGCTACTCGCGGTTGCCATGGTGAGTATGGTGAATGGATTAGAAACGGCCCCTGGCCGTGGAGTCAGAGAGGGGCTCCGAAGCGGCGGTTTCCGAGGCGGCGGCGGTCTCCGAGAAGGGTTAAATGAAGGCATCAGGCAAGGACTGGCACAAGGGGGGCATGGAGGGGCACCGCCACCGATGTTCGGCTGGGAACATGGCCCACTGATCGCACTGATTCTCCTAATTATTTTCGGGCTCATGGGGCTGTATCTCCCCATGGGAAAAATTTCAAAACTGGGCCATGTTTTGGGGCAAGTGCTGCTGGTTTTGCTGGCATCAGCGGCGGTCTTTAATAGCGGCAGGGCATTCCCAGCAGTCTATTTGGTGCTGGTCATTCGCAGCTGCCTGATGTTCGGCTTAGTCGGTCGTATTACGATGACGGGCGTCGTCTTTATTTTGTTTTTAACGGGTCTACGCTTCCGCGTGCGATCATTCCTTGGCTTAGGCCGCCGCCTACCGCCGCCTATCAGAGAACGGCTGCAAGAGTTGATCATGGGCTTTCAGCTCAATTTCATTGTGCTTTTTGGCCTATCCCTGCTGTTAGTGGTGCTCCTGATTAACGCTCTCCTCACCGAGCGTCAAAGCCAAAAACGGTTACAGCACGCCAATCAGGCCCTACGCCAATCGACTCAAGAAATCGAAAAACTGGCCATGGACCAGGAGCGTAACCGCATTGCCCGCGACATTCATGACACCCTGGGCCATTCCCTCACCGCGCTCAATATTCAACTGGAAAGTGCCCTCAAGCTGCTGGAAAAAGATCCCTCTAAAGCGCAGCAGTTCATGGGAAATGCCAAACGGCTTGGGAGTCAATCTCTGCGAGAGGTGCGACAGTCGGTGGCCACATTGCGCCAAGATCCACTGGCTGGTCAGACACTGGAGAGCGCGATCGCCCAGCTCCTACAAAATGTTCAAAATAGACCAGACCAAAACGAGCCAGACCAAACCACTCAACTCACCATCACCCAACAGATTCAGCTAAACCGCCCGCTCCCAAGCAATCTCAACGTCATCCTGTATCGCATTGTGCAAGAGGGCCTCACGAATATTGTGAAACACGCCAAGGCCAGCCACGTTCATCTACAGCTCGCCGCCTCAGCGAAGGTAGCGACCCTCACCTTAGAAGACAACGGCATCGGGTTTTATACGGCCCAAGCGCGCACCGGGTTTGGCTTACAGAGTATGCGCGATCGCGCTGAAGCCATCGGCGGCACCTTTTCCGTCACGAGCACACCCCGTCCGCCACAAACCCCAAAACACACCACATCCAACCGCAACTTTTCCAACAGCGGTACCCAGATCCAAATCAGTCTGCCTATTCCCAAGGCACTCCCTCAGCAGCTCTAAGGCCAATCCCTTCTGGGTCAAGTCCCCTGCCTTACTCTTACTATTCTTTCCACCAACCATAAGCACTTATGCATACCCATCCGCTTAAAGTCCTCATCGTCGAAGACCAACAGCTCATTCGAGAAGGGCTGGTGGCACTGCTTTCCCTCGAAAGCGATTTGACCATCCTCGGAGAAGCGGAAAATGGTCAAATCGCCTTGGATTTTCTCGCAGCGCGATCACCAGAGGAGCAACCCAACGTCATTCTGATGGATATGCGCATGCCGATTATGGACGGGGTTGCCGCGACCCAGACCATTAGCCAGCAGTATCCCGATATAAACGTCCTGGTACTCACCACCTTTGATGACGATGAGCTGATCGCCCAGTCCATGGCCGTTGGTGCAAAAGGCTACCTCCTCAAAGACACCCCCAGTGAAGAACTCGCCATGGCCATTCGCTCAGTGGCGAAAGGTTACAGCCAGTTTGGACCCGGCATCATCCAAAAAATGATAGAAACACTACCCCAACACCTAGACAGCCAGATAAATGACCGCAGCAATTCGGACAAATCTGCCTCTAGGCCCTCTATTTCTAGCCATTCTGACTCGGCAGCAGACACCCCAGACAACAGCGCCAATGACGACAACACCAATAACGCTATCACCGCCCTCACCCCTCGGGAAAAAGAAGTCCTCACCTACATCGGGCAAGGGGCAAGCAATCGGGAAATCGCCAAAGCCCTCTATTTATCAGAAGGCACGGTTAAAAATCACGTGACTCGAATTTTGAGCCAATTAGGACTGCGCGATCGCACCCAGGCGGCTCTCCTTGCCCAATCACATAAATCAAGCCTCCAGAAACAGAACCCATAAAAACAAACCGATCAAAAGCCCCATCAGCAAACCCAAGATTGACCGGACCCTGTGTCTCTGAAAAAATTCCCCAAGAAAAATTCCCCAAGAAAAATTCCTCTTTTTTGGGGTCGGGCCAATTTTGATAAATCATCCATCAAGAATTTTCAACATAACCAATAGAAATGCGGCCAAAACGGGTACAAATAGACTGCCGTTTCCAGCAGCATTGCAGAGGTTTTAGTAAAGAAATCCTCAAAATTGTTCTAACATCCATCAACTTTTACCTTGACGAATGTCACCGACATTGCTCTAATTTGACTACTCAATGGAGCGGAATCTACCAATTAACCCGTTTCGACCGGTTGATTGCCTGACGCGGCCCCCTGCGAACAACTTGCAAATGACCCTTGATTTGAACACTGGTTAAGCATCTCTAAGCGCCCATGCGCTGCGGATACGCCCCCAAGCAACGATCTCCCTAAGAAACGAACATAACGATTCCACCTCGTCCTATGAAGTCTTCTCACCCAGCTGAGTCCAAAGCACCTACTAACTACTCGCCCTCCGTACCGATGTCGGTATACCGAGAGCTAGCCGCCGAGCTACGGACTAACAAAGCCGTTATCGACTCTTTGAACAGCTGCAACCAGCAGCTCATTGAGCAAAATCAATTTCTCAAGCAAGAAATTCATAACGTGGTGCAAGCCACCCTCAATCTTGGTCAGGCCGCAGGTGTCGCCAGACAAGCCGCCCAAGCCGCTAACGCCCAGAACTTTCCTAGCGCGATCGCACCCGACACCCTCGCCAAGCTCGTCCGCGCAGAAACCGCTGCCCAAGCCAATGACCAGACCAGCGCTCAGGCCAACACCGCCCAAACCCAAGGCATAGAAGAGGCAACCTTCGAACCCGTACAGCGGAAGCAGCCCGTACAACGCGTAGCCGCCACCCAACCTGTTGCCAAGGCAACACCCCGTGCACCCCAGTCACCTATTGCTGTGCCTGCAACGCCACACAACCGGGTCCCGCAGCCCATTGCACACAAACCGGTGCAAAGCAAAGTAAAGCAAGCACCCGCTACGAAAAAGCGACCAGCAGCTCAATCCCCTGCCCCTAAAAAGTCCCCAAAACAGATCCAGCAGCCCTTTAAAAAGCAAGCTGCTAAGCCGGTTCACCCTTCCTCCTTCAGGCCGACTGAAACCATCCCAGGCAAAGGTACGATGGCCCAGGTTGCGCCAAAGCCCACTGGCAAGTTATTTACCGAGCAATCAGGCGAATATCGTAGTTCTGCCCTAGATTCTCAAGAGGGTAAAGAAATTGGCGGTATTTGGCTCGCACTGTCTATAATCCTGATTATTGTGACGGCCTTTGGCGCAGGATTCTTAATCATGAAGCCATTGCTCAACGATCGATAACAGAATCGAAAAAAGGCCACTAAAATCTCCTATTGTATTAATTGCGGCCAACCTACGGAAGAAAGTGTATTTAAGCCATGAAAAGAGTTGAAGCGATTATCCGCCCCTTTAAATTAGACGAAGTAAAAATTGCCCTAGTTAACGCGGGTATCGTCGGCATGACTGTTTCAGAGGTCCGCGGCTTTGGTCGGCAAAAGGGGCAGACCGAACGCTACCGAGGTTCTGAGTACACCGTCGAATTTTTACAAAAGCTAAAGCTAGAGATCGTCGTGGAAGACACCCAGGTTGATATGGTTGTCGGCAAAATCATCGAAGCGGCCCGCACGGGTGAAATTGGTGATGGCAAAATCTTCATCAGCCCTGTCGATGAGATCGTTCGTATCCGTACCGGCGAAAAAAATCTAGAGGCGGTCTAACCTTACTTAATCCCAATCGATAATAAAAACGGGGAGATGGCTAATGGCTATCTCCCCGTTTCTCTTTTTCACCGTAGTTTCGTTTTCTGTCCTTTCGTCTTCTGCTATCACTGCCGCTATGACCAGCGCCCCCACCCAAAACGATTTTCCAACACCAGAGCCCCAGCCGAACGCCTCTCAAACGAACGTCTCTCAAACGAGCACCCTGCAACAAACGGTTGAATCTCGACTGCAAAGCTATGCCCGCTTTGGCGTAGATCTGGGGCTAGACCGGATTAAGGCACTGCTTGAAACCATGGGCAACCCGCATCAGCGCGTTCCCATCATTCACGTCGCTGGCACCAACGGCAAAGGCTCTGTGTGCGCCTATCTAGCATCAGTGCTGAGCGCGGCAGGCTATCGCACCGGACGCTACACCTCTCCCCACCTCATTAATTGGACAGAACGTATCAGCATTGATGGCCAACCCATTACCTGGGATGCCTTGCAAACCACATTGGACCAGGTAGAACAAGCGATCGCACACAACAAACAAAACGATACCCCGATCCCTACACAGTTCGAGGTCTTCACCGCTGCGGCCTGGCAGTATTTTGCCAATCAACAGGTGGATATTGCGGTGGTGGAAGTGGGACTGGGAGGCCGACTCGATGCCACCAATGTGTGTGACCAGCCACTGGCCACCGTGATTGTGTCTATCAGCCGGGATCACTGGCAAAGACTGGGCGATACACTCGCTGACATTGCGGGAGAAAAGGCTGGGATTTTGAAAACGGGTGTGCCTGCTTTCGTAGGGCCACTGCCCGATGAGGCAGCAAAGGTCGTGGCGCAAAAAGCTGACAATGTGGAGGCACCTGTAACCTGGGTAAAACCGGCCCTTGAAGACACTGCTGAAGACACCGTCCTTGGCAATAACAACACTGCGCCTACGCTGATATATGAAGGGCTCCGCTACCGGCAAACGCTGCTAGGCGACCATCAACGGGTGAACTCAGCCTGTGCGATCGCCACCTTGCAAAATCTGAAAGTTCGAGGATGGGCCATTTCTGATGATGCGATCGCCCGTGGCATGGCCAATGTGAGCTGGCCAGGACGCCTACAACCGGCTCAGTGGGAGGGCCATGACTTGCTGATTGATGGCGCACACAATGCAGATGCGGCGCGATCGCTAAGGACCTACCTTGATCGCACCTACCCCAATCAGGCCATCACCTGGCTGATGGGCATGTTAGCGACCAAAGATCATGCGGGCGTTTTCAACGCACTCTTGCGAGCGGGCGATCGCCTACACTTAGTCCCCGTACCTGGTCACCTCACCGCTGAACCAGAAGACTTGAGTGCGATCGCTCAACAGAGTTGCCCAACACTGGCCGCTATTTCAATTCACCCCGATTTAGTTACTGGTCTTGCCGCCGCCACTAAAAAGCAACAACCTGACAAGCAACAACCTGGCAAGCAACAACTTAACCAACAACCATCTGACCTTTGCCCAACCGTATTTTGCGGCTCTTTGTACCTTATCGGCACGTTTTATGAGCACTGCTTATAGGTACGACGAAACCTCTAAGTACCGCCATCTTGCCAAAGCACTACGATTAGTAACCCATCGGCGTTAAATAACACCCTGCGATTTTCCAGAGTCCACTCTGCTGCCGCTGCATCGTATACGTCGCCCGAATCAGGTCACCGTTGCGATCCATCAGCATAACCTGCTGGGCAGGCAGGCCCTCAATCGTCAGCAATGACTCAAATACCACTGAGCGTGGCCGATGCACGGGCGGATAAGCCTCTTCCACCATGCGGACAAAATTTTCCGCCGTGCCAAACTGAATTTGAATACCCGGTGCAGCCTGAGAAAAGGCAAGGGAGGCATTATCCTGCCAAAAAGCTGCAATCTGTCGCTCAATCACCGTCCGAATCGCCTGGGAATCTGACTCTGTTAGTTCCATTGAGACTCTGTTAGTTCCATTGAGTAGACACTATCGCTCCTGATTAAAGTCAGCACTAAATAGCAATTAAAGTCAGCATTAAAGCATTAAATCGCAACGTCCCCTCCATCATCGTTGAATCGAAAGCAACTGACAAATACCTAAAAAGCCTAGTTCTGACTTTTGGAAATAATCTGTCAGCTATGAGCGAGGTTTGAATCCTTGAAACTGCCATTGAAAAGGTTTAGCCATAGTGCGATTGAAATAATCGATAAAGGCCCATATTTGTTGTTGTAGGTCATCGGTGGAG
>JBCDAG010000170.1:0-14729 GCA_039186165.1 Cyanobacteria bacterium P01_F01_bin.53
CTCCACCGATGACCTACAACAACAAATATGGGCCTTTATCGATTATTTCAATCGCACTATGGCTAAACCTTTTCAATGGCAGTTTCAAGGATTCAAACCTCGCTCATAGCTGACAGATTATTTCCAAAAGTCAGAACTAGGAGATGGATTTCTCCATGCACAACTGCTAAAAACACTTTATTTTCGGTAGCGGATAAATCGTAAACATTAATGTACCGAGCCCCGCTTCACTGCTGATTTTTGGACCATAATGCTTTATTTTTATGAGTTAATAGGTCTGTATAAATAAAGTGCACCAGCATTATCAGTCCATATTCCGTATATTGCATCCCAATTTCATCATTAAGAGGCGAACAGAGCTGTGACCCAGTCACCCATCGAACCCCCAAACAGTCAGCGTCGCACTTCTAGAGACGCGGCTACAGGACCGAGTCGACCACTCACATTCGATGAGATGGTTGCTATATTCGTTGCCTTTTTGTCTTTAGGTAGCGTGTTGTTTTGGGGCCTCAGTCGTGGTGGAATTTCGCTCTTTGCAGATACTGAAAATGGCTCTGAGCAATCCCGCACAACTGTCGAAAATGCTCAACAACCCTTTAACTTCGGCGGACTTACAGATGGCAATGAAGAGGGCACTGGGATAATCGCCGATGGCTCACAAACTGTCTTGGAGCCCGCTCAACCCAACGCAGCACTTCAGGAACTAGATAGACGCGCGGCCTCCAAGAAAACTACTCCACGTGAGCGCAGAGGCATGTGGGACAACGTCAAAGCAGGCGTTGCTAGTGCGACAGCTGGCCTTGCAGGCGTTACTGCGACAGCAGATTCGGCAACGGCCACGCCAGAAACAACTACGCCTGAGACGGCCATCAGTGAAACACCTGGTAACACGGCAGCAGTAGCCCCCCCTGCAACCACAACACCTACAGAGGCACCAGAAACGCCACCGCCAGCACCCGCAGATCTCTCAGAAGCAGCGCAAGCTCCACCCAAAGAGGCCCTCACATTCAATGATGTTCCAGATAATTATTGGGCAAAACCTTACATTGATGCACTCAGCAGCCGTGGGTTAATCTCTGGTTTTGAAGAAGGTGACTTTAGGCCCGATCAGCCCGTAACACGCGGTCAAATTGCCAATATCGTTTCAAGGACCTTTGAGCTCACTGCCGACAAGGACAACCTAGACTTCGGCGACGTTACCGGAGACTATTGGGCCAGAGAGTCGATTGGAGAAGTCGTACAAGGTGGCTTCATGACCGGATTTCCCAATGACACGTTTGAGCCTAATTCACCGGTCACTAGGACTCAGGCCTTCACTACATTAGTGACGGGTCTTGGTGTTGACACACCCACTAACGTACAAACCGCGCTTTCTCGCTACACCGATGCCAACGCAATTCCCAAATGGGCCAATGAAAAAATTGCGGCGGCCACTGTCGGGGGATTAGTCGTCAACTATCCCAGTGTCGATAAGCTCAATCCAGAAGCACCCACCACTCGCGCAGAGCTATCGGCCATGATTTATCAGGCTTTAGTCACAGAAGGCATTGTAGAGCCTGTAGATTCCGAGTACATTGTAAAACCTTAAGCTGGACCACTTAACTTAGCCAACGCCTCTACCCAATAGAAAAAACCCCTTATGGAAATGCGATTCAGCGCTGCCATAAGGGGTTTGATTTTTTGGAAAGCTTTAGTTTGATCTTGAAAGCGTCTGCTGAAAATCTCTACTGACCTTGAGGAGTTGCCCGTCGAGACTCTAACCACCACAGCGTCGCAATCCAGCAAAGCACGATCACCAGAGCAACCCCTGTAAACTGAGCCGCCCACTTGATTAACACCGACAGTGGAACCAGCCGCCCTAAAAAGTAGGTCAGGCTAACCATAACAGAAGCCCAGGTGAGAGCACCAATCGAATTGCACAGCAAAAACTTAGGGTAGGGCATTTGCGAAATGCCCGCCAAAGGTCCGGCAAAGACTCTCAACAGTGCAACAAAACGACCTAATAAAACGGCTTTGTCAGCATTTTTGCTAAAGCGATCGCGCACATTCACAAGGCTCGATTCCGTCACCTTAAGCCATTTCCCAATACGCACTAACAGCGGCCAACCACCGTAGTAACCCAAGACATAGCCAGCACTATCTCCTAAAATCGCACCGGCAGTGGCAGCACCTAACACGTACCAAAAACTCAGTTCGTCACTACCTGCTAAAAAACCGCCAACTAAGGTAACAGTCTCTCCGGGGATAGGGATTCCCATATTCTCTAATAAAACGCCGCAAAACACTGCCCAATAGCCGTATTCACGGGCAATGTCTTGCAAAAAGTCCAGAGAAATGAACTCACTCATAAAAATGCTCTGCACTTCAAAATCGTTAACTTTCTATACATTTACTAATCTTGGCGTATCTTTCTATGAAGTGTCAATTCGATTTCTACGGATAATAAGGCAGATAGAGATGCTTTATCTCACCTTCAAACTATTCCTACACGCGCCTTACATTCCAAGAGTTTTTTCAACCTGGACCGTCCGCTGACAAAGGACGAAAGTCAGTATCAAAACACGATGCAGAATCAAACCTCGCAAGCAGTCGATCTAAAAAACCCTGTGGGAACCTCCCACAGGGTTTTTTAGACAGGGTTTTCACAATCAAGTGTGTAACTCGATAGTTATGGTTCCGAGCTTTTCGCAAAGCTTGCCATAGAGTTTGTCCCAAGCATCTCGCTGGGAAAAGTTGGTAAATCCAAATGGTTATTACCACGACGGTTACGGACTGCTAATCGGTAGCTCGTACTTTGCAGCTCAGCATGGAGCTGACGATTTTCTTGCTGGATTTGGGCCACACGCTCTTTTACGGCACCCATTCGCTCGGCAAATTTTTCTTTGTAGATCCGCGGCAGCTCTTGCACTACCTGCTCTAGCATGCGCGTACGATCTGTCAATTCCTGAGTCGTTTGTCGGAGCTGGTAGGTTTAGTCATCCCGCTCCTCAATTTGCACGTGATAAAAAGAAACCAGTTCCTCTAGCTTGTGCAGTTGACCGCGCAGAGACTGAACCTCTTGCTGATGTTGCTCCGAGACTTCAGGCGTCGGCACAAAATCTTTATTGCCTTTCACTAAGCGAAACAACTCTTGAGAAAGTTGTTGCACGAGCTGATCACGCATGGCGAGTTCTTCTCTCAGCCGAGCGTTCTCTGAGTGACTATTGGAACCATTACCGCTAGCTGATTGAACCACTTGCGAACCTTCCTCCGTGTGGGTTGATTTTTATCAGCCATTAAGGCCGCAAAAGAGCTTGAGATAAAGCGCATTACTGCGAGTTGTGTAGGATTTATACCACTTCCAGCAGGTCGCAGCAAACCAAGTGATAACGGAAAGAGTAGGGTTTAAAACAGACACTTAGCAGTCGTAGAATTACAGACAACAACCGCTTCCATTAGCTATAAAAAACAACCTCTGCTAGCTGGCAGAGGTTGTTTTTTACTGTCGGTTACTTCGTATTTTAGGAATTTACCCGTTCTAGGTAAATTCCTATTCAAAAGTCGTACGCCCTACAAGTTATGAACCCAAGGGGGCAGCAGATGCCGTAGCCGCTGTATCAGAAGGCTCTCTCTCGCTTTCTTCAGAAGGCTCTTCAAAGCGAATAGTCAAATAGCGAATGACTTCTTCACTCAGGCGCATGGCTCTTTCCATAGGTGCGATCGCAGTGCCGGGTGCCTGGTAATTCATCTGGATATAGATGCCTTCACGGTAACGATTGATCTCATAGGCGAGGCGACGCTTGCCACGGTGCTGAGTTTCTAGATCTTCAGCGCCGCTTTCAGTCAACATATCTTGGTAACGGCTGATCGCACTGTCAACGGCTTCATCACCGATGTCAGGGCGCAAAATGTACATGGTTTCGTACTGCGTTTTCATAGCTTTAAACTTGAAATCCTTATGGTCATACAGGCCTTTACGTTTCGCCATGCGATCACTCGAGTCCAGTTGAGCAAAGGGCCATGGGCGATTGGCATAGCGTAGATAAAAGCAAGGGCTTACAATCATACCAATAACTGGAACCTATAAAACATATGGCGCACCGCTATGTCCGAGTTCAATCGTCATCAGGGCAACTCCACTACGGATTGCTTCAGGCTGACCGTGGGGTTCAAGTGCTAGATGCAGCGCCGTGGAGAAAAGCACAAGTAACCGCCACAAGACTGACTAAAGGTGACTATACGCTGTTGGCACCTTGTGCGCCCTCAAAGGTGATCGCAGTAGGACGCAACTATTCCCAACATGCCGCTGAGCTAGGGAACCAGGTTCCAGATCGTCCCCTACTCTTTATGAAACCGCCTACGGCAGTGACTGCAACGGATGCACCCATCTTTTATCCTCCGCAGTCTCAACGGGTGGATTATGAAGGTGAGCTGGCTATTGTAATTGGAGAACGCACCAGTGACTGTGAGCTGGCCGAAGCCCGTAACAAAATATGGGGCTACACCATTGCAAACGATGTCACCGCCCGTGACTTGCAACGTGAAGAAAACCAATGGACCCGTGCCAAGGGCTTTGATTCTTTTTGTCCTCTAGGACCTTGGATTGTTAAAGAGCTGCCCGCCGGGGCTCACTTAAAAACGTTCGTCAACAATGACTCGACGCCGGTGCAGTCGAACTCCATTGCAAACATGATTTTTTCACCTGAGTTTTTGGTCTCTTACATTTCCCAGGCCATTACATTGCTAGCTGGGGACGTTATCTTGACGGGGACGCCGGAAGGTGTGGGGCCTGTGACTGTGGGCGATCGCATCCGCATCGAGATTGAAGGCATTGGCGGCTTAGAAAACACGGTAGAACCTAAAATCGTTAAAAAAGCGCCAGCCTCAAAAGAGTTGGCGCTTCAGTAATACGCGATTTCTACACCGCTCAACCACCGGGTTAGAGGCAAAGCTAGCTGAGCTGTGGTCAATTAGTTAGGCATTTGCATATTCACAGCTTCTGAAATCGTTGGGATTTCTGCGTAGCGACCCAATACAGACTGGGCAACCGAGAACACAACAATTGCCATGCCGCCTAAGAATAGAACATTGAGCAAGGTTTCACCCAAAAATCCAGAGGTGAGGCCCAGCACACTCAGAATAAGGCTCCCGATAGAAATCATAAAGCTCACTAAAATAGCCTGAAGCACATTAAAGCGAATAAACCGGCTGATATTTGGGTTTCTGACAACGAATGCAAACAGCAGTATAAACACACCCAAACCCAGAATAGGATTGCTCTCAATGGCCAGCAATGGGGATAGGGGCAGCAGCAAAAGCTGAATTACATTGAGGACAGGTGGAGCTTGCTCTGCCAAGAAAGAAAAAAAGTACACACCTGCTTGAAGCGCAGAGGCTAATGGCATTACATAAGATAGCGCTGCAAAAGCTCTATCTAGGCCGGTTGCAGACCCATTCATAACCAACTCCACAAAAAATAAATAAACAAAGAGGCCGTGACTAAGCCTTTCAGCTTAATACGCTCTTAGCATAGCGCATACAACACTTGGAACGAACCTTGACAAGATGTCCGCAACCATCACAGCAGCAATCAACCGGGAAACAGGTACTGAGAGACAGACAAGCAATAGCAGTAGCAACTACTGGTCCGACAGCTCAGCCACCCGAAACCCCATCGTGCACTCATATTGAGTAGGTGCTTTATCCAACGCACTTTTTTCAATAGGCCGACCGCACTTTAATTTTCCCCTCTGCCAACGAGGCAAGCCATTTTGACTAGCCATTGGGCAATCGTGACAAATCGCTGCGGGCGATAGAAGCTGCTCTTCAGTAAGAATGACTAACATAGGTCACCACTTCATCAGTTCTGAGATGAAACCATCGTTAATTGCTCCTATCTTAGGCCACCTATCCCAAAAGTCTGTATGGTTTTTTACACACCTTTAAGCAGACTTCAAGCTCTCTTGAGCGGTCATCCAGGCTGTGCATCGTTCCAAGAGAGGTCAGAGAACTATGACCTAGAAGAAGATTCTGACACAGAAGGTTCTGATTTATCAGCCTGAGGCTTAGGCGTTTTTGGGGAAGGACTTGGCTTAGATTTAGAGCGAGGGGCATTCACCAATCGAGGCTTAGGCTTAGGCTTACTCCCCACATATTGATCGGCTTTTAGGTGAGTTGGACGAGCCTGGTCATAGGCCATTTGCAATGCCGCTGCTGCGATTGTACGAATGTCGTACTCTTCACCTAACTGAGACACAATCGGCAAGAATGATGCCAACCGTTCGCTAGTTACCGCTTCACGAACACGGGTTTGCAGTTTCTCTAAATGGCGAGCCGCAATTTGAGCCTGGGTAGGCACCTTGGCGTATTCCACCGCCTTGTTAAAGCGCTTTTCAACGCGTCTAAGCTTGTACTTTTCGAGGGGTGTCACAATTGAAATTGCCCGACCTTCTTTGCCAGCACGGCCAGTACGACCAATGCGGTGTACATAGCTATCTAAGTTATCAGGCAGCTCATAGTTAATCACATGGCTGAGGTCATCAACGTGAATGCCCCGGGCTGCAATGTCCGTTGCAACAACCCAGCGAACCTGGCGCTGACGGAATCGCTGAAGTAATCGCTCTCGCTGAGACTGGGTGAGATCCCCATGGTACTCATCAGCACTGTGACCAGCCGCTTGTAGCTGACGGGTCAAATCAGCCGCTGTCCGACGAGTACGCACAAAGATAATGGCTGTTTCAGGATCTTCCATCTCCAAAATGGGCATCAGCGCGCGAGGCTTCGTCCAACCCGGGGGGACGACGTAGGCTACCTGCTTAATACGCGCGGTCGAAGTCGTCTGAGCTTTGACACTCACAGTTACTGGCGACTTCAGAAAACGGGTAGAGAGCTTTTGAATGGCTGGCTCCATCGTGGCTGAGAAAAAGGCCGTTTGACGCTCATCAGGCGTGTGGGACAAAATTTTCTCGACATCCTGAATGAAGCCCATATTGAGCATTTCATCAGCTTCATCTAAAACCATAATGCTGAGCTTATCGAGCACCAATCCGCCCCGGTCAATCAAATCGATGACACGGCCGGGTGTCCCGACCACAACTTGGGACCCTCGACGAAGGCGGCTCAACTGCTGACCGATAGACTGACCACCATAAACGGAAGTCACGTAAAGTCTGCCGTCGACATTAAAGCTTTCCATGGCCTGACTCACCTGCATGGCCAGCTCGCGTGTGGGCGTTAGGACCAGTGCCTGCACATAGCGATTGCTCACATTAATCTGTTCCAAAATGGGCAGAGAAAAGGCAGCTGTTTTACCAGTTCCAGTCTGGGCCAATCCAACGACATCGTGGCCAGAAGTCAGTTGAGGAATAGCCTGAAGTTGGATTGCCGTTGGCTCGGTGAAGCCCATTTGAGTGAGGTGTTCCACACGAGCGGGAGACAAGCCTAAATCAGCGAATGAAGAGGTCATTACGTTCCTAAAATTATGAAAGTTAAGTTATTAAAGCGAAGTGGTTATGTCAGCGCAGAGACTGGGAACTACGCCCTACAGCTAAGACCCGTTGAAGGACCTAGTTGGAGGGGGGACCTAGAGAGCACTATATAACCGCCGTGGATGCAGTGACAGGAAGAGAAACAGACCCAAAGAGGTCGTAGGTATCAGCCGCGTCTATAGCAACAGGTACAAATTGCCCTAGAGCAGCTTGCCCTTTGACATAAACCAAACCGTCAACGTCAGGTGCAAAGCGAGCACTGCGGCCAATGAGTTCCCCTGTGGATGGGTTCTCCTGCTCAACTAAGACCTGAACAACTTGGCCAACCTGAGTCTGGTTACGTCGGAAAGAAATCTCTTGCTGGGTAAGCATAAGTTCCTCTCGGCGGGCCTCTTTCACAGATTTATCTATTTGATCAGGCAGGTCATAGGCTGCCGTCCCTTCTTCAGGGGAGAAGGTAAAGACACCGATATGGTCGAACTCATGGCGCTGAATAAACGTTTTGAGGTGCTCGAACTGCTCTTGAGTTTCACCAGGAAAGCCCACAATAAATGTGGTTCGCAGAACAGCATTGGGCAGAGATGTCTTGAGATGCTCAATGATGTTGTCGTTAACTTGCCCTTGCCAAGGGCGATTCATAGCCTTGAGCATTCCAGGGTGTGAGTGCTGTAGGGGTAAGTCCAGATAAGGAAGCGCGTTAGGCGTTTCTTGAATGGCTTGAAGCACAGCTGGTGTCAGGCCAGTGGGGTAAGAGTAGTGCATGCGCACCCAGGGCACGTCCACCTCGCCGAGGGCACACAGCAGCTCTGCCAGCTTGGGCTTACCGTAGAGATCGACACCGTAATTAGTGGTGATTTGGGAGATCAAAATGATTTCTTGAACGCCTTGAGCCGCTAGCTGCTTGGCCTCGGCCACAATAGACTCAATAGGGCGGGATCGCTGTTTACCCCTCAGATGAGGGATAATACAAAAGGCACATTTATAGTCACAGCCTTCAGCGACCCGCACATAGGCGACGCCCTCAGACGTTGTGCGATAGCGAGGCACCGTCTCATCTGCGATATAAGTGGGCTCACCCGAAACAGCTTTTACCCGTTCACCTGTCTCAGCTCGCTCAATCACATCAACAATTTTGTGATAATCCCCAGTACCAACCAGGGCAACAGCTTCCGGGATTTCTTCGAGCAGCTCACCTTGAAAGTGCTGAGCTAAGCAACCGGTAATAACAATCTTCTTATCCGCTTCAGCCAGCTCTACTAGGGTACGAACGGACTCTTCTCTCGCATCTTGGATAAAGCTACAGGTATTGACAATGACGTAATCGGCCACCTCTTCATTAGCGCCGACTCCATAGCCCGCCTTAGCCAGCAAGCCCAGCATGTGCTCGCTATCTACTCGGTTCTTTTCACAACCAAGATGCGAAACCGCAATAGTGGGTTTTCGTCCCATGAAATACTCTCTCTCTCTCACAAAGCAATTTGTAGTGATCGCCTGTGAATAACTCCGTACTATTAACCAGGCGGCCCATGTAGATAACCAAATGGCAGGAGCAGAAAGCAAATCTTCTACACCAAAATCATAACATAACTACACAATTGACGAGAGAAAAAACAAAGCCGCCTCAATAGGAGGCTTTTTCGCACCTAAAGTCATGCCCTTTTGCCTCCGCTCTAAACCGCCGTTATGGCCTGATGACAGCAGTAGAAACAGCGCTGCTGTGAAATGTCCTACAGGCATCCTGGCATCCTCGACGGACACCGTGCGCTACCAAAACTTTGCCTCAAACTCTCAGCATTGACTGTTAATGTAGATCGTGGTCAAGGAGCATGGCCAAACTATCAAACTACGTGCCGAGTCCGAGATAAAAAAACCGTGGACTTAACCCAAATTTTTAAAACAGCCAACCCTGTTATTGGCGTCATTCATTTGCTACCTTTGCCATCATCTGTGCGGTGGCAGGGTGATTTACAAGCTATTATTGCTCGCGCAGAGCAGGAGGCAACCGCCCTTGCAGCCGGCGGTGCCCATGGGCTAATCGTCGAGAATTTTTTTGATGCCCCTTTCCCAAAATCGGAGGTTGATCCAGCTGTCGTTAGTGCCATGACCCTGGTCGTACAACGGCTGAAGCAGTTGATTACGCTACCTATCGGCATCAATGTATTACGGAATGATGCTCGCAGTGCCCTTGCGATCGCCACTTGCACAGGCGCTAGTTTCATTCGAGTCAATGTCCTCACAGGAGTTATGGCCACTGACCAAGGCATTATCGAAGGTGAGGCCCACGACCTTCTGCGCTACCGGAGAGAACTAGGCTCCGACGTAAAAATCCTAGCCGATGTGTTGGTTAAGCACGCCAGCCCCTTAGGCGTTCCAAACCTCAGCACATCCGTACAAGACACTATTCATAGAGGACTCGCCGATGGTGTTATTTTGTCAGGAGGAGCCACAGGTTCCCCACCGATCTTAGAAGACTTGGAGCTGGCTAAAGCTGCGGCTGGAGATACACCCGTCTTTATTGGCAGTGGTGCAAGTATGCAAAATATTGCCCAGCTTATTCGCTCCACCGACGGCGTCATTGTATCGAGTTCATTGAAACGCAAAGGGCAAATCGAACAGCCGATTGATCCGATTCGCGTACGTGAGTTTGTAACAGCCTTAGCTCAGGGCATTGAGCAGAAGAGCATAGTAGCGTCTCCAGAAAATCACTCAGTCGCCGTATAAGTAGCCTGCGACTGCCTCAGGTACCTTCACGACTCATACCCTCGCCACTTATCTGCGCTTGAGCATCCACGATTTAAGTTATTCAGTCACCACCCAGGCAAGATTGACCCATCAATTAGTTTGGGTGCTTTGTTTCCGATCACGGGTATTTTTGACTAAGTTCTGTGTTCTGTCTAAAAAATTCCCTAGGCTAGACTTCTGTGGGCTAGACTTCATGAGAGCTAGGCTCCTTTGAACACAACCTCTTAAGAGCATGCTTCAATGAGAGCAACTGCTTCAAAATTTCAAGTATCACTGATTGTTTTTAGAATTTCTGTCATTCGCCAGGCATCGCTATGAGACGTCGTCGTCAAGAAACACTTTGGATTCACAAGTGGTCGCGCCCCTTAATTGGGATCATTGCAGCCATCGGGGCTTCAGGTACAGGCTACCTGACCGCCGTGAAGCTTATGAACAGTTCGGCGGCCTGTGGTAGCGGCTGTGGCAAAGTCCTCTCCAGTGCCTGGGCTACCGTTTTTGGCCTGCCTTTAACCTTATTTGGCGCTCTTGCATACCTATCCATGCTGGCGTTAGCCGTGGCTCCGCTACTGATAAACCCCGAGGAAAATAAGCCGTTACGCACCAAGCTAGAGGGCTGGACCTGGCCGCTGCTGTTTGTCGGCGCGACAGGCATGATGATCTTCAGTGCGTTTTTAATGTACGTGCTTTCCACCGACATCAAAGCGCTGTGTCCATACTGCATCGCATCAGCCACGATGACAGTGGCGATGTTTACCCTGACCGTCCTCGGGCGCCGCTGGGATGATCGCGGTCAACTGTTATTCACGGGTGCAATCGTCGCGATGGTTGCCCTGGTTGGCACGTTTGGAATTTACGCAGTCCCAGGCGGCCCCTTGAGTAGCGGAACACAGGCTGCTCAAGGGAATGCTGGGCCAGCGGTTACAACACCTTCTGGCGAAGCAGAATTGGCATTGGCCAAACACCTCACAGACAGCGGCGCTAAGATGTACGGTGCTTATTGGTGCCCTCATTGTCACGATCAAAAGAGTCTATTCGGCAAAGAAGCACATAAACAGATCCCTTACATTGAGTGCGCAGAAGACGGCAGAAACTCTCAGACAGCCATCTGCCGAGCAGTTCCAGAAGTCAAAGGCTTTCCGACCTGGGAAGTTAATGGCCAGTTTTTAGGCGGGTCCCAATCGCTGGAGACCTTAGCAGCAGCATCAGGTTACGAAGGGCCAACGAATTTTTTGAATTCAGCAGGCACGACTGGCGGAACATCTTCAGGCGGTTAACGGCAGAAGCATAGCGAAAAAGCCTGAAAAAGCCTGGTGCTGAGTTTCTGCTTCTCACCAGGCTTTTTTGTGACTATGGCTGAGTTATGACTATGGCTGGATTATGATTAGTTTTGTCAGATTATTTTTGCCAGTGGGCTTTTAGATCGAGCTTGGCGGTAAGCTCACTACGGATTTGCCGCATGATTGAGTCTTCATCTAGTTCGCTAAGAATTTCGGCAACAACGGCTTTTGGGCTGTCATCCCCCCAGGTTGCGCCCTTGGCTAAGTAGGCTTTGGTAACTTGCGCGATCGCATAAGTACTCACCCCAGACACCGCAGCTTGGGTCAGCGCCACCGACACATAAGGCGTTGCCGTGAGCCCACCGGTAGGAATAGAGGCAGCAGCTAAGACGCTCTTAAGACCACTCAGGCCAAAACTAATGACCAACTCACTGGCCGTCAGGCCACCCATGGCAACGGCAATTTTTTTCAGCAGTTCAGAGGCCCCGCGCTGGGTCATTTCTAGGCCATACACCCGAGCAAGGGCAACGATTAGGGCAATATCAATAGCCGCACCGCTCAACAGATCAATCACGGTAATGGGGTTTAGCGCGACAGCGATGGATTTGGTAATCACCGTTTTCCAAATCGTGTCGGCGGCTGCGCGATCGCGCAACGTCAGCTTTTGAGCGACCACCTGCTCATTAATGTCATCGGCATAAAGCAGCGTATTCAACGCGACTAACGCTTTACCCTCCCGCTGCAAAATCTCTAACGTTTTGAGCTTGAGACGGCTCACGTCAGCCGTTCCCCGTTGGCGAGTCGTACGGATAGAGCCGTCGGCCTGGCGCACCGCTTGGGTAATTAGCGGCGCAGCGGCCGTCGTCACCATATTTTCAGCAGGGACCAGGCCTACCAGACGCTCTTCTCGAATGGTGTTGAGGATTTGCTCGCGATCGCTCTCAGGATATTGGTCTGTCTTATTAAACACCACCAAAATGGGCTTACCGGCCTGATGCAATTCACTTAGAGCAGTATGTTCGAGCTGGGTGAGGTCACCGGCAATCACAAAGAGAATCAGATCAGCCTGGCGGGCAATTTTTTGCGCGATCACCTGCCGTTTCGTACCACCGACTTCATCAATCCCAGGCGTATCAATCAGCTCAACGCGTGACGATTGCGTTCCCTCCAAGGTTGCCCGCGAAATATTTTCTTCGTCCGCATCGTCCGCCTGCCAAAGAATGCTTTCAGCCTGCTGAGTAACCCCATGTAGTGGCCCAGTTTGAAAAATATTTTTGCCCACTAAGGCATTAAGCAAAGACGATTTTCCCCGACCCACCATGCCAAATACAGCGATGTGAACCACCTGATGTTCCAGCTTCTGGAGCACGCTGGGCAGATGGGTAATGTCCGCTTTTAAGCCTGAGCGTTCACGGGGAGACAGGTCTAGTTTATTAATGAGGGTAGAAACCGCTGCAATCGCCCGGTCATAAAGCAAATCATCTGTCAACGACGCCTCATCTGCCAATTCAGCGCTTTGAGGCAAGGGCTCAGATTGTTCAACCGCGCGTTCTAAGGTCGATGGCTCTAAAGCCGCTTGCTCTAAGGCCAATTGATCTGAGGGTACGTGATCGTCAGTGTCGTTGGCTGAAGAAGCTGAAAATAAATCACCCATGGAATTGGTGGGAGTGTAAACCCCAGAGAATACCGAAAGCCTTAGGAAATGGGAGATGAGCGAGCCCACTACTTGTAGCCGCTCAATTGCGACCCAAGATAATACTTTGGCCTATTACCTTATCAGGATAGAAAAAAGCAGATCGTGCTGAGATGGGGGAAATCCGACCAACCACGCAGCTAAGATATGTGATTAAAAAATGAGAGAATAAAAGAAGAATTAAAATGACTTTTTATAGTATCTATGGAATTTGAAAGTACCGCACAGCAAGCTTGCTACAAGCGAATTGTGCCCTGGATGGAAGACCTCTTTGGCGAGGCTGCGGTGGTGTTTGAAGACGAGCCATTGTTTATTATCACGATTGGTTCGGCGGTGGCCTCTACTCGTGTGGTGCCTTGGGGCGACAATGACGCACTCATTACAACGCGCTCCTTCGTCGTCACGGACGTGACCGTCACCCCCGAATTAAGCTACTACTTGTTGCGCGCAAATAACGGCATCCATTTTGGCCGATTTGCCCTCGACAACGAAAATGACATTGTCTTTGAACATAGCCTAGTTGGCTCTACCTGCGACCAAATAGAACTCAAGCACTCCGTGCAGACTGTCATTCGCATTGCCGATGACTACGATGATGAAATTGTCGCGCGCTGGGGCGGACAAAGGGCTTTAGAACGCTGGTCTTCTCAATAGAATCTGTTTAAAGCCTACTTTTCATAAACGCTACGAGAGTCTCTATATCCATGGAAATCTTGGTGTCCATCAGCTGATTGCCACAAACCAATCGTTCCCCTGTACACCACATCTGCTCTGGAACAAAATGGTACATGCGCCGGGCCGATTCACCCAAATAGTCAGCTTGACTACGGGGAATCGGGCTACCGGCGCGTTTTTCTAACAGAGGAAAGGCCTGCTCTACCCCTAAGCGATCTAGCTCCGTAGCTGTGCCAACCAGATAAAGACCGTCCGTAGGACCTTCGGACTTGCGGGATTTGTAGAGGGTGATCGCGGCCTGACCTTGGTTGGCATAGAGATTTTGAGAGTGGCGAGATGCGATCGCCGAACTCCAATAAATATTCAGAGCTGCATCGAACGCAAAGAAAACCGGCGATACCCAAGGCTGCCCCTCAACAGAGCAGGTTGAAAGCGAACAATACGTAACCAGCTCCAACAAACGACCAGCCTTTTCAAGCGAATCTTCCGGCGTTTTAGGCGGCGAGATAGTCCACTGGTTTGCAGCCGTTGGGTGTAAGTCGTTTGTCATATACTTTTGTCGATGAATCCTTGCAGCCTATTCATCGCCTCGTTGCAGCGTCACTATTTTAATCGCTCATGAAAAAGCCCTCGACACACTGTGTCGAGGGCTTCAAGCCATCAATTAATTCCGTCTAGAGAATCGTCAGATGATCTAAGTAATGCGCCTTGCTTAAGCAGCAATGGAAGGAGTGCTCAAAGCTACAGGAGCAGCTTCGCCAGCAGCCAAGTCGAGAGGGAAGTTGTGAGCGTTGCGCTCGTGCATTACTTCCATACCGAGGTTGGCACGGTTAAGAACGTCAGCCCAAGAACCAATCACACGACCCTGAGAATCGA
>JBCDAG010000171.1:0-14634 GCA_039186165.1 Cyanobacteria bacterium P01_F01_bin.53
GAGTGAGCTCAGTGATGACGCCATTGAAACCCTCGACCATGTAGCGAGCGACTTCTTCATCGAGCTTCTTCGGTAACAACTCAACGGTGATTGCCGCAGCTTGCTGATCCGCAGGCAAGTTAGCGAACTTCTTCTCGAATAGGAAGATTTGCGCCAACACTTGGTTGGAGAAGGAACCATCCATGATTCGAGAAGGGTGGCCTGTGGCATTCCCAAGGTTTACCAAGCGACCTTCAGAAAGAAGAATCAAGAAGTCGGTCGGATCGTCAGAGCGATAAACCTGGTGAACCTGGGGCTTCACTTCCTGCCAGTGCCACTCTTTGCGCATGAATGCAGTGTCGATTTCGTTGTCGAAGTGGCCGATGTTGCAGACAACAGCGCCTTTTTTGAGGTTGGCCAAGATGTTCTTATCGCAAACGTTGTAGTTACCAGTAGCCGTGACTACAAGGTCAGTTTTAGAAAGGAGGTCAAGGTCGAGGCAGTTAGCGGTGCCATCGTTCTTACCGTTCTTGTAAGGAGAAACGACTTCAAAGCCGTCCATGCAAGCCTGCATTGCGCAGATGGGGTCAACTTCAGCGACCTTCACGATCATGCCTTCTTGGCGAAGGGACGCTACAGAGCCTTTGCCCACGTCACCGTAGCCGATGACCAATGCTTTCTTCCCGGAGAGCAGATGGTCAGTGCCGCGCTTGATGGCGTCGTTCAAACTGTGGCGACAACCGTACTTGTTGTCGTTCTTAGTTTTAGTGACCGCGTCGTTAACGTTGATGGCGGGGACTTTGAGTTCACCCTTTTCCAACATTTCAAACAAGCGGTGTACGCCTGTGGTGGTTTCTTCTGTCACACCGTGGATGGATGTGAGCATCTGAGGATACTTTTCGTGGATGTGGCCAGTGAGGTCGCCGCCGTCATCCAAAATCATGTTGGCATCCCATAGTTCGCCGTTGCCGTTATGGCAGGTTTGCTCTATGCACCAAATATATTCTTCTTCAGTTTCACCTTTCCATGCAAAAACGGGGATGCCCGCAGCGGCGATCGCAGCAGCAGCATGGTCTTGCGTGGAGAAGATATTACAAGAGGACCAGCGGACTTCAGCGCCCAGTTCACAGAGGGTTTCAATCAAAACCGCTGTTTGAATCGTCATGTGAATGCAGCCGATGATTTTGGCACCTGCCAAGGGTTGGCTGTCACGATACTTATTACGAATGGCCATCAGTGCAGGCATTTCGCCTTCTGCGATCGCAATTTCCTTACGGCCCCAATCGGCTAGGGTGATATCAGCAACCTTATAGTCTTGCTTTGTTGCAGGTGCTGTATCAGGTACTCGTGTGCTGGTCGCAATCATAATTATTCTTATCTAACGTTGGTGTCGTATTCTTTGCTTAGCTTACCGCCAAAAATAAAGAGAAACCGCATCTAGCTCATGCACCTCACCGATGCATATGTATTGATGTCGCTAATTGAGCGGCCTTGACTCGATGAAGTGCTCGATGCAATGTTAGCCAAACCGGTGTGAGCGGACATCTTTGCAGAATTGCTGGGCAGCCTCAATTCCCTGCGCTCTCAAATTCACATAGGGCTGTGCAAAGGGGGGTTGCCAATCAGAGAGACCCCACAGATCGGAGGTCACGAGAACTTGTCCATCGCAGTGAGGTCCAGCCCCAATGCCTATGGTAGGAATCGTGAGCGTTTTGCTAATTTTTTCAGCGAGGTCAGCTGGAATATGTTCCAACACAATCGCAAACACACCCGCTTGTTCGAGGGCGAGGGCCTCCTCTAAAATCCGCTGGCCATCTTCAATCGATTTTCCTTGCTTTCGAAAGCTGCCAAACTGATAAACCGATTGGGGCGTTAGGCCAACATGGCCCATCACGGGAATGCCCGCTTGCACCACTGCGGTCACTGTCTTAACCATGGCGTCATAGCCACCTTCCATTTTCACCGCTTGAGCACCCGTCTCTTGAAGCGCTCGTCCCGCAGATAACAAAGCCGCTTCCAAACTTACCTGATAGCTCAAAAAGGGAAGATCCACCACGACCAAGGTATCTTTGATCGCCCGACGCACCATTTGCGCGTGGCGCAACGTTTCATTGAGTGTTAGGGGTAGGGTTGTATCGTGACCCATTACCGTCATCGCCATTGAATCGCCTACCAAGACAATATCTACACCAGCGGCACTGACCATTTGTGCTGAGAGATAATCCCATGCCGTAAGCATGGCGATCACTTTCCCTTCTTGCTTCCATTGAGCAAACTGATGCACGTTGACGATCATGGTGTTTTATTCAAGCGATGGGTTTTCCAAACGCTCACCAGAGTATCAAAATCCTCTATCGTTCATTAAGTAGGGATTACCGTGCGCCGTATGTACTGACGATGCTGCCGTGGGGGGTACCGCGTCCGGTGACGGTACTGACCCAAGCTAGGCCCTCCGTGGTGCCGACCCAAATTTTATTGCCCGTGTCGGGGGAAATTGAGAGCACATGCTCAGAGGGAAGATTGGGTACGCGTCCTACGACTGCGCCGTTATAGGGGTTGAGCTTGAGTAAGCCTGCGCGAGTGCCGACCCACAGGCTTTGGGTCGAATCGAATGCGATCGCCTCTACGTTGCGTCCTCGCAGCTCAGTCACAGAGCGCAATAGCTGACCAGTCAAACTGTCAATCACTAAGAGGCCAGTAGAGGTCCCAATCCATAAGTTACCCTGGGGGCCAATCGCCATCGCCTGTGCTGATCGACCGGGTAAGTCGTTAATGCGATCGGTGATGTGTGCTGAGGCCGTATTCACCCTGACCAGTCCTTCTAGGGTCCCGACCCATAAGTTGCCATCGGGGGCGAGTCCTAAGGTATTGGCACTCACGCCTGGCAAGGCCTGCAATGTGGTCATTAGTAGGCCCTCATCAGGGCTAATCATGGCTAAGCCCCGATCCGTCCCGACCCACAAAAAGCCGCGCTGATCTATCAGTGTGGCAAGTACCCTATTAGAAGGAAGGCGAAAATTTTGTGCGGTGACTTCGTTAATGCGTGGTTCAACCCGAATCAGGCCTTCGGGGGTGCCCAACCAAATACGACCCACCTTATCTTGGGCCATGGCATCAATAAACCGATTCGGGATGGCAACTTGCGCCTGTATTTGCCCGGTTTCAGGATTGATGCGCGATAGCCCTTGATGAGATCCCACCCATAGGCTACCGGTGTAGTCTTCCTGTAGTGCGCCAACTTGATAGTCGTCGGCAATGGGGTTTGGGCGATTCGCGCGCTCGACTGTTAAACCCGTGGTTAAGCCTGTAGCTTGTGCGACTCCTTGTTGATGTCTGGACGCATTACGAGACGCCTGAACGGGCACATTGAGTTGTGCGGCGGCTGGGGCATGGGCTGCGATCGCGAGGATGCTTCCCAGGAAAGTTGCACTCGTGATCTGACCGACCTTTCCCATACCGACCTTGCTCACAATGCTCACGAAAATTACCCTCAACAACGAAAGCTGATTAAATAGCTTGCCCAAAGGTGCCCACGGGGGATTCAGCATTAACTCGGCAGTGGACGATTTTTGCCAATCCACTGGATTGGGTTGTGACTGGGGTTGATGGCGCGATGGTAACTTCCCACAAGCGTCAATCAAGGCCTCTGCCAGCGGCTGTCTGTTAATGACATGAGACGACCTTGAAACCTTAAATTCACATAACGAGTGGGTCCGTTTTCAAAAAGGTGGATTATCCTTTTGGGGTAAAGAAATCGAACGGGCGACAACTCTCTTCAGTCATCCTTCGAAAAATAACGATTGATCTAACATTCTTTGTTACGGAATGTTACACGTGATACTGTTTATTTATAGATTGCGAAACCTTCTGAAACCTTTCTATATCAGTGGTCATAAAAATTAGTTATCGGACTATACAGAACTTCTAAAAGGAAACTTATCGAAGGGCTGGTAGTATTCTGGAAAGCACAGGTTTATCTGACGGGTCTCTCTTGAAGACACCCAAACCTTATTGGCACGGTCATCCTACAGCTTCTCGGAATGGGTCCTTATTGGACAGCGTCCTTCGGACTATCATCATCTGAGGCTGGGAAGAAAGGTTGCTAACCACGCTTCGAGCTTCCATCAATACAGAAGTCGTCTGAGTTAATCGCTAGCACTCTTTGTGGCTGGCGGTAATTCTCTCGGGCGTTGGGTGTCGGTCCCTTTCAATGGGATCCATGGAGTTCGGTCAATATCTAGTTTGATTCACGAAGAATAATAGACAGGAAATAGGGAAATATGTCCTACTCACAGACTCAGTCCAAGTCGGGCGCTGGCTATGCAGCTGGTGTACAGGATTACCGACTGACTTACTACGCGCCAGATTACACGCCTAGAGATACAGATATTCTTGCCGCTTTCCGGATGACGCCTCAGCCTGGCGTACCTCCCGAGGAGTGTGCAGCAGCGGTTGCCGCAGAATCTTCCACAGGTACTTGGACAACTGTATGGACTGACCTTCTCACTGATATGGACCGCTACCGTGGTCGTTGCTACGATATCGAGCCTGTTCCTGGCGAAGATAATCAGTACATCGCCTACGTTGCCTATCCTTTGGATCTGTTTGAAGAAGGTTCTGTAACCAACCTACTTACTTCCTTGGTTGGTAACGTATTTGGTTTTAAAGCGCTGCGTGCTCTGCGTCTTGAAGACCTTCGGATTCCTGTCGCTTACGTTAAGACGTTCCAAGGACCTCCTCACGGTATTCAGGTTGAGCGTGATCGCCTCAACAAGTATGGTCGTCCAATGCTCGGCTGTACGATTAAGCCCAAGCTAGGTCTTTCCGCTAAGAACTACGGTCGTGCGGTTTACGAATGTCTCCGTGGTGGTCTTGACTTCACAAAAGACGACGAGAACATTAACTCACAGCCTTTCCAAAGATGGCGTGACCGTTTCTTGTTTGTAGCAGATGCTATTCACAAGTCTCAGGCAGAAACCGGTGAAATCAAAGGTCACTACCTGAACGTAACTGCCGCAACTTGCGAAGAAATGATCAAGCGTGCCGAGTACGCAAAAGAACTCGACATGCCCATCGTTATGCATGACTTCCTAACCGGTGGCTTTACTGCTAACACTACGTTGGCTCACTGGTGCCGCGATAACGGTGTACTTCTACACATTCACCGTGCAATGCACGCTGTAATCGACCGTCAGAAGAACCACGGTATCCACTTCCGCGTACTTTCAAAGTGCTTGCGCCTATCTGGTGGTGACCACATCCACACAGGTACTGTTGTAGGTAAGCTCGAAGGTGACCGCGCGGGTACTTTGGGCTTTGTTGACTTGCTTCGTGAGAACTACATCGAGCAAGACAAGTCCCGTGGTGTGTACTTCACCCAAGACTGGGCTGCAATGCCTGGTGTAATGGCTGTTGCTTCTGGTGGTATCCACGTATGGCACATGCCTGCACTGGTTGAAATCTTCGGCGACGACTCCGTACTTCAGTTCGGTGGTGGTACGTTGGGTCACCCATGGGGTAACGCGCCTGGTGCAGCCGCTAACCGTGTTGCACTTGAAGCTTGTGTTCAAGCCCGTAACGAAGGTCGTAACCTGGCTCGTGAAGGCGGCGATATTCTTCGTGAAGCTGGTAAGTGGTCTCCTGAGCTTGCTGCTGCGCTTGAGCTGTGGAAAGAGATCAAGTTTGAGTTCGACACTGTTGACACTCTCTAATTGGGTTCAAACGGTATTGGGTAGAACGGTTTCTAGTTCTGGCTCTCTAGTACTTTGAGAACGAACACTCTTAGAAATAAGTGTTGGACACAGTAGATTTTTGGGACGCTGCAAAGGCGTCCCCTACACATGGATCTCAAGCGAATTGCCAAAGATACCAATCAGGTACTTACGAGTTACTTGACTTATCAAGCAGTTCGCACTGTGCTCGGCCAATTACGAGAAGCCAATCTACCCCTGTTTTATCAACTCAACGAGTTTGCGAGCCGTGACAAGCTTCAAGATGGCGAAGCCTTTATTTCTCAGCTGCTTCAAGAGCAACCTGAGCTGGCCTTGAGAATCATGACAGTACGCCAGCATTTGGCTGAAGAGATTGCAGAATTTCTTCCTGAAATGCTGACTACGACCATTCAGCAGGCCAATATCGAGCATCGTAAAAAACAACTTGAGAAGATGACGCAGATGACCTCAGAAGAGTTGGCTGCTAGCGTCGAACCCAAAGAGTCTGATGCTGATGTGCTTGACACTGATGTTGAAGATAGCGACAACAGCGCTGCTGATTCTGACTAATCAGATTAATACCGACCTGCTATACGAGGATCTTAGAAGCACTCTTTTTAAGACGCATCCTTCTATTGTTTTCTCGCAAGGTTCCCCTTTGAAATTTTCTGTACATTAATCACCTTTCAATTTCTGGAAACATCCCATGAAAACACTGCCTAAAGAGCGTCGGTACGAAACTCTCTCCTACCTACCCCCTCTCACTGATGCTCAAATCGAGAAGCAGATCAACTCCTGTCTGCAAATGGGCTACAGCCCTGCGATTGAGTTCAACGAGAACTCTGACCCTGAAGTTTACTACTGGACAATGTGGAAGCTTCCTCTGTTCGGCGCAACTAACACTCGCGCTGTTCTAGACGAAGTTCAGGCTTGTCGTTCTGAGTACGGTAACTGCTTTATCCGCGTTGTTGGCTTTGACAACGTTAAGCAGTGTCAAGCTTTGAGCTTTATCGTTCACAAGCCTGGTGCGAACACTGGTTACCGCTACTAAACTGCCGCTACTAAATCTGTATGTCCATCATTGTCAGTGCGAATAACAGCAGTTTGGCAGTGATGGCTTAGTAAGTGACCTTAAGGGGGCAGAGAGTTTCTGCCTCCTTATTTTTTGCTTATTTATCGCTTACAGTGAACTTGGCAACTACTTTCAAAAGGGCAATACAAAAATGTCTCAGACAGAGCGCTTGGTCATGTTGGCTGAAGATCAGCTCACTGAATATAGTACCGATGCGCGCAAGATTGAAAAGCTGCGTCAGAAGATAGCGTTGTCGGTCTCGCCTGCACAGCAAAAGCAGGTGAAAGCGGAGCTAGAAGAGAGTCTTCCTCGCAACTTCTTTGATGAGATTTTGCTCGAGCAGCGGCAGGCCGTGTCACTGCCTTTTTGGGGGATTGCGGGCCTAGGATTGTTGTTTGGGATTTCGTTTACGCAGCCACAGGACTTCATTGCTACGTTGGTGGGCGGCGCGATCGCAATTCTCATCCAAAAGCGTGGCTGGAAACTCCAAGCCAAAAATCTGGTCATGCAAGCTCTGATTCAAATTGAGGAGCGTACTCAACAAGCCAAGACATCTGCTAGCGACCTTGCAAATGACTAGGTTTTCGAGAGTAATCTCTATGTCAGGATTGAATACAGTTAAACCTTCCTCCGATATTCGCATTTGTTTCTTTGGTGATTCTTTTGTTACGGGTACTGGTGATCCGACATACCTGGGGTGGACTGGACGCGTCTGCGCTGCCATTGACAAACCCGTCACCCATTACAATTTAGGAATCCGCGGTAACACTAGCGTACAAATAGAATCTCGTTGGCAAGCTGAGTCAAGTCTCAGGTTTCCGTCTGACTGTGATGCTCGTGTGGTATTTTCTTTTGGCGTGAATGATGCTCGTATCGAGCAGGGTAAACCTCTAGTCCCCACGGAAGACTCGGTTGCTTGTGCCCGGAGCATTTTGACAATGGCGAAGGCCCAGTATCTAACGTTGCTGATTGGGCCGCCTCCTGTAGACGATTCGGTGATGAACTCACGTATCGCTGAGATATCTTCGGCCTATGCTGAGCTTTGTGCAGATGTAGAAGTGTTTTATTTAGACACTTTTGCTGCTATGAGCCAGAGTTCATATTGGATGAGTGAGGTTGCGTTGGTTGATGGCGCACATCCAGCCGCCGCTGGTTATGAGGCTTTTGCTAAGTTTGTTTCGCAATGGTCAGTGTGGCAAGACTGGTTCGTGTAAAAGCTTGTCCATTTGTAAAAACTGTTTGAACACCGGTCAATGACTTATTATGTTTCGCCTCGCTTCCTGAATAAGCTGGCCGTTCATATCACCAAAAACTATCTTGATCTTCCCCAGGTAAAAGTGCCCTTAATTTTGGGTGTCCATGGGCGCAAGGGTGAGGGTAAAACCTTTCAATGCGAGCTGGTGTTTGAGCGCATGGGCATAGAAGTGGTTCATATCTCAGGCGGCGAGCTAGAAAGTCCAGATGCGGGCGATCCAGCTCGGCTGATTCGCATGCGCTATCGAGAAGCTGCTGAGCTAGTACGTGTACGCGGCAATATGGCCGTGCTCATGATTAACGATCTTGATGCGGGCGCGGGCCGCTTCGATCGGATGACGCAGTACACCGTCAATACTCAGCTGGTGAATAACACCTTGATGAATATTGCGGATAAGCCAACCAATGTGCAGCTGCCGGGGAGCTATGACGAAAAAGAGCTGCCGCGTATTCCGATTATTGCCACGGGCAATGATTTTGCCACCTTGTATGCACCCTTGATTCGCGATGGGCGGATGCAAAAGTTTTATTGGGAGCCGAGCTATGAGGATCGAATCGGTATCATGACCGGCATGTTTGCTGGAGATGGGCTGTCTCCAGCGGATGTTGAGAAGCTTGTGCAGCGGTTTGATGACCAAGCGATTGATTTTTTTGGGGCTGTGCGATCGCAAATTTACGATGAACAAATCACCCAGTTCATTCAGTCAATTGGTATTGAAAATATTGCCAGTAGCGTTGTGAACTCGCTAAAAGTGCCCAGTTTTTCAAGGCCTAATTTCCAGCTAGATCATCTCATTGCAGTGGGTGAGAGCTTGGTACAAGAGCAAACGCATGTTCGCACGATGGGGCTCGTGAGTGAATATAACCAGGCTGTGACCCCTTCCGGTCAATTTTCTCAGGCTCGTCGTCGTCGGGATTCTGCACTGTTAACTCCCCCTCCCAAAAATCCGCTGAGACCTTACGGTTTAGGTAAAAGGGATGCCCAGCTGGCACATGCCATAGGTCAATCCTCGAATAGTGACGTGTCTACATCGGTAGGGAATGGTCGCGCAGTACCTGCTATCTCCAATCACACACGTTTACCTGAGCACATGCAACAAAAACTCCAAAGCATTTTTGCCCAGGGCCACCGTTTAGGAATAGAGCACGTCGATCACCGTCGCTTTCGTGTGAACTCCTGGCAGTGCTATGCCACACACAGCAACGCTAGTGAGGCTGAAGCCAGTCTTCAAGACTGCTTAAACGAATTTCCCAAACACTACATACGACTGGTGAGTATTGAGCGGAACAGTAAGCGGCGCATGACTGAAACCATTGTCCAGCGTCCCGCATAGTAATGCTCGGCGGCTCAACTGTGGCTCAACTGTTATGTGTACGGGCAACTTAGCCCAACTGTTACAAGTTCACTTGTTCTGAGCTCATGTTGGTATGAACCCCTGTGGGGTCAACTGTGTGAGCTCAAATGTTGTTTTAGCCTTGTTAAGCTAAATGTTTGCCCTAAGCTAAGGGGTAACAACGATATCCCCTCGATTCTGGATTGCACCCATCCATCGCCCCACTGCCATTCATGGAATCCGTCAATGCTGCCACTTAGGAGAAATCGGATGCCTTTAGGTGAGAGGGCTTCAACCTGGTGATTAACCTTTACAATGCCCAACGCAGGTCCTAGTGTGCTAGAAAACACCTCTCCCTCTGAGAGCGCTTTTGCGCCTATGGAAAGGTGTTGCGGCCAAAGCCATTGTTTCAGATTGTCGGGCACTGTTAAGCTTTCGCTAATTTGGCGCGCACTGGCGTCTAACTCTATTCTAAGGTTGCTCTTCTGGTAGTTCCCAAACATGTAAAGCTCTATCGTCTTGTTGCTAGAGAGTGGGCATTACCCATGCCTAAGTCAGCCTTTTTAAAACAGACCACTTTCAAACTTATAAAAGCCAATCTATTAAAAGCTAATTTATGGAGCCTTCTACTTTTATTGTTTCTGAGCGCCTGATGTGGCTGACAGGTTTTGGTAATAGTTAGCAGCCATTTCTCATGCTAGCGGGTGTTTCTCGCAGGTCTGTTAAATGCCAAATACTAAATGCCCAAATACCAGTAGGTTTGCTAAATGCTAACTATTAGCTCGCAACTTTCTCAGCAGGGATGAGTTCGGCTTCACTAGGCAGTTCCAAGCAATATCCAGCACCGTAAACGGTCTTGATGTACTGAGGATGTCTTGGATCGGGCTCTAGCTTTGTACGGAGGTGGCGAATGTGAACTCGAATTGTTTCAATATCGTCGTTGGGATCATAGCCCCAAACCTCTTTCAATATCTCGCTTGGAGAGACTGTCTGACCATGCCTTTGAAGCAAGCAATGCAGTAACTCAAATTCTAGGTGTGTCAGCTTGACAGTGTTATCAAGCCAGATAGCCTCGAATCTTTCAGGCACTAGCGTGAGTGGCCCGTAACTTAAAATTTCACTATGCTTAGCCGCTTGGGGAATGCGGTCAGTTCGTCTGAGCAATGCCCGAACTCTGGCCAACATTTCTTCTAGCTCAAACGGTTTGGTCAGATAATCATCTGCACCCGCATTGAACCCGTCAACTTTGTTCTGCGTCTCGCCCAAGGCCGTCAGCATGAGAACTGGGATGTCAGCCGTGCGATCATCTCTTCGCAGCCGTTGACACACTGTAAACCCATCTACCTTCGGTAGCATAAGGTCCAGCATAATCAGATCCGGGACCATCTGGACGGCTAGGGCCTGACCTTTAATGCCATCGCCTGCTTGACTAATGTCATAGCCTGCCATCTCAAGGTTAATTGAGACTAGCTCCACAATAGCTGGATCATCATCAATGACGAGTATACGAGGCATATTAAAAAGGGGTTTTGCTATAGATCTAAGACTACCACCTCAGTTAAGAATAGCGAGTACATATACTCACTACTGTTAACAAAACGCATGGATTTGATGTGCATCAAGAAAATTTTATCTTACGCAAGAATAATATTTATTTTCTCAATACTATTTTATGTTGCGAAAGCTTAACGTTGGCCCGACTTAAGACTTACTTAAGATTCCTGGTTGAAGCCACCCTGTTTGTTCACAAGTTAGCTGTTTAACTTGAGCAGCTAATTTTAATTAAAACTCCCCAGGTAGGATTCGAACCTACGACCAATCGATTAACAGTCGACCGCTCTACCACTGAGCTACTGAGGAACGCGAACTTTATAGTACATAAGGCAGTAACCGTTTGGCAAGCCATTTTTTGAATTGGCAAGCCATTTTTTGAAAGCGTTATTTCAAGGGTTGGTTTGGATAGTTGTGATGCCTATGTGCATGGACATAAGCATGCCCCAAAAATTAAATTCAGGTTTTAGGAATGTCGCTGCTTAGTCCTCGTTGCCTTGCCGCATTTTGGCCAGCCGTGCTTGAACCTCTGGCGTGAGGGCTGCAAATACCCGGCCTGAGTGTTTCTTTTTGCTCTTTTGTTTGTTTTGGACGCGCTGTGCGATTTTTTCAATTTCACTGCCTAAATGCAGCGCCGATATCCCTTCCGCACCATAGCCGACCACTGTTTGCCGATGGACATTGTCAGAGGTGGCGACGATTAATCGTTGTGTAAATTTGCGCGCATCATTGCGGAACTTCGCGCAGGCCCTTTCAATGTAGCTGTCAGCGGTCTGCCCAAAGCCTGTGTAGTGAACGGAAAGGTAGGGCGTGATGTTTTCCTGTGAGGCGGGTGTGCGCTCACCATAGGCGTCAAATACGGCCCATGTTTCGTAGGCCTGATACGCGCTGTAGTTAGCTAGCGCCGTAATCAGAGTTTCACGGGCTGAATCTAGCCCTTTTTCTTCTTTGATTCGAACTAGCTCAGCCCATGCACCAATAATGTTGTATCCATCGACTAACAAAATTGCCTGGGTGGGTTTGGCTGCCATGGCTTGGCCTGAAGGAATAGACAGTAGTCCTTCAATCTTAGGCGATTCTTAATGGGCTTAGGCGATTCTGAATTGGAAAGCCATAACGCTAGAACGGGCGCTGGAATGAGCGTGAAGTGCAACCACTCATTTATCTAGATAGTTGGTTTTTAGTTTTTGTTTGAGTCGTTGTGGATCGCCGCTATCACTGACTTTGCCATTCTCGATTAAGAAAGCGCGATCGCAGTAATCTAACTCTGCTAACCGATGGGTTACCCAAAGGGCTGTGAGTCCGCGGCTTTTTACCAGTGTCTGGACTTGCCTCACCAAATCAATCTGGCTGTCGGGATCTAGCAGGGCAGTCGGCTCATCTAATAGCAGTATCTGGCAATGTTGGGCGATCGCCCCTGCGATCGCCACGCGCTGCTTCTGCCCGCCGCTGAGTGCATAGATGGCACGCCTTTGCAGTTGGAGCAGGTTCACGGCTGATAGTGCTTCTTCTACCCGTGCACGCACTTGATCTAGGCTGAGCTGCTCTTTCACTAAGCCAAATGCAACGTCTGCACCCACCGTCGGCATTACCAGCTGATGATCCGGATTTTGAAAGACAAAACCCACTGGCCCTTGGGTCTCAATGCTGCCGCTTTGCCTGGGCAATAGGCCTGCCAATAGCCTGAGCAGCGTTGATTTACCGCTGCCATTGTTACCAAGCAGCATACAAAACTCACCTGGCTGAATCGCCAGAGAGCATTTTTGTAGCACCGCAGCGCCCGAGGGCCAATAAAAGCTGACATCGTCAACTTTTACTGCACCTGTTGCTGAAGGGTTATTTTCCAAGGATTTAGTGTGCCTGTTCGTGATCCTAATGGGTTGGTCGGGAGCTGTAACCGTCTAGACGCTATCTCTATCTATAAGAGTGTGACAATAAGGCTTATTCACTGTCTGCTAGAGCAAAGAATCCAGGTGCGCGGCCTGAAGCCCCTGCGCTGCCAGATTTTTCATACATTTGAACGGCAGCCAGCTCGCTGACTGCGATCGCTATTTTTTTATCGGTAACTTTGTCGCAGGTGGCTTCTAAGGTAACGGGGCTACCAGATGCGATCGCACTGAGTGCTGATTTGTAGGTCGCCTCTGCTGTGTCCTTATCTTTTTTTTGCACAGTCAATGGCATTGCGGTGTGCTTCAGAGCAAATTCAACTATGTACATACGGATTCATATCTGGAAGGACAGGAGCTGAAAGCAACCAAGCAAATGAAGGAAAGCGTCAGTCCGCCCTCTAGTATTGCAAACAATTTAAAAATCAGGGACACCAATCTTGCCCCAAACCCATCTTGTCCCAAAAGGATATCTGGCCTCGATAAAATAGCTAGTCAGCACCGGAATCCGCAGGTTGCATATTTTATGCTCTCTTCCAAATCGCTGAAAAGCCTTGTCAAGAGAGCGGTTCGAGGCGGAACCGGTGGGCTACAACCTATGGGAGAAGTTTTTTTAGAAAAGGAGTCCTATAATAAATGAGAAGTGCGGTAAAGATTAGTTAACACTACTCATACTTATTGCGAGTGAGTGCTACCGATTTTGGCTATTCCTGATAGAGCGAGAGTTCTATGCAGAAGTCATTTTATGCTTTGCCCCGTCTTAATATAGATAATCCGTTTGGAGATCTCCTTTTAATGACCATAGCAATGGGACAAGCGCCCGCCGCGCGGGGACGTTTTGACGTCCTCGACGACTGGCTAAAGCGCGACCGTTTCGTATTTGTGGGTTGGTCCGGTTTGCTTCTATTCCCCTGCGCCTTCATGGCGATTGGCGGATGGATGACGGGCACAACCTTTGTCACTTCGTGGTACACCCACGGCTTGGCAAGTTCTTATCTAGAGGGCTGTAACTTCCTGACGGTTGCAGTCTCTACCCCCGCTGACAGCATGGGTCACTCCCTGTTGCTGCTGTGGGGCCCCGAAGCCCAAGGTGACTTCGTTCGCTGGTGCCAGATTGGTGGCCTGTGGGCGTTTGTAGCGCTCCACGGCGCCTTTGGCCTGATTGGCTTCATGCTTCGCCAGTTCGAGATTGCTCGCCTGGTGGGTATCCGCCCTTACAACGCAATCGCCTTCTCCGGTCCGATTGCGGTGTTTGTATCGGTGTTCTTGATGTACCCCTTGGGTCAGTCATCTTGGTTCTTCGCGCCTAGCTTCGGTGTGGCGGCGATTTTCCGATTCCTGCTGTTCCTCCAGGGCTTCCACAACTGGACGCTGAACCCGTTCCACATGATGGGCGTAGCCGGTATTCTCGGTGGTGCGCTGCTGTGTGCGATTCACGGAGCGACCGTAGAGAACACCTTGTTTGAAGACTCTGAGAACGCCAACACGTTCCGTGCGTTTGAGCCAACTCAGTCAGAAGAGACCTACTCGATGGTCACAGCAAACCGTTTCTGGTCTCAGATTTTCGGTATTGCCTTCTCAAACAAGCGCTGGTTGCACTTTTTCATGTTGTTCGTTCCTGTAACGGGCCTTTGGATGAGTGCGGTTGGTGTCGTAGGTCTCGCCTTGAACCTGCGTGCGTATGACTTTGTCTCTCAGGAAATCCGTGCAGCGGAAGACCCTGAGTTTGAAACCTTCTACACGAAGAACATTCTTTTGAATGAAGGTATTCGTGCATGGCTGTCTCCACAGGACCAGCCTCACGAGCAATTTGTATTCCCTGAAGAGGTACTCCCCCGTGGTAACGC
>JBCDAG010000172.1:0-14587 GCA_039186165.1 Cyanobacteria bacterium P01_F01_bin.53
GGAGCGCTTAAGAACATTGACCTTAGCAGGCAGTGTCTTGCGGCCTTCGAGCATGATGCCCTCTCGCCATTGACGAAGGACCGCCTCTGTCGGCTCGCCCATCACGCGCACCCGATAGACCTTCCGCATCTGGTGACGGGGGTGGGTCAGTTGGTAGGTAAGCTGACCATCGTTCGTCAATAAAAGCGCCCCCGTAGAGTCAGCATCTAAGCGGCCTACAGGATGAAGGCCAACACCATCGGACTCGTCAATCAGGTCCAAAACGGTGCGCCTGCCCTGGGGGTCTTTGCAAGTGGAAACAACGCCCTTAGGTTTGTGGAGTAAAAAGTAGGCACAGCGGGGCGGCTGCCCTATCTCTACGCCGTCGACACGAATACAATCAACACTTGCATCTGCCTGCTGACCAATCTCAGCAGTTTTGCCATTTACGGTAACTCGCCCACCCAAAATCAGCTTTTCGGCCTGGCGGCGAGATGCAATACCGCGTTGAGACAACAACTTTTGCAACCTTACGGTCATCTTAAATTGGCTAAAAGCAGTAACTGGCTAAACGTACACATTCCTAGTTGTCTAATAACAACTATTCGCGCCAACAAGCTTTAAATCCGCAAAGAATTTAAATCCGTAAAAAACCTGAGGCTACGGACGTAACTGATGAAGACTCTTCTATTCAAGCAGGTATCTCTAGGGATCCACAAGGGGGTACTACGAGTTCATAGGGAAGATTTCATACAAGCATTATCTTGTAACCCCTTGTAAACACTGAGATACCCACCCCAAACCTAACAGGCACCAAGACACAGGTGCCGACGCACAAGTGATCCCCGGCATTAGGCGAGATCGCAACGCCACCAACCCTTTCAAGCAAAGCAAGATAAAAGTTAACAAAGCCCAAAAACCAGCGCCCGACCAAATCACAAATCACGGGTATAAAAAAGAAAGAGAAAACTTATTTATACTTCGGTTTTTACCAACCGATTCACTGGTAGCCATACCTGAAGCCAGCCACCACCCGTCTCAGGATTATTTTTTGCCTCTACGCGCCCTTCATGAGACATCACAATTTGCCTGACAATCGCCAACCCTAGCCCTGTACCACTGCTAGAGAGTTCGGCAATTTCAGTGGACGTAAATTCAGCAGCCATCCCTTCCGATTGTTCCTCCCGACTACGGGCAGGGTCCGCGCGGTAAAAGCGATCAAAAATATGGGGTAAATCTTTATCGGCCAGGCCACTCCCCGAGTCAATCACCTCGATTAAGATACCGGACCGGGACGGCATCGAAACAGTAGGCGCTGTGGCCGTAGAAGCTGCGATATCAGGCGCTGCAACATTAGCACCCGTATCACTGGGCGCAGCGGGCAAACTGACATCCTGGGGTAAAGACGCACTCAGGCGAACCCGAATAGCCTCAGCAGAAGGGCTGTACTTCACCGCATTGCTCATCAAGTTAAAAAAGACTCGATGCATCAGGCTCGGATTCACCTTTGCAACCATTTTGGCTGGCCCTTCATAGCGAAGCTCCACCTGCTTCAGCTTCGCCAAAGGCTCTAGGCTTTGCCAAGCCGCCTGCACCAAGGCAACTAAGTCAGCATCTTCACCCGTTTCACGGGGTTTTACACTCTGTCGCTGCTCTAGGTTACTCATATTGAGCACATCGTCCACTAAGCGACTGAGGCGAATAACCTCTTCAAGGAGGCGATCTACCCAGTTAGTCAGGCTAGGCTTTACCCGTGATTGCAGCGTTTCGGCAACCAGTCGAATTGAGGTCAACGGCGTTTTTAGCTCATGGGCCACGTCTGAGATCCAGCGATCGCGCTGCTGAGACAGCATCACCGCCTCTTGACGGTTTTCCAAAAATACCGCCACATGGCCATTGCTCATCGGCAACCCATACCCCTGCAAAGGATAGGCAGGCCGCTCCAAATAGTTAGAGGGATCGGTTGAAATCGAATTGAACGTCCAATAGGCTTCGCAAAGGGCCTGACGCTTGCGAGTATGCTCCACCAGCTGATCCAATTCGTAGGAGCGCACCACCGCCAGCAAAAGGCGAGGCTGCTCGTAATCACCTTGGTCAATATCTAAAAATTCTTGGGCCCGTTGATTGCACCAAAGCAAACGATTTTCTTCATCGACTTGGAGATAGCCCAAGGGTGCGTTTCTCAGCACATTACGAAGATCTTTGAGTTCTTCATTCAGAATTTCAAACTGAGCTTGACGCTGATTAATGGCACTGGCTAACTGAGCGTCGTAACCCATATACCGCAAGGGTTGGCGATCTTCTAATCGGGAAAACAACCGCTTGAGCTTTGCATTATCTCGCCGCCGGCCAACGAACAGGGCCCCACAGCCAATCGACAGCCCAATCATAAATTCCAGCATGCGCTTTTGCTCCCACAGCGCTGCATCTCACACAGCGGCCTGACACAAGACCAGTGCCCATATTACAGCAATGAAAATGGAGAGAACATCTGAAACTGAAGAGAAAACGAAAAATATAAAAAAAGGGCGCACTCTATTACTTGAGCACACCCTCTACTACAGATACTAAAGATGAAGTTAACAGGACATTAGCGCTGATAACTGCCAGAAATTAACTGCCAGAAACTATCGAACAATTGCGCCACGATACTTCAGAACATCGTTGGACTTGCGAGCCGCAACATTAACAGCACGACGAACGTGGTAAGCAGCCCCACGATACTGACCGATTTCTTGGCTTTCAATCACTTCAACAGCAGGCTTGGCAGTATTGTACTTAACGCCACGATAAGAGAGTTGCATGGTATTCGCCTCAAAAAAATAGAGTGTAGAGTAAGAGGCGCGTTCCTTCGGGATTAACCAAGCCTACGAGTAAGCTCTTAAACCCCTACTTCCGTCTTTCATAAGCTGGCAGCGATTAATCGAATGTCAACGCGACCCGCTTGAGAAAGATGAACGGTTTGCTTTTCTGTAGCTATTGTTACCGTTTTGAACAAAAGATGCAATAGGCAAAAAAACTCATTTCCCAGTTTTTTCTGACATACCAGTGCGTTTTTATACTGATGAAAAGGCTACTCATCTAGGAATATCAACGCATTGAGGCCTTACCGATGTCACCCTCACGCCCCTATGACCAAATAACTAAAAGAATCTAAAGATAAATGGCTGCCATCGGCTTCAGCACTCACTGGCGTCAATAACCATCGACGTCAGTATTCATCACAGCCTGAAGGGTGGACACAGGCGCTTGGTAAAAATATTGCCGACGAAAGTGTTCTTCTTGTATAGCCGCTAAGAAATGGCTGAGGGCTTCGGTTCGCGCCAGGTCGTCCGTCAGGGGCTTGTCCTCGTCGTACTGTAACCGTATGTCTATGGCCGAGGCCGTTACTGTAAACCCGGCTTGGGCGATCGCCTCCAATCCTAAGGTCAGGGTGCGATCGCACACACCCAACACCTCTCCCAGCCGCTCCCGCGTCACCGCCACTCGTTGACGACTCACAAACTTCGCGACCCCCAGCAACGTCTTCCACTTATCGATGGGGTTAGGCTCCACCGGCGGTGCATAGGCTAATGTCAAAGGTTTATTAGCCCGATCAGCCTGATACCGCCACAATAATAGCTCTTTCCACTGGGTCGGACACTGACCCATCACCAAATCGGTCTTATCAGCGATCTTTCCAGCACTTTCCCCAGGCACCTCCTCAGGATTTCCCTCAGAGGGGATCGTCTCTGGCATCACCGTTCGGCAATCCAATAGCCAATCAGCCACCAATGGAGACAGCCCCTTCTCGCCATCCAACGCCTCATCCGACAAGTCGACTGCCGAATTAGCTGCCGGACGAATATCAATTAAGCGAATCTCATACTGGCGACTCTTCGGGTGACTGTTGTAGTCCAGCTCTGCCACCACATCCCACCGACCGGGCGGGAGATCATCTTTATAATGGCCCCACCACAGTCCGGGAAAGCCTTCCTCCCGACGGGGGCGACTGTGATCGCACAGCTTAAAATTGGCCTTGATGTAACCCACCTTGCCCCCCGTGCGGTCCTTCAACTTTTGGTGCCACACATCTTCAAACCAAGCATTCTTAATCAGCAGCTTTGGCACCGGATTTCCCATGCCGCAGGGCTCTAGTAGCTTGAGCTCCTGAAAAAGATCTCGCCCCAGCTCAGCAACCGTCACCACCAAATCAACCTTGAGGCTCGGCTGGCTCAACCGACCTCCCATTTGCTGCCGATATTGCTGATTAATCGCTGCGGTAAACATTGGCAAATCAGCTAAATGCAAACTCAGCCCTGCGGCAAAAGGATGGCCACCAAAGCCTTGCAGTAATTGAGCTTGAGAATTCACCAACCCATACAAATCAATCTGATTCACTGAACGCGCTGATCCCCGAACGAGGGGGTTGTCTTCCGCCGCATCCACTGTCAGCAAAATTGTCGGCTTACCGTACTGCTGAGCCACCTGACCAGCCACCAGTCCCAACACCCCCACGGGCCACTGCGGATCGCACAGCACAATCACACCCATCGTCGACAGATCCCGCGTCTCTAGCTGCCGCGTCACCTGCTGAAACACATCGTTTTGCAGCGCCTTACGCCGAGCATTCGCCAACTCTGCTTTTTCAGCCAGCACCCGACAACGGTCAGGGTCACGACTGGTCAATAGCTCCACACAAAAGCTGGCATCGCCATAAATTCGGCTCACGGCATTGATCCGTGGCCCCAAACCAAAGGAAATATCCGTGGGGCGATCGCCCGCTCGCCGACACAGTTGCAACAACCGCGCAACCCCTGGCCTCACCGGCTGATCAGTCTTTAAGTGGGTTTGCAATTGCCCAATCCCAATCTGCGCCAGATACCGACAATCCCCCCTCAGCTCAACCAAATCAGCAATCAAACCGATCGCAACAAGATCTACCAGTTCAGATAAAGGGCGGGCTGGCACCGCTGGAAGCTTTTCATACAGTGCCTCAATCAGCTTATAGGCCACCGCAACCCCAGACAGGTCAGCCATCGGATGCTCACGGGTTAGCGCACGAGGATTCACAATCGCCACCACATCGGGGCGCTCGACTGGCAGGGTATGGTGATCCGTCACAATCACATCCATCCCCAACTCACGCGCATGCTCAATTTCGAGAGGATTTGTACTGCCCGTATCACAGGTAACGATTAGGTTCACGCCTTGCGCCGCTAACTGATCAACACCTGAGATCGAAAGCCCATGCGACTCTTTGAGGCGATTGGGAATGAAGTAACTCAGCTGATTCTCACCTTGAAAAAATTGCCGCAAGCCATCCCACAGCACAGCGGTTGAGGTCACCCCATCGGCGTCAAAATCGCCCCAAATAGCGACGGTTTCATGGCGATCACGCGCCTCCACCAACCGATCCACGGCCCACACCATCTCCTCACCAAAGGCAAACGGACTGGCCGGAGAGTACTCTGCCGCATGTAAAAATCCTTTCAGCAAGTCAGCGGATCTGAGCTGACGAGACCACAACAGCTGGGCGCCCCGAGTAGGATGGGACAAGCCAGAAATCTCCGCTACCGTCTTTATCCAGTCAGCCGTTAGCTCATCAGCGGGCACAATCTGCCACGTTGATTGCCGATCGGACGAATCCTGAGCAATTGGGTATTGAGGCATTGTCAAACAACTCCCGTCCAAAAATCGGGGTCAAAACACAGTATGCAACCCCTCAGATACAATAGGCCCAATTCAAGCCTCCACATATTTCGCGATATTTCACAAAATATGTGTTCGCGAAATATATCCACGGCAATATATCCACGGAAAGTATCCACGTAAGACATCTGAAGTAAGACATCTGAAATATAGAAGAGGAAAACATCGGCCATGAAGCTAGGCGATTGGGTCAGTCTGCTGTGTTTGGTCGCAGCAGGCTACATTCTGTGGGCAATCAAGTCGATACTATTACTCGCGTTTGCTGCAGTGGTGATTGCGATCGCGCTTAACAGCATCACCTACCGCATCCAAAAGCTCAACATCCCTCGCAGGTTAGCCATTCCCCTCGCCATTTTCCTCTCGCTGGTGGTGACGACCCTCTTTATTTTGGGCATCGTACCGCCCTTCGTCGAACAGTTCACCCTCCTGATTGATCTGCTCGTGCGCTTCGCCCAAACCCTGCCTGATCGTCTTGTGCAAGTCCAGGACTATCTCCCTGAACGCATTCGCCTGCCCGAGCTCAACGAATTTCTGGCTTGGGTCGCCTCCCCCGACTCCCCAGTGCTCGATGTCTTCAGCAATTTCTTCGCCGTCTTCTCCAACTCGCTCAAAATCTTTAATTCCTCGTTTAGGGTCATCATCCAAGTCCTGTTCGTGAGCATTTTGGCCCTGATGATGCTGGCTAACCCCAGCGCGTATTTAAACGGGATTCTGCTGCTCTTTCCCTCGTTCTACCGGCAGCGCGCCCGAGAGATTTTTGGCATTTGTGAAGTCGCGCTAGGAAACTGGCTGGGCGGCATCGTTATCAGCTCAGTCTTCATCTTTTTCTTGAGCTTTATCAGCTTGCTGATTCTCGGCGTTGACCTGGCCTTCGCCCATGCCCTCTTAGCTGGCATCCTCAATTTTATTCCGAACCTGGGTCCTACACTGAGCATGGTGTTCCCGGTGATTGTGGCCATCCTGTCAGAAGAACCGTGGAAAGCTGTCGCCGTCGTAATCCTCTATATCATCATTCAGCAAATCGAATCCTACTGGGTCACCCCCACGATCATGGCTCACCAGGTTTCCCTGCTCCCGGCCTTTACCCTCATGGCCCAAATCTTTTTTGCCAGCATCTTCGGATTCCTCGGCCTGCTGCTGGCCCTCCCCCTTACCGTCGTCACCAAAACCTGGCTCCAAGAACTCCTCATAAAAGACGTCCTCAACCACTGGAATATTTCACCCGACAACCGATTCCAGTTCGCCCTAGAGCCCCAAGCCACAGTCGCACTGCCCAACGATGAACCACGCCCCATCGCTAACAGGCCATCTGATCCAGACCCATCACCACAGACACCACCAACTAGCCTGCCCTAACCAGGATAAAATGTGATCCCCACCGCAAGCCGTCGGCTCACCTAGGCGGTCGCCCCAGTAGGCCAACTCTATCTGCCAACTCCATCGGCCAACCAGCCAGCCAAATCGGGAACGTTAGGAAGGCATTCCCACCGGCCACGGCCCACCTGATGTGATGTCTTCCAATCCCCACGCCGCTGTTCAAGAACCTGCCGCGTCTAGCGCCAGTACCTTCACCAAAAGCCTGCACCATCTCCAAACGCTGCTACTGTCGTTTCATCCCATCATCGTTATCGAAACGGTGGAAGAAGAGCGAGTACAGGCCCTGCTAGGGCAAGCCACCCATGAGCTGCAAGTGATGGGCTTTGAATGGAGTGTTGCTCAAGGGATGGGCCGACTACACAGCGAGCACAGCCATTGGAAAGATGACTTTGCACCGCCGGGCTCTAGCCGATCCCAAGTCATCGAGGACACCGCCGATCCCCTCGCTTTGCTGCGCCATATTCAGGCCCTTTCCACACGCGGCGTCTACTGGCTGAAAGATTTTGACACCCATCTAGAAGACGTTGTCATTGCGCGTCAGTTTAGGGAAGTTGCCCACGCGTTCAGCTACAACCAATCGGCCCTCATTCTCACCGGCGAGCAAGTGACTCTTCCCAAGGAAATCGCCCATGAAGCGGTGTACTTCGACCTGCCACTCCCCGGCCCCGCTGAACTCAAAAAAGCCATTGACAGCGCCATCCGCTCCTTTCGCGGACGGGTGCAAATAGACCTCACCCCCCAAGAAAGCAAACATCTGGTTCAAGCCGTGCAAGGCATGACCCTCAAACAAACCAAAAAGGTGATTGCCTACGCCGCCCTCGCCGATCGCAAGCTCAATGCCGAGGATATTGGCCGCGTCCTTGAGCGCAAAACTCAGGTTATTCGTGAAACCGGCCTGCTCGACTACATTCCCCCAGAAAAAAACACCGCCCAGCTCGGCGGATTCAATAATCTCAGCCAGTGGCTCAACCGCGCTCGCACCGGCTACAGCGACCAGGCCAAAGCGTTTGGACTCACGCCACCTAAGGGCATTTTGATTGTGGGCATTCAGGGATGTGGTAAGTCACTCGCCGCTAAAACCATCGCTCGCCAGTGGCAAATGCCATTGCTCAAGCTCGATACTGGCAAGCTCTATGACAAGTACGTCGGCTCTTCCGAGAAAAATTTTCGGCAGGCCGTGGGGCTCGCTGAAAAACTAGCGCCCGCAGTGCTATGGATCGATGAGATTGAAAAAAGCATGGGGCAAACCGGCAGCGATACTGACGGGGGTCTGAGCCAAAGGCTCTTTGGATCTTTCCTAACTTGGCTCCAGGAAAAGTCAGAGGAAGTGTTTGTCGTGGCCACCGCAAACGACATTTCAGCCCTGCCACCAGAGCTGCTCCGCAAAGGACGCTTCGATGAAATCTTCTTTGTAGATTTGCCCGATGCCCAGGAACGGGCGACCATTTTTCAAATTCATATGGCCCGCCATCACCAAGATCCCAAGCGATTTGATCTACCGCGTTTGTTGGCCGCCAGCGACGGGTTTAGTGGCGCGGAGATTGAGCAGGCCATTGTCACAGCCCTCTACCATGCCCTTTACGAACGCTGCCCGATTGATACGGCATTGATTGAACATACGATTAAGACAACGGTGCCCCTGTCCGTTTCACGGCGGGAAGATTTACAACGGTTGCGGGCGATCGCACAGGATCGTTTCGTCAGCGTCAAATAAGGCAGGACACAAATACAGCAGACGCATGAATTAAAGCAAAACAAAAGGCGATCGCATCAGCCATCAGGCATTAAGGTTAAAGGCTTGGTCCATCCCCACGCCTAAGCCCACACCTGAGACTAAACGCATGCTAAGTAAGCCCCTCAAACAGCCGTCGCCCATCGCCTTGGTCTTCATTGCCATTGTGTCTGTGCAGTTTGGTTCAGCCGTCGCCAAATCCCTCTTTGATGAACTGGGGATATGGGGAATGGTTTCTTTGCGCGTGAGCTTTTCTGCCCTGGCGCTCTTCAGCCTATGGCGATTTCAATGGCGCGAGCAGGTTCGAGCAAACTTCTCAACCATCCTGATTTTTGGCTTAGTCTTTGCCCTAATGAACTCCTGCTTCTATGCGGCGATCGAGCGTATCCCCCTAGGCATCGCTATCTCATTAGAATTCTCAGGCCCGTTAGGCTTGGCCGTTCTAAAATCCCAACGCTGGCTAGACGGGCTGTGGGTGCTCCTGGCAGGGACGGGGATCGTTCTACTCACGCCCCTAACCGGATCCAATGTCGATGGTTGGGGCATTCTTTTGGCCTTGGCCGCAGGCGTATTTTGGGCGTTGTACATCTTGATGGCAGCCCGCACCGGAAAAAAGTTCTCTGGTGTGGAGGGCTTAGCCTGGGCCTTAGCGGTCAGCAGCGTTCTCCTCTTACCCATCGGGATTGCCACCGCTGGAAGCGCACTGCTCAATCCCAGATTATTAGCCATGGGCGCTGGGGTGGCCCTGTTGTCCACCACTTTGCCCTATTCCTGCGAAATGATGGCGTTGCGATCGCTACCCATCAAAGTCTTTGGCATTCTGCTCAGCCTGGAGCCCATGGTGGGCGTGGTGGCAGGGTTCTTTATTTTGGGAGAGACCTTGTCTGCGCGATCGCTCATCGCCTGCCTTCTGGTGTCCATTGCCGCCGCCGGATCGGCCAAATTCCAAGAAAGCCCAAGCACTTAAAAATCATCTGAAAAGTTTGGCAACAACCATCCCACTAAAACCGTTCTAAGCAATATCACAAGCCGAATTCAAAATATCAACGACAGCTTGTTAGAGCGAGCTGGGTAACCTAGGTCACAACGCAACCACTTTCTCCGCCAGTTTTCTCTGGCAGTTTTCTCCGGCAGCCTCCGCCACCGGCCTGCTGATTCTAGCCGTCTACCTCTTTGCGTTCTCCTTGTGCCATGACTTTGACCGCCCTATCCCTGCCGATGCCCGCCGAGGCATTTAGCGATCTTTTCCCACTCTTCAAAGCCGCCAAGCCAGAAACGTTAAAAATTCTGCACGAAGGCTCCACCTTTAATGAATGCCCCGCAGGGCGCACCGTCCTCATGGAAGACTCCTGGGGTAATGCGGTGTACTTTATTGCCTCAGGCTGGGCCAAAGTCCGTGTCCAATCGGGAGATGGCTACGTCACCTTAGTCGTCCTCGGCAAAGGTGAATACTTCGGAGAAATGGCCGTCCTCAACGAATCCCCTCGATCAACCGACGTTGCCGCCCTCTCCCGGGTTGAGCTAGTGAGCATTCCCGCCCAGCTGTTTATCAAAACCCTCTTCAATGATCCGCAGCTACATCACCGGATGCTGCAAAGCATGGTACAGCGGCTAAAGCATACCCAAAAAAGATTCCAGCTGCGTAACAAAGCGCCCGGCATCAAGATGGTTTACACCCTCGTAGACATAGCCGAAGCCTATGGAGAGAAAAAAGGCAACACCATTGAGATGTTTAACATTCCAGACAAGGATTTAGCAGAAGTGGCCGACGTCAAAGTCGAGGAAGTCCCCAAAATTTTGGCCAAGCTCGCTTCCCGAAACTGGCTCACCATCAACACCGAAAAAGACATCATTAAGCTGACAGACATGAAGAGTCTGAAACACCTTTCCAAAATGGGTTAGGCCCGTAGCTGGTTTGCAGGGGCATTAGGGACGGGATACAGTCACAGCCACACATCCATTGGACACACGCTAGGTTTACCTTGGCGACAAAGTGAGTTTACATCTTTAATTTTTGTAGGGCAGTTTGAGCTTTCCGTCCAAGCACTTTCTAAAGTGAGTAGGCATACGTCCATACCCGGCCCTCCCGTAGACAAATTACCTGCGGGCCCCTATGAGGTGAAAGTTTGCGAATGAAGATCCAACCGCCCCCCATTTCGCCCCGTCAGATGAACCTACTGCGGGTCGTGCTCTCTATGGCCTGGGCTGACAACAGCCTAGAGCAAAAAGAAGTGGAAACTATGCTCAACCGCTTTAGCCAGCTCTTTGCCACCGATCCCGAGCAACAGGTCTACCTACAGCAACAGCTTCAAGAATATTTTGTTCAAGACATTCCCCTAGAAGAGGCCGTTCCCAAACTCACCACCGATCGCGAAAAGGAAGTCGCGCTCCGCCTTTCCTACGAAGTGATCAATGCTAGCGCACGCACACCGGCAGAGGCTCTGGTGAACCAAGCCGAGAGCAACGCTTACAAAAAGCTTGTAAGCCTGCTGAATCTTCCGTCAGAGACCGTCAGTCGTGCTGAAAAAGCAGCGATCGCAGCCCTCAACCAAGGCGGTAAAAACATCGTAGACATGCTGGCCTTCCAGCTCCGCGAGCACCTCAAAACCTAAGCGCAACGCAACAACATCACATCACAACCCCATATTCACAAAACGGCCTGTCGCGACTCATCACGACAGGCCGTTTTAGCTATCCAAGCCTCAAACATCTAGATTTCAGATATTCAGGTCTCAAATTGCAATAGGCTATTTCTTACTCATTTCCAGCATTCGCTGAATCGACGCCAGTGCATCATCCTGAAGTTCAGCTCGAATGGTAATCTCAGGCGTCTTATTTTTCATCGCCAAATACAGTTTTTCTAGCGTGTTGAGCCGCATGTAGGGGCACTCATTACAGGCACAGTTAGCCTCGGGAGGTGCTGGAATAAAGTGCTTCTTGGGTACCTGTTTTTCCATTTGGTGGATAATGCCCGGCTCAGTTGCGACGATAAATCGCTCATTATCACTCGACTCAACATATTTGAGCAGCGCCGTTGTAGAGCCAATAAAACTCGCATGCCTCAGCACCCCTTGCTCACACTCTGGGTGTGCAATAATTTCCGCCGCCGGATGTTCCATTTTCAGCTGTAACATCTTCTTCTCAGAAAATGTCTCATGCACAATGCAGCTGCCCTGCCACATCACCATATCTCGACCGGTCTGCTCCATCACGTAGCGGCCTAGATTACGATCCGGCGCAAAAATGATCTTCTGGTCAACCGGTAGCTGATTCACGATCATCACCGCATTTGAGCTAGTACAGATAATGTCGCTCATTGCCTTGATTTCAGCCGTGCAATTAATGTAAGAAATCACCACATGCTCAGGATGAGCTGCCTTAAACTTGGCAAATTCATCCGGTGGGCAGCTATCGGCCAAAGAACACCCCGCCTCAAGATCTGGCAATAGCACCAGCTTATTAGGATTCAGAATTTTGGCAGTTTCTGCCATAAAGTGAACCCCAGCAAACACGATCACATCCGCTTCCGTCGCCGCCGCCTTCTGGGAAAGTCCCAAGGAATCGCCAATATAATCGGCAATATCCTGAATATCTGGCTCCTGATAATAATGGGCCAAAACAACCGCGTTCAGGTCTTTTTTCAAGGCTTCAATGGCCCCAAACAAATCCTTTGGGAACACCGACTGGTCAGCCATTTGTGGATTAGGTGAGCTAGCAGTGGCAAACACAGACTTTCCTCTCTTTTCTTTTTGTCAACTGAAATTATTGTTTCGAGCTACCAATTACTGGATTTTAATTATAGTCATTTTTACCAAAATTGTATAGTCTCATTCTACAGCCCCCTCTGAAAGCCACAGCTGCCAAGCATTCTCTACCGCCTTTCAGGATCAACTGCCCTAAGCACTACCCCGCTTTCACAAGTCCGATAAAAATTTAGTCTATCTAAGTGAGTAACGAGGAAACCGCCGATAACCAGCCAACTGTCCCAGCCTCATCTGCTGACAACACCACGTTTGTCCAAGTTGCTAACGAGTTAGCCTCAGCCCACAAAGAGGCGTCTTGCTCACGGGAGCTAATGCCCATCACCTTCAAAGCTTCGCCCGCAGGTAGCTGCTTTTGATACGCCTCAAGCACTACCTGCACAGCAGGCCCTAATCCCGCATCAGCACCGATCAGCTCAGAGAACCTTCCCTCTTCTGGTGATCGCAGCACCACCCCAAAGCCCATTGCCTCAGCTGCGTCACGAAGGGTCTCCGAATCCACCGCTTTAGGCGTCATAAAAGGTTCACTAAATTCTCGCGCTTTAGCCTGGTGAGCAGCGTCCTCAGAAATCTTCGCCATCCGTTTGAGCTGATCCACCGTAAAGTCACCAAAGCCTTTTAAGGGATGAGAAATCTCATTCGCAATCACCCGTAAACCCGCCCGCGCCTGCACATAAGGACATCCCAGCTCTTCCACATAGTAAGCACCGTCTTTTTCACCTAACACCGGATCAAAAGGGTTTTGGTCCACTGGGGTAAAAATACCGCTCCCGCTCTCAGTAATAAAAGGAGCTACCAGGCCCAATTTCGCTCGGATGGGCTCTAGTTCAGCGCGATCGCGTTCCGTAAAGACAATCACCGGAATATCTTTCGCCTGCAATTGAGCGATCGCACTTTTTAAAGCCCCGCAATCCTCATCCGAATCACTATCCGAATCACTGAGGAAAACATCTAAAGCCGTCAAAATAATCTGATTCACCATTGGGCTCACACCAGCATCGCATTAAAGAATCTCATTAAAGATTAGACCCCTTTGACGACGCTAAGCACTTCCTCTAGCGCTGAAAAAACACAAATTAACTATCAGAGCAGCAAAGCCAGAGCAGCAAAGCGCTAATCTGGGTATACCGTTCAGCCACAAGCTTTCCATCGCCTCATCCACCAAGGCTCATAAGCCGTCACAGCAAAACCATCACATCACAGCCGTCATAGCAAAACGCCCGTGCCCAAATCCGTCATTAAAATAGCCGTTGTCGGCGACATCCATGACCTCTGGGAGCTAGAAGACAACGCCGCCCTCAAACACCTCAACGTTGATTTGGCTTTGTTCGTCGGCGACTATGGCAACGAAGCGGTTGAGGTTGTCCGTCGAATTGCCGCAGTAGAGCTGCCCAAGGCCGCCATCATGGGCAACCACGATGCCTATTATTCTGCGAGCAAAAAAGGCATTAATAACTGTCCCTATGATCGCAACCGAGAAGACTGGGTACAGCTACAAATGGATTTGCTCGGCGAGGCCCATGTTGGCTTTAGCAAACGAGAATTCCCCCAATTTGACCTCACCGTTGTCGGCGGCAGACCCTTTAGCTGGGGCGGCTCTAAATGGCGCTACCGTAAGTTTTATCGAGACCGATTCGACGTCAACAACTTTGATGAATCTTCCGATCTCATTCTGGCTGCCGCCGATGAAGCCCAACACAAAACCCTGATTTTCCTCGGCCATGCTGGCCCCTACGGACTCGGCGCACAACCCGAAGATCCCTGTGGCAAAGACTGGGGTAAGAGCAGCGGTGACTATGGCGATCCCGATTTCGCCGGTGCGATCGCCCTCACCCAGCAATCTGGCAAGCGCGTCCCGCTGGTCACCTTTGGCCACATGCACCACACCCTCAAACACAACACCCAGCAACTCCGCACCCGCGTCGCCAAAGATCCTACCGGGACCGTTTATTTCAACGCCGCCAACGTTCCCCGTATAGAACAGACCGAAGCAGGCACCCGGCGTAGCTTTTCCCTGGTCACCTTAAACCAGGGAAAAGTCGAGACC
>JBCDAG010000173.1:0-14564 GCA_039186165.1 Cyanobacteria bacterium P01_F01_bin.53
CCTCCAAGCCGACCTCGCTCGCATCGGCGTCCGCGCCATGGTCGCTGGCACCCTCGCCTGCTTTATGACCGCCTGCATCGCCGGAATATTGCTGTAGCCACCTGTTTTAAAGGACAGAATCAAGCCCTCGTACCCCCCCCTGAGTAGCTGGAATACTCAGGGGGGTTTTACAATCTCGCTATTAACGAAAAGCGTGTCTTAAGAAGAGGTCAACGCAGAACGATCGGGCCGTGCAAAAATCATCCGGCCTGCAGAAGTTTGGAGCGCGCCAGTCACCACCACCACGAGTTCATCACCAATAAATTCATTGCCTTCTTCTACCACCACCATGGTGCCATCGTTTAAATAGCCCACACCTTGGGAGGGTTCTTTGCCTTCTTTGAGGACTTTGATTTCAATATCGTCACCGGGCAAGTAAGTCGGGCGAATGGCCTTGGCTAAGTCATTAATATTGAGCACTTTCACTTGCTGAACGCTGGCGACTTTGTTGAGGTTGTAGTCATTAGTGAGCAGCTGCGCATTCATTTCCTGGGCCAGCTTCACCAGCTTAGAATCGACTGCGCTGATATCGTCATAGTCAGCCGGGTCAATTACCACGCGATCAGGATAGGTCTCACGAATGCGATTGATGATATCTAAGCCGCGCCTGCCCCTGGCCCGTTTTTGATCGCTAGAAGAATCGGCAACGCGCTGAAGCTCTTGCAGCACAAACTGCGGCAACAGCAACTGACCTTCAATAAAGCCCGTTTTCAATAGGTCTTCAATGCGGCCATCGATAATGCAGCTGGTGTCGAGCACCTTACTCTGAGCAGGCTTGAGCGTGCCTTCATTAATCAGCATCGTCTCGTAGCTGTTGGGATTAATCAGTCGCAGCAGCGCCCGGCCATTGGTTTCGGCCAGGGTCATGCCTGAAACCGCAAATAGCAGGCTACCCATAATGGCGGTGATGGGCTTAATAAAGCCAAAACTCGCAGGGATGGGCAATAAAAACAACGGTGCCAGCATCAGGTTGGCGATGAGTAAGCCAATGACCAAACCAACCGCCCTGGAGAGCAGTTTATCCGGAGACATCTCCTTGATCTGCGTCTCGATCCGTCGATAGCTGGTTTGCACAACCAGCCCCGCACCCAGACCAATCAGGGCGCCAAAACCACCTGTCACAGATTCCAGGCCCTCAATATTAGTCACCTGCTGCAGCGCAGAATCTGGAAGGAAATCAACGCTAAAAAAGCCGATTCCAGCCCCGGTTAAGACAAATGAAAAAACGATCAGTGCGTCGAGCATAAGATAGGTGTAAAGCCTGTGAGCGCTGAAGGCATCGCCGGGGTGAGGGCTACCCCTCCGGCGACCTAACCCCCTACGACCTTTAGGTGCCGCACGCTTAAAAGCCTTGGTGTGATTATAATTACGGCTATTATAGGGGCTGGGTTCGCGATCGCCTCTTTAATCGCATTTTTTGTAATCTAGTCAAGCCTGTAATTCCAAAAAGCCTCCAGAAAGCCACCTTTTCAGATATCACACCAGCGATTAGAAGCAGGACATCCGCTTGGCAACCTCAGCCTATATCCACATTCCGTTCTGTCGACGGCGGTGCTTTTACTGTGACTTTGCCATCTCAGTGGTGGGCGATCGCAAACGCGGCGACACCTCTCCAACCATCGAACAATACGTCCACACCCTCATCCAGGAAATCCAAGCCACGCCCATCGCGATCTCCGAAACAGGTACGGCTCCATTACAAACCCGCCCATTAAAAACTGTCTTCTTCGGCGGCGGCACCCCATCGCTCCTTGCCGTCTCTCAGCTAGAAGCCATTTTGCAGGCCATCGATCAACGTTTTGGCATTGCACCTGATGCAGAAGTTTCTATGGAAATGGATCCAGCAACCTTTGAGCTGGCACATATTCAGGGCTATCGGGCTGCGGGCATTAATCGGGTCAGCCTTGGCGTACAGGATTTTGAGGATGAGGTGCTTGCTGCTTGCGGACGCTTCCATCGGCAAGGCGATATCTTGCACGCTGTCGATCTTTTAAGGCAAGCCAATGTCAATAACTTCAGCCTGGATTTGATCTCGGGGCTACCCCACCAAACCCTAGAGAGCTGGCAAAAATCACTGACAAAGGCCATAGAACTCCAGCCCCACCACATTTCTCAGTACGATCTGATTGTTGAGCCACAGACGGCCTTTTCTCGATATTTCACACCCGGAGAAGCGCCTTTACCCAGCGATGACCACACCACCGCGATGTATCGCATGGCCAAAACAATGCTGAATGATAACGGCTACGAGCACTACGAAATCTGCAACTATGCCAAACCTGGATACCAGGCCAAACACAACCTTACCTACTGGAAAAACCAGCCCTGCTATGGCTTTGGCATGGGCGCAACGAGCTATCTGTGGAAAGAATTGGGGCCGGGATATCAACGCATCGACCGACCTCGGACACAGCGTAGTTACCGAGATTGGGTAGCGCAGTTTGTGAAACAAGGGCAGACCGACGACCCTGTACTATCGCCAGGAGAACGTGTGCTAGAAGGCATTATGGTCGGACTGCGCTTAAAGGAAGGGGTTTCTTTGGCGGCGTTATATGAGGTGTATGGCGAGCCAGGGTTAGTGGAAATGGGAAAAGCGATCGCCCCCCATATCTCAAGCCAATGGGTCACCATTACGTCAGCTACTGGCACATCAACCACTGACTGCCAACCGTATCCAAATGTGACGAACCTTAAACCCACAGACCATATTCGGCTCACCGATCCCGAAGGTTTTCTTATGTCGAATGTGGTTATCGTCGATGCGTTTAATGCCCTAGAAGCATTGCGCACTGACCAATAGGGGAGCCTGAGAACAACAGAAGGCTTAAGTAAAAAGGCCGGTATTACCGAATTTTCGTTAACTTGCCTTAAAGAATCCGTCTCCCGTGGTGCAGTAATATATCTCTCTGTATAACCACCCAACTCTTCTGTTAATTCATGCCCAAGGTACTCGTTTCAGACCCCATCGACCAAGCCGGAATAGATATCCTCTCCCAGGTTGCCAGCGTAGATGTAAAAACCAAGCTACCCCTAGAAGAGCTGATTTCCATCATTCCGGAATACGATGCCCTGATGATTCGCTCGGGCACCAAGGTTACGAAAGAAGTATTAGAAGCGGGCACCAACCTCAAAATTATTGGTCGCGCAGGCGTCGGGGTAGACAACGTTGATGTCTCTTGGGCTACCCGCAAAGGCGTTGTCGTTGTTAACTCTCCAGAAGGCAACACCATTGCCGCTGCCGAGCATGCCCTCGCGATGATGCTCTCCATGTCACGCTACATCCCTGCGGCGAACAAGTCGATGAAGGCAGGCGATTGGAACCGTAAAGCCTTCACGGGCGTAGAAGTTTATAAAAAGACGCTGGGCGTCGTGGGCTTAGGCAAAATTGGCTCCCACGTGGCCACAGTGGCTCGGGCTATGGGCATGACTTTGCTGGCGTTTGACCCGTTCATTTCGAGCGATCGCGCAGAAGAACTCGGCTGCCGTCTGGTCGAAATGGACTATCTCCTAAGCGAGTCGGACTACATCACCCTCCACATTCCCAAAACCAAAGAAACCGCCAACCTGATCAACGCGGACTCCTTGGCCAAAATGAAGCCCTCCGCCCGCATCATCAACTGCGCCCGCGGCGGCATTATTGACGAAGCGGCTCTCGCCAAGGCACTCACCGATGGCGTGATCGCAGGTGCAGCCCTAGACGTATACGACAGTGAGCCCCTAGGCGAATCACCGTTGCGCGCTGTCGATAAATCACTCGTTCTGACACCTCACTTGGGTGCCTCTACCGCTGAAGCTCAGGTCAACGTCGCCGTCGATGTCGCCGAGCAAATCCGCGATGTCATCCTCGGCCTCCCGGCTCGCTCAGCCGTGAATATTCCTGGCCTCCGCCCAGACATGCTGGAGAAGCTACGCCCCTATCTCACCCTGGCAGAAACCCTGGGCAACTTTGTCGGTCAGCTAGCCGGTGGTCGCGTAGAAGAACTGGAAATTCGCCTGCAAGGCGAACTCGCTGAGAACGACACCAAGCCCATCGTGATTGCGGCCCTAAAAGGCTTGCTCTCCCATGCTCTGCAAGAGCGTGTGAACTACGTCAACGCCTCTATTGAAGCCAAAGAGCGCGGCATTCGTGTGGTCGAAACCCGCGACACAACCACCGAAGGCTACACTGGCTCGCTCTATCTCTCCGCGAAGGGCTCCTTGGGTCAGCACTCCGTCACGGGCGTTCTGCTCGGCGGCAGTGAAGTGCGCATTATCGATATGGATAATTTCCCTATCAACGTGCCACCCACCAAGTACATGCTCTTCACGCTGCACCGCGATATGCCCGGCATCATCGGTAAAATCGGCTCCTTGCTTGGCAGCTTTAACGTCAACATCGCCAGCATGCAGGTGGGCCGCAAAATCGTGCGCGGCGACGCTGTGATGGTGTTGAGCATCGACGATCCGTTGCCTGAAGGCATCTTGAATGAAATCAAGAAAGAGCCGGGTATTCGCGATGCGTACACCGTAGCGCTGTAAAAAGTTGGAAAAGCCAGTAGCGGCTACCGTCCTCACCCCAACCCTCCCCCTAGGGAGAGGGAGTCGGACTCTGTTTCCCCTTCTCCCCAGGGAGAAGGGGTTAGGGGATGAGGGCAATTGCAAACTTTAAAATCACTCTCCCAACGTCCAATGCCAGCCGCCTATGCCAACAATGAGTGAAACCCCAGAAAAATGGTGGCAAGTCACCACCATCTGCCCACCCGTCCTAGAAGATAGCGTCTACTGGGCACTCGACGAGCTAGGCAGCAAAGGCACAGCCAGCCAAACCAAAGATGACAAACGCATTGTCACCGCCTATTTCCCCGAGGTTCAATTTCAACCCAAAGACTTTGAAAACCTGCAATCCACGCTGCTAAATAACACTGCGGAGCAGGCTACAATGCTGCTCAAAAGCGGTGCGAATCAGGCAGGTGCAATGACAACGCTGCCCTCCGTGGAAGTAAGCTGGCAGCTGATTGACGAAGAGGACTGGACCAAAAGCTGGAAACATCATTGGAAAGCTGAGGAAATAGGAGAAAAACTCCTGATCAATCCGGCCTGGATGGAGCCACCCACCACCGAGCGCACCATCTTAACCCTTGATCCAGGCAGTGCCTTTGGTACGGGTGCGCACGCGACCACTCGGCTATGCTTGGAAGCCTTAGAAGAACAGTCCCTTGAAGGCGCAACCCTGGCAGATATTGGCTGCGGCTCCGGCATTTTGTCCATCGTGGCACTGCTGTATGGTGCCCGCCAAGCCTACGCTGCCGATGTTGATCCGCTGGCGTTTAGCTCGACAAAATCGAACGCTGAGGTGAACGGCATTAACGCAGCACAACTGCAGGTGCAGGTCGGCAGCTTGCCGGAAATTATAGCCATGGCACAGCAGGCGAGCGAGTGTCCCATCGATGGCATTGTGTGCAACATCCTTTCAGAGATTATCGTGGGACTGATTATTCCTCGGCTTAGCGAGCTCGCGGATCCAGAGACTTGGGGCATATTGAGCGGCATTCTCACCAGCAAGGCTCCCTGGGTAGAAGAACATTTGGTCGCCTACGGCTGGGAAGTCACTGGGATAACCCACAAAGATGAATGGTGTGCCATGACCATTCGACTCGCCACCGAGGGTTAAGGGTTAGCAACCATGAACGACAACATCGCCTTTTTAGTTAAAGTCATTGGGCTCTCAGCCGTGTTGAGCCTGTTGATTAAATACGGTGGACCGCTGCTTCCGGTTGCGGCAGCGGTTGCGGCAGAGAAGGCTGAAAACTTAAACGGATTGGCGACGGCCATCGTCATCCTCCCGAGCCTCATCATGGGTGTAATCCTGCTCATTGCGTTGAAAAACGCAGCACCCAAAAAATCTAGCTAAACCCCAGCGGTGCTTGCCATGCGCACGATTGCCGAGATCAATGACAAAATTCGCCAGGGCAAAGCGATCGTTTGGACCATCACTGAAGCCAAAGCCCGCATCGCAGAGATGGGGGTTACCAAAGCGGCTAAAACCGTCGATGTGATTACCACAGGAACCTTTGAGCCGATGGAAGGCTCCGGGGCCATCATTAACTTAGGCCACACCGATCCGCCGATCAAAATTGTGGAATGCCACCTGGACGGGGTACTGGCTTACGCTGGGTTTGGCGCGGTGGATTTGTACCTGGGAGCCGGGCAAATGGCGACGCCGAGTAGTACTTCTAGCTTGGATGGAGAGGTGGAAGAACGGGGCGGCGGCCATGTCATTTCTGACCTTATTGCAGATAAGCCGGTGGCGCTGAGTGCGCTAGGGCAGGTAACGGACTGCTACCCGCGGGCCAGCTTAGAGACAACTATTACGCGCGATCGCATTAACCAGTTCTACCTTTTTAACCCGCGCAACCTGTACCAAAATTTCATCGTAGGTGTCAATGGTGGCGATCGCCCCCTGGCCACCTACCTTGGTCCCCTACAACCTCGCTTGGCTAACGCCGTCTATTCCAACGGCGGCGAGCTGTCCCCCCTGCTCAACGATCCTGATCTCAACACCATCGGCATTGGCACCCGCATCCTGCTCGGTGGCGGTGAGGGCTACATGGCATGGGAGGGCACCCAGCACTTTCCGCTTCAGCGCCGCCTCCCGAATCGCACCCCCGTCGGCCCCGCTGCCACCATAGCCCTAATCGGCGATGCCAAGCGGATGGATGCGACCTGGGTGCGTGGCTGCTACTTCAAAGGCTACGGCGCATCTATGATGCTCGGCGTCGGCATTCCCATTCCGGTACTCAACGAAGATGTCGTCCTTCGTTGCAACGTTCGTGACGAAGACATTGTCGCCCCAGTGATTGATTTTTCCATTCCCCGACGGGTGCGTCCTACCTTTGGTCTGGTGAGCTATGCCCAGCTAAAATCCGGCAGGCTCACACTCGATGGCAAAACGGTTCGGACGGCCCCCCTCTCTAGCCTACATCTGGCACAGCAGGTGGCACTAGACCTCAAGCAACGCATTGATGACAGTGAATTTGAACTCACCGAAACCTTCAGGCCTTTACCCAAAGACACCCGGTTTATGCCGCAGGACAGCTGGGGCCCGCAGTTTGACATGCGTTAGTCACAAAAACTTTTGCTCAGATTTGCCAAGAATTTCTTGGACCAAGACGATAAACCAAAGCCCTTGGCCTGAGAATACAGGCCAAGGGCTTTAAAAGGTTTCAAACCACAGAAGATCAAGCCAGAAAAGGTCGAGCCATGAAGGTCAACACCTTTCAAAGCAGGCCCTATTCAGCGGCGGGTACATCTTCAGTGGTTTCGGCGTCTGCCTCAGTAACTGACTCTTTAGCAACATCCTTTTCAGCAACAGGGGCCTCACTCGGGGCGCTCACGGGCTCTGTCTCATCGGATTTTGTGTTGCTGGCCTTTGCGCTCTCAGGCTTTGTGACCTCAGGCTTTGTGACCTCGGACTTTGACTCATCGATCGCGTCCGATGTAGGCGCTTTCTCTGCAGCCTTCTCTGCGGCATCCTTAGGCTTAGGCTTGGGCTTGGGAACGGGTGTGGTACGGGGCTTGGCCGCGGCAGGACGTCTGCGATCGCTCCGCTTTCGCTCTTCCTTAGATTTTTTCTTAGGAGGCACCACCGCAATCGACTTAGCCGCCACCAAAACTAGCTGACCGCCTTCACGCTTAACATCCAAGTCCCAGAAGTAACCCGTGGTGCGTCCGGTGAGCTTACCGCTCACAAGCAACTTAAAAGGACGCTTGGGCTTAGCCGTCTCAGACTTGCTCTTTTGAACAATGTTAATGACGATTTCGCCCTTGTCCTCGTCGTACTTAGCCACCTCGCCTCGAATAGAGAAGGAATCGTTGTGGCGCTCCTCCGCCTCCGCGCTCGAAAGGATCTGCGGCTGAGTGTCATCATCGCCGTCTTTGTCCGCATCGTCCTCTTTCGCGCCGTCCTCTTTCGCACTGTCTTTTTTCGCACTGTCCTTCTTCGAGCTGAGCGTTTCAGGCTCCCAGACACCCACAATTTGCATGTGCAGGGCAGGCTCGTTTTCTTCCTTATACAGGGTACGAGGATACACCACCCAAAGGTGCTCCGTCTCTAAGTCAACGTGCTTTTTAATCAGGCTTGTCACCCGACCCAACAACACCGCATCAATCAATGTCCCGTCAGCTAACGCAATATCACCCCGGTTGAACTGCTCCTCTGAGGCAACGTACTTCCCTTTGAGCAAACCGATGGCGCGATACTGCATCCGCTCACTGGGCACTGGAATCGGACCCAGGGGCTGAGGTTCAGCAGGGATTTCGGGTTCGGGGGGTATAACGGCTTTGGCAGGCGTGGGAGCAGGCGCTGGAACGGGTGGCTTGGGTCTGGTAGGCGGCCCCATCAGCTGAGGACGACTCGGCGGTTTTCGTAGCCCTTTATCTTTAGCAGACTTACTAGCAGACTGAGACGATTGGCTCATAAATTGACTTGTAGTCTGGGGGGGGCGACTGGCAGCAGAACTCATCAATCCTCAAACTCCTGAAACTGTACCTGCGACTCTGATGATAGAAACGACCAAACAATCCGAAGACACCGATCGTGACGTGAATGAATGCCCAAGCGTTAGCACGGGTAAAACCAACTGGCAAGACTAGATTAGCATCAGCGCCAAACTGGATTTATGACATTAGATACTTTCCTAATTGGCTGAAGGCGCCATTGCTAACCATCCAAAACCGATAGGTATAAGAAACCCATGCCCAAATGAGAGCGAACGGCATAACGAACGCCTCGTCCCGCACATCTGCATCTAACTCTGTACTTAACACATCTGTGTGTAACACATCTGTGTGTAACACATCTGCGCCCAACACAGAGGCCTGCTGGAGCCACACAGAAATTTTGCTTTGCCTGCCTTTTAAGGCTAGCGTAGGCGACCAACCTTCATCACTGAGAGTTCACGGTTCTTGTTAAAAAGGGAACACCTTTTACCAAAAAAACTTATAAAAGTTGATTTAAGGGGTGCGAAGGCCTATCTATCTATCAAATCTGGTGACTAATAGTTCATGCAAACCAAAGAAAATCCGTACTTTTTTGGGCTTATTCCCTATCAGAAAAGCTCCGGAAACCGCTGTTTCCTAAGAAAAGTGGCACTAAAATGCCGACAACCGCACACTGTTTACTCAGAAAAGTGGCACCCAAGGGCCGACAGCCGCACACTGGGGTTCCCCAATCAGGGAAGCTTAGCGCTAATATGAGCAGGATATTTTGATAAGTAGGGTTGGGAACGCGTTTTGAAGAAGGATAGCTGGTTCGTCAGAGGCGTACTCGTGCTTGCGGTGGCCGCACTCGCAGCAGGGTCCGTCGCTTTTGCCTTTAATGGCCGCGCGGGGGGCGGCAACCATGGCAATACGCCTGTCGCCGCCCAAACCACCGAAGACCAAACGGCAAAGCTACAAGGCACGATCGACGGCTACAGCGCAGTGCTCGAACGTGAACCCGATAACCAAACAGCCCTGATTGGCATTATCGAAGCTAAAATCGCCCTGAATGATTTGGCCGGCACCGTAGAGCCCCTTGAGCGCCTGGCTAATCTGAACCCTGATGTGGCCGAATATTCCATCGCCCTTGCTCAAACCAAGCAGCAGCTTGAGGATCTCGAAGGGGCTGCTCAGGTTTACCGCCGCGTCCTCACCCAAAATCCTGGCAATGTGCCTGCCCTTGAGGGTCTAGTCGCCCTCCTCATTAGCCAGGAACGTACGGAAGCTGCCGTAGGACTCTTGAGAGACACCCTCGCCACCGCCGATAGCAACAACGAAATCACCCCCGGCAGCATCGACAAGCTCTCTGTCAAGCTCCTTCTTGGACAGGTCTTCGTTGAGCAAAAGAAATTTGACGATGCTTTGAAAATGTACGATGAGGCGATCGCTGATACCAAAACAGCCTCACCGACCCAGCCTGACTTCCGTCCCATCTTGGCAAAAGGCCTCATCCTCCAAGAACAGGGAGACACCAGCGGTGCCAAAACCCTATTTGATGAAGCCCTAGCCCTAGCCCCAACGCAGTACAAAGACGGCGTACAGCAGCTAATTAATCAAAAAACTGCTCTGCCCGCTGCTGAAAGCGACACCGGAAGCGACGCCGAGAACGCTTCTTCTGAAGAATCAGCAGAAGGTGCAGAGGCTACTGGCGACGCCCCCGTTGCACCACCAGCCGAATAGCTAACATAGCAACTCCGACACAGCCCTCACTCCCATCAAAAAACGCCCATCAAAAAACGGCTTGCATGGTTCCAATCTTGCCTTAAAGCAGATTAGGAATTATGCAAGCCGTTTGATTTAAAGGCCAACTGAGTAAAGGCCAAAGCCTTAAATTAAACGCATCTTAAACACATAAATGTGAACGACCATCCAACCCGGCAAGTTCAAATAAACGCGTTCAACTAAGCACGCTGACGAGATAGCTTTTTAGCAGCAGCAGTTACTTTAGTCGCCTCTTCAGCTTCTTGGGAAGGATCCACCAGATCGAACTCAATGTGATTGAGCAACGTCGTCACAAAGGCAAACAGCAAAAACGGTAGGGACAGCACCAAAATCAGACCAACGGTAGCCAGCGCATAAATCGGCCGACTCGCGCCCATCAGCCCAAGGGCTGCGGCCAAGCTCACGAACAGCACAATCAACCAAACAATTATTTGACTGTATATATCACCAAAGGTGAGTGTGCAATTCATCCGGTACTTCTTAGCATTGTCCATAGCCCCGTTACCCCTAAGCCTTTAGTTGATAGAGTACTTGTTGCTAATAGGATATCGACTGGCCCTTGTTTTAGGGCGTTTTGTCAATAGAGTTCAAGAATTAATAAGATTGCTTACGTGGCCTACCGTTATCTTTTGCTTTATAAGCCTTATAACGTCCTGAGTCAGTTCACGGATGAGGCCGGTCGCAGCACGCTGAAGGACTTCGTTCCCGTCAAGGATGTGTATGCGGTTGGACGCTTAGACCGGGACAGTGAGGGACTACTCCTGCTTACGGATGACGGCCCCGCAAAACATCGGCTAAGCCACCCCAAATTTGCCCATCGTCGCCAGTATTGGGCACAAGTAGAGCGTCAGCCGGATGCAGCGGCCCTAGCAAAGCTCAGGCAGGGCGTGACCATTCGGGACTACCGCACACGTCCTGCCCAAGTACGTGCCATGGACGAACCTGATCTACCGCCCAGGAATCCACCCATTCGCTATCGTAAGCACATCCCCACGGCCTGGATAGAACTCACCCTAACCGAAGGGAAAAATCGCCAGGTACGTAGGATGACAGCCGCGGTGGGCTTTCCGACCCTACGGTTGGTACGCAGCGCCCTATTTTTGCCCGGAGGACTGGCACTTACCCTGGAAGGATTACAGCCGGGAGAATGGCGAGATCTCAGCAATGAAGAAGTGCGATCGCTCAAGCGCTGATTCATTCAGTTCGCGCAAACGTTAACCAACGTCTTGTAGCCGTCCCTAAATTAAAAACCTAAATAAAAAATGAGCACGTTATCCGGGAAAAGTAAGCGGTCACTCCAATGGGGGTAAAGTCAAGCCCATTTTCAGGCATAATCCTTGCGTAGGTCGTAAACCATTCACCTATAAACCAGCAAACTCTCCACAGCACCTCCAGCGACCTCTCAACTGTTCACACAGCCACTTTACCTATCCTTCAGTGTCAACCCCTTCAGCACGTCGCAACATATCGGCCCTACACCGATAAGTACCCTATATGCTCATCTGCCCCCAGTGCCAGTCATCCAATCCCCCGGATTATAAGTTTTGCCAACAATGCGGCGCATCGCTCTCCGCGGCAATTTCGGCAGCGCAATCACAGCAGCCATCAGGGACAGAGCAGCAGTCAACGCAAACCCTACAAGCACAAACCCTACAAGCGCGGCTCATGCCCGCAGATAAGCTCACCCTTACCCCAGCGACCGCCCTTGACCAACATCAGCGGTACCAGGTGATTACGGTGCTTGCCCAGGGAAACGCACTGGTACAAGACACCACGCCAGAGGTGCGATCGCCCCTCCAAGAAAAACTCCCCGAGCTGGCTCACGCCGCCGCCAAGGAGCTGCAATCTACCCCCCATCTACCCGCATCCGCCTATCCTTACCTACTCCTATCGGAAGCAGCCCCACCGCTGTACGACACCTGGCAGCAAGATCACACCACCGTTCTTATTAGCGCCACGGATAGCGCCATGGAGACACGCCCACACATCAGCCTGATTGAGGCATTTTCCACGGCCACCGATCCCCTCCAATATGTCTACTGGATGTATACCCTGACGGATCTGTGGGCAGCCTTAGAACCGATACCTCAGTGGCGCTCTAGTCTGCTGCTCGCAAATAACCTGGGCATAGACGACGAGCAGTCCTTACGCATTGAGCAGTTCATTGAACCGGCCCACCCACCCCATCGGCCTCCTGAGCTCTCAGAGCTTAAGGGCTTTTTACAGTCCCTATTAGCCTTGCCACACCGAGGCACCTTCGCCCCCTTGCGCCAAATTCGGGACATCATCCTGACCGTCACTTCAGCCCAAACCCTCGATCAACTCCGCAATGAACTCGCTGCCATTGGCGAATCTTTACTGACCACACCTGACGCCATCACCCCCGCCAGAAATCCATCCATTGCCCCACCACCGGCAGAAGAGACCAGTTTCATCATAGAAAACGACACAGATAAACTAAACACTGATCCCGTGGATAATTCTTCAGAGAACCCCTTAAACGCATCTCCCGAGGCGACCTCTATGCCTCGGGAGATGCCTCCAATAGAGCCTACCGCAGACACTGCGACCAACGCCGCGCCCATAGAAACACTGCCTCTGGAAACACCACTCGAAGGTGCCCCCCTAGAAGAAGGTGCCCCCCTAGAAAGTGATGACCCCTTAGAAAATATCGCCCTCCAAACCTTCAGCGGGGAATCCAGTGACAGCGGCGAATCTACCATGGTGCTACCCATGAAGCTCACCGCTTTGCAAGATGCTGGGCGCACCGATGTAGGACGTCAGCGAGAGCACAATGAGGACTGCTTCTTTATCTCTAGCAGCACACAAAAACAGGCAGATAATCAGGGCGATCGCACCCATGCCCACTGCCTGTATGTACTGTGCGATGGCATGGGCGGCCATGATGGCGGAGAAGTCGCGAGCCGACTGGCGTCCCAAACCCTCAAAACCTATTTTGACGAGCATTGGCCCCACCCACTGCCCGGACAAGCTCCCAGCCGACTACCGACCAAAACAACCGTCGCAGAGGCGGTTAAGCTGGCAAATACAGCTATTTTTGAGGTCAATGAAAAAGAAGGCAGAGCTGGCCATGAGCGCATGGGAACAACCCTAGTGGTCGTGCTGCTTCAGGGAACCGAAGCCATGGTCGCCCACGTGGGTGACTCTCGGCTGTATCAACACACCCGACGTAGCGGCCTAAAGCAAGTCACCACAGACCATGAAGTGGGCCAACGCGAAATCAAGCGCGGCGTTCCCCACGACATTGCCTACGCGCGGCCAGATGCCTATCAGCTCACCCAAGCACTTGGGCCACGGGGCTCAGAGGATTTATATCCTGATGTGGCTTATCTCCATTTTTCGGAAGATACCCTGCTGCTACTTTGCTCGGATGGCCTGTGCGACAACAACCTTGTCGAAACGCATTTGGACAGCCATATCGATCCATTGCTCAAAGGGAACAAGGACCTGGACAAGGGAATGGATGAACTGATCGACTTAAGTAATGAAGTGAACGGGCACGACAATATCAGTGTGATCGCCATTCGCTTACAGGTAAGTCCTGACTTAGGGTTGATTCGGAACGATCGCACCGCAGACGCAGGGCAAACTCGACTGCAATAGGACAATTTAAGTCAGGGGAAAGTCTACTGCACGCTCCTACAAAATGAGGGGTGCAATGCCAATGATTACCAGTCACTCTCTGGATATTGCTCAGGTGCTTCACCATGAGACTCAAGGATTTCTCCGATGGCTCTTGGTTTGTTGTTTTTTTTAGAGCGCTTAGAAGATTTAACCTTGGGGATTCCCTGTGTTGGCTCTGGCTCAACGGTTTCTAGGCAGGCTTCAAACTCCCAGCAATCACCAAAGTCAAACAAATACTTCAACTTATCGCCCTCCACCAGCGGTAAACTGCCCACCATGATTTCATCGGTAAACTGCTCACCCTCATTCATATAGGGATGCATGATATTGACCTGACGGCCCATACTGTTCTCATAGGTAAACTGGTCCAAATGGTCATCATCAAACTTGACCGAGTCGCGAATGAGATCGCCAAATTGCGATAAGGTGGCTTCTCCAGAAATCGCAATGCGTCGCCACACCTTTCCCAAAGAGACTTTAAAAATATGACGACCTAGAGAAAAGGGCTCCCGTGTACACATAAGTCCGAGACATCTCTAAAACCCTTGTCATATAAGGGTTTTAGGAACACGTTAAATTCTCAGCAACTGCCATCTATTGAGAATTTATGACGAAGGATCAAGGGTTTCAGGGCTTGGTTC
>JBCDAG010000174.1:0-14455 GCA_039186165.1 Cyanobacteria bacterium P01_F01_bin.53
AGTTCCAGAAATTGCCAAGATGGCCAAATGCTTAACTTTCATAGAGTACCTAGAATTAATTCAGAACTGACAGCTCAATGACCCTTAGCTCTCAATCACGCGAGTTCCCTTCCTCCATTGAAACAAGGAAGAAAGCAGGAACTTTAAAGATCGAATAGCTGCTGTATGTTTAGGAGGCTATTTGTAGCTTTGGACGCTTAGCTTAGTACAGCCATCATGGATGAAAGCTATGCAACTGCGAGCTAAGTGACTGTGAGCTAAGTGACTAGCCGTCGTTCCAACCACATCCAACGACGACTATACAGGCAGCGATTGATTAAGCGTATTGATGAGCAAGCGTATTGACTGCCTCATACTGCTGATCTAACTAGCCTTGCTCGAAAGGTTTCTTGGAAATTCCTGAATATTACTAAAGCGGATGGACAGGAATTCTGAGAATATCCTGAGTCAGTTGGCTATTGCGAAAATAGCTGTCGACTGTGCATCCCAAAATTGATTATGCGTTTGCTCTGAAGGTGATGGTCTCGTTGCCGCAGCCACCCCTATATTGAAAATAGTTGCTGTAACACAGGCCACTTTTAGACTGATCCCCTTAACAAATTTTAGATTGCTCCCCTTTGTTTTAGGGCGATCCCCGGATCTCCAAGGAAAAAGTTCACACCTGGTTACGTTGGGAGCATTTATGGAATAAGGGCTATACAATAGGTCTGCTCGGTCCTGTCTAAAGGACGAATGTGAGCGTCCTTTGTGTAGCCTTTTCTATGAGACTTTCCCCTGCTGGCCAGCGCTTTTACCAAGAGGTCCAAAAGGCCGATGGGCGCATTAATTTGGCGGCGGCGGCGCTTTACATTGCGCAGGAGGATTACTGGGATATGGATCCGGGGGTCTATTTGGCGGCGTTGGATGCGATGGCTGCAGATGTGCGATCGCGCCTTCCCAAAAATCGCTATCCCCTGAAAGTGATTCAGGTAATTAATGATTACCTGTTCGGTGAACTCAAGTTCATGGGTAACAGCATTGAATACTACGACCCGGACAATAGCTGCTTGAACTGCGTAATTGATCGACGCTTGGGGATTCCGATTACGCTATCGCTGGTGTATTTAGAAATTGCGCGTCGGATTCGGTTTCCGATGGTGGGCGTGGGGATGCCGGGGCATTTTTTGGTGCGTCCAGTGATTGATGAAATGGAAGTGTTTGTCGATCCGTTTAACAAGGGTGACGTTTTATTTGTAGATGACTGCAAGGAGAAGTTTTACAGTTTGCACGATGCCGAGGTGCCCTGGCGACCTGAATTTTTAAGTGGGGTGATGCCCAAGGCTTTTTTGGCTCGAATTTTGATGAATCTGAAGGTGATTTATTTGAAGCTGGAGGATTTTTCTCAGGCGGTGGCGACGTTGGATAAGCTGCTGATTTTAGCGCCGAGGCAGTATCAGCAGAAGCGCGATCGCGGAATACTGCACTACGAACTCAAAAACTACGAACTCGCTAGACAGGACTTAGAAGAGTACTTGCAGCGGCATCCACAAGCCTCTGATGGGGCAACTATTCAGCAGATTTTGGATCGCATTAACCGTTGAGCTTTTAAATAGCCCAATGGACAGGCTCTATAAAGTCAACGGAGGATTCAACGGTTAGAGAAGGCTACATAGATCCTGGCCCAGGTAGAAATAGGCCGGATAGGGGCTGTCCGTACTTGGGAACACTGAGCCCAGTAATTCCAGCCTATGTAGCTGAACTTACTTCCTTAATACACATTCCGACGGACCCGAGCCTTAAGGCCGGGTCTTTTTTTGACTTTTAGCGTGCTTTTAGGCCGGGTCTTTTTTGTTGATACAATCAAACACTGAATTAATGGACTCAAGTGAATGGATGTCATCCCAGCTATCGACCTGCTCGAAGGACGTTGTGTAAGGCTATTTCAAGGGGACTATGATCAGTCTCAGGTCTTTAACGAGAACCCTGTGGAGGTGGCCCAGCAGTGGGAGGCTGACGGTGCGACGCGTTTGCATTTGGTGGATTTAGATGGCGCTAAGGCTGGGAAGCCGGAAAATTGGAAGGCGATTGAGGCGATCGCAAAAGTTGCTAAAATCCCGATTCAAGTCGGTGGTGGTCTGCGCGATGCCGATCGCGTGAGTGCCTTGTTTGACCTGGGCGTGCAGTACGCCATTTTAGGTACTGTGGCCGTAGAAAATCCTGATCTAGTCGGCCAGCTATGTGCAAAGTTTCCTGGTCAAATCATTGTGGGAATTGATGCCCGTGAGGGAAAAGTTGCCACCCGTGGCTGGCTAGAAACCTCTGAAGTGATGGCTGTGGATTTGGCCAAGCGCATGGGCGATATGGGGGCTGCGGCCATTGTATATACCGATATTAAGCGTGATGGCACGCTGAAAGGTCCCAACATGGAAGCGTTGAGAGAATTAGCGACAGCAATTGATACCCCTGTGATTGCTTCAGGTGGGGTGAGTGCGATATCAGATTTGCTGAGCTTGCTGAGCCTGGTGCCTTCCGGGGTGTCGGGCGTGATTGTGGGTAAGGCACTATACACCGGTGATGTGTTGCTGAAGCAGGCGATTCGAGCGGTGGGGCAAGGGCGTTGGCAAGATGTGCCACCTGAGGGTGGGGCCTCGGCGCTTGCCTAAGTGATGAGGTACTAGAGTGATGAGGTACTAGGCTGATTGGTTGATCATTTGTGCGATCGCCACTCCGGTTGCCCCGGTAAAGTTCACGCCTGTGAGGTTAGCACCTGCCAAATCCGTACCTTGCAAACAGGTTTGACTTAGGTCTGCACCGCTGAGATCTGCGCCCTTAAAATTGGCCCACGTTAGGTCTGCACCGCTTAAGTCTGCACCGCTGAGATTCGCACCGCCAAAATTCGCGGCTTTGAGGGTTGCCGAGCACAGTGTTGCACCGCTTAATTGAGCCTCACTGAGATTAGACCCGCTTAGATTAGCCCCGATGAAATCAGCACCATTGGGGGCTGCGCCTGTGAGGTTTGCGTAGCTTAGGTTTGCGTCGCTGAGCTTCGTTCCACTGAGATTGGCCCAGCTGAGATTAGCCCAGCTAAGATTGGCTTCGCTAAGATTGGCCCAGCTGAGATTAGCTTCACTGAGATCCGCCGCTTCTAACATGGCCCCGACTAATCGGGCTGAGCGTAAATCATCTGCTTTGAAATCTACCTGGGATAGAGAGGCATGGGCCAGATCAATTTTTTCTAACTCTGCAAGGAGTGCATAGGCTTCATCGACGCTGCCCCCGTTTCCAGCAGCAGCGACAAAAGCTTCAATAACTTTCTTGCGACGTGAATTACTCTTTTTACGAATTCTTGCTTTCCAACGATTCCATTTGCGAATATTGCCTGCCCTTAAATGATGGATAGGAGATTTCTCAGCCATGACGATTTATGTTGCCTGTAGAGCTAACAGCATGTTCTAAGGGAAAGTCGCTAGAGAAGGAATTACCAATAAACCTACAGGTTTTTCGTTACTTTGATCCAAATAACCTTCGTTTAGGGGCGAAACTGAGGGTGATCTTTGTTTCAGATGATTCAACCGCTCTTGATTGTATTACAAATCATATCTGTGGCAAGTGTGTGATTTGAGGCTCGCGATCGCAATTATGATGGGTGCAATATTAGGGCGCTAATACATGCAAAGAGGGCATCGACCTAAGTCGATGCCCTCTTTAAGCTCTTATAACTGGTTAACTGGTATAACCGGCTGAAGTGGCTGGTTAGTTAGTCATTTAGTTAGCCATTTTTCTCGCGCAATTCTTCAATCTCTTTGCGCATGGCAATGAGTTCAGCGGTTAGCGATTCAACCTCTGATTGCAGCGCAGTATCTACAACAGGAGTCGCTACCGTAGTGACGGTTTTCGGTGCTTCAGGGGTGCCTGGCTGAGGAAAATTAGCCGAAAAACTGCGGAAAGGTTCAGGCATTTGGCTGGCCACACCTTCCACAAAATCACGTGCTTCTTTTTCGGTGAGCGTACCCCGGTCTTCCAGCTTGTTAGCCAATCGTTGAAAATCTGTGCCAATGTCAGAAAACTCATCAGCTGTTCGCTGAGGGTCTTGTACGGCTTCAACCGCAGTGGAAGCTGCTCCGAGCGTAACGCGATAACCTTTTTGAACCAGTTCGAGGAGTGTATCGGTGTTCATAGCACTGTGAGTGTAATAGTCGGATGTAACGGTGAACGTAACAGCTTTGGATGTACTATTCAGAGCCTGTTGTAGCGCTGCTTAGCCTTAATCGTCCTTACTTCGGTGGCGTTCCTTGAGTATGGTCTTCAAATATATTGTGACGCAAACTCAAGGCCGTGGGTATTTCTGTGGACAGAATTTAATAGTGGCAAATAAAAAATAACTCAAAAAACAGCGCGTGGACACATGACGCGCTGTTTTTTATCTCAAGCGGTTATTCCCACTCAATCGTTCCAGGTGGTTTGGAGGTAATGTCATACACCACCCGGTTCACACCGTCGACCTCATTAACGACACGGTTAGAGATGCTCTCTAAGAGTTCGTAGGGCGCACGCGACCAGTCAGCGGTCATGCCATCTTCACTGCTAACGAGCCTGAGCACGATTGGATAGGCATAGGTGCGCTGATCGCCCATGACGCCGACGCTGCGCACAGGTAGCAATACGCCAAAAGCTTGCCAGAAGTCGTGATAGCTATGACTGCGGCGAATTTCCTGACGGATAATATAGTCAGCCTCTCGCAAAATACGCAGGCGCTCTGGGGTTACCTCACCCAAAATTCGAATCGCTAGACCCGGTCCAGGGAAAGGGTGACGGCGCACAATGTCATCGGGTAAGTTCACCGCCGTACCGACCTTGCGGACTTCGTCTTTAAAGAGCTTACGCAGCGGTTCAATTAGCTTAAAGCGCAGATCTTTTGGCAGGCCGCCCACGTTGTGATGGCTTTTAATTTTGACGGCGACGCGTTCACCCGTTTGTGGATCGACATTGGTATCGGCTGATTCAATGACGTCTGGGTAGAGTGTGCCTTGGGCTAAGAAGTCGAAGGGGCCAAGCCGGTTGGATTCTTCTTCAAAGACACGAATGAACTCATGGCCAATGATTTTACGTTTTTCTTCAGGATCCGTAACGCCCTTCATTTTGGCTAGGAAGCGTTCGCCTGCATCGATGTATTCCACGTTGATATGGAATCTGTCGTTGAAAAGTTCGACTAGGCGTTCAGGCTCTCGCTTACGCATAAAGCCTTGATCGATGAACATGCAAGTGAGCTGATCGCCAATGGCCTGATGTAGCAAAAAGGCGAGGGTGGAAGAGTCAACCCCCCCAGAGAGCGCAAGCAATACCCGCTGGTCACCGACTTTGGCCCGCACTTCTCGGATGGCTTCTTCGACAAAAGCTTCGGTGGTCCAGGTGGGCTCACACTCACAGATGTTGTAGACGAAGTTGCGGATGAGGGCGTCGCCCCCTTTGGAGTGGACGACTTCAGGGTGAAATTGGACGCCGTAGAAATTCTTTTCGGGGTGTGCGATCGCCGCTTGGGGCGTATTGTCCGTATGGGCTAATACCGTAAACCCATTGGGCAATTTGGTGACTGAGTCGCCATGGCTCATCCACATGGTCGATGTGTTTATGACGTCGGCAAGGAGTCCAGTGGCCTGATCAATGAGCAAAGCAGCCTTGCCGTACTCACCCCGCTCGGCCTGCTCCACCTGACCACCGAGCTGCTGCACCATGAGCTGCATGCCATAGCAGACACCTAAAACCGGAATACCTAGGTTCCAAATCTCTGGGTCACAAACGGGTGCGCCTTCGGCATAAACAGAACTAGGACCACCAGAGAGAATAATGCCTTTCGGGTTGAGCTTGCGGAGTTGCTCTGCGGTTGTGCGGTATGAGAGTACCTCAGAGTACACTTCGGTTTCTCTAATACGGCGAGCAATGAGTTCAGAATACTGAGAGCCAAAGTCTAAAATGGCTATCATTTGGCGGTTAAGGGTCGTGGATGAAAGGGCCTCTGAGCCGATGTTTGTGTTGGTTTGTGAGGTGTTGGTTTGTGAGGTTTGAGTTTGAGAAGTCACAATCAATCCTGTGGGTCGAGTTGGCAGATCTTGTGCAGCAGCGGCAGCATCACTTCGTAACACCCCTTTATAGGTACGGTTAAGCCCTTACTACAAGGCTTCTTCTGCGAATCATGTGAATCACAGTAGGGCTGAGTAGTAACAACAAAGAGTATGAAACAAAAAGGTGATGTGGCCGATCAAACGCGCTTGGGGGACAGCGTTAGCGTTTGAATTAAAACACTTGAATAGTTATAAAGATACTGGCTGCGATTGAACCGCCGGTATGCGAGCTGAATAATGTATGGAGATTACGCTTGAGGGGGCTATCTAAAGAAGGTCAAACGTAGTTGGACTTGCCTTATTAATTTGCTTTTTAATTACAGTAGCAAACCTAATGCAGCATTTTAGGCAACATTTTTTGGCCGTTAGAACTTTTAATGACGATTTTTCTACGGCGATCAAACAATACGCTGCCTATTTGAGGGGTGTGTGCGCCGTGGGTTTGGCTATAGGCCTGTGATCGGCGATCAATTCGTTCAGTGATGATGCTATAGACCGTTGAGACCCAATTTGAGCTTTTTTCCTGATCCAACTTTCTCAAGATCTGTAGGGCAGCTTCCGTTGTTGCACTTGCCAAGACCTGCTGAATGAAGCGGGTTTCCAAACCCGCTTCTGCGCAACAAGCGGCCATGATTTCTTGGCGTCCATCGGCGACGTGGTGATGGGTATGAAAAATTCCACCTGCGAGCTTAACAAGCTTGCCATGGTATCCGAAAAGTAGGATTGAGCGTACGCCTAATAGTCCGGCTTCCACTAATAGGGGGCCAATCCAATTCGCCGTTTTTAGTCGCCTATCAGGCTCAATGCCCTGCTTTAGAGCCAAGTCCAAGCCATTCTCACCCAGGCAAAACACTAAATTATCGTACTGAGCGGCCTTTTGTTTGAGCGTTTCTCGGTATTGCTCTAGCTGACCCGGTGCACTTAATGGTTGAGCGATGCCGCTCGTGCCTAGCAATGAGAGCCCATCGACAACACCGAATGCGGCATTGGACGTGCGCAGGGCTAGCTGCCGACCTTCTGGCAGGATGATAGTGACTTTGATTTTTTGGTGTTCGCTGAGATGGGCCGTTAGATTCGCTAGGATTAATGCTTGGGCGTAGGCATATATGGCGGGATTTCCCGCATGGCGCCCAATGCCTTCACCGCCCTCTAAGACAATTTGCTCTGTTTGAGCGGCGGGTGCCCAACTTACCACTGACCAAATAGGTGTATTGCGGGTGAGATCTAAGTTGTCCCCAGGGTCGCTGCGAGTGATGGCCAGGGCGGTGGTCTCGGAGAGTTGTGCTGATTGCTCGATGGGAATGATGGCGGTTTCAGCGGGTTTGATGAGGTTGAGTTCGATGAGGTTGAGATTGGCCGTATCTGAAAATTTTGGTTTGTTTTGCTTTGCGCTGGTGAGGGTGTGGAGCGCTGCGATCGCCCCTGCACAGGCAAACACAGGCAAGGTATATCCACTGTTTGGTATAGGCAGAGGCATGGGCGGAGAATTATCCAACGAATTGCAGCGAATGATTCAACAAGGGTGTCATTTTTCTGGGGATAGTAGAGGATAAAAGAAATCGAGTTTCACGAGTGCCAGGCCCCATGACTGCTTCGAATACGGCTTCAACGACTGTTCCTAAGGCTCTGGGCGCAACTGCCGTACCCAATACTATCGACTATCTGCGCATCAGTTTGATAGATCGCTGTAACTTTCAGTGCGTGTATTGCATGCCAGAAGGGGCTGATTTGCAGTACGCCCTCAAAGAGCATTGGCTCACCCATGATGAGATTTTGCAGCTATTGACGGAGGTGTTTATTCCGTTAGGGTTTACGCGCTTTCGGTTAACAGGAGGAGAGCCACTGCTGAGGCCGGGGATTGTGGAACTGGTGGAGGCGATCGCACAGCTCCCCGAAACCCAAGATCTTGCCCTTACGACCAATGGCTTTCTGTTAGAAAAACTGGCGCAGCCTCTCTACGATGCAGGCTTAAACCGCATCAACATAAGCCTAGATTCACTTCAACCTGACACGTTTCAAAAGATTATCGGTGGCCGCGGAAAGTCTCGCTGGGAGGACGTGTGGCAGGGTATTCAAGCGGCCCATGCCGTTGGCTTTTCACCCCTAAAGCTCAACGTCGTTGTGATTCCTGGCATCAATGACCACGAGGTGCTAGATCTGGCTGCGCTAACGCTCGATCGAGAATGGCACGTTCGATTTATTGAATTTATGCCGATTGGGAATGACACACTGTTTGGTAGTAAAGGCTGGATTGATAGTGAAGCCATTCGCGAGCAAATTGCCGAGCGTTGGGGCATCACCGAAGGCCATGTGAGAGGCAATGGTCCCGCCGATGTTTTCCAAATTCCAGGGGCAAAAGGAACGCTCGGATTTATTAGCCAAATGTCCGAATGCTTTTGCGACCGATGCAACCGCATGCGCCTTTCTGCCGATGGCTTACTTCGCCCCTGCCTTCTCAACGAAACCGGTCAAATCGATTTGCGCAGGAGCTTACGTCAGGGGGTTGCACTGTCTGCCCTACGTGAACAGGTTGGCGTATTAGTGGGCCAAAAGCCCGATATCAATTTTAAAATGCGTGAGTCTGGTGTGACGGGTGCATATAGTCGCACCATGTCTCAGATTGGTGGTTAATAAGTTGGTGGTTAACAAGCGTCATCACATGGGTTTCTTCTGATAACGTCAGCACAAAACAAAAGCCTCACAACCCTGAGGCTGCGAGGCTTTTTCACGGAAAAGGGAAACCCTAATTCTGTGTGTTTTAAGCTTGGCGCGAATAGTACTCAACCACCAACAGTTCGTTAATGTTGAGTGCAATCCACTCGCGCTCGATAATGCCAGTGACTTTTGCCTCTAGCTTGCCTTTGTCAAAATCCAAGTGAGCAGGGATATTGGCCAAACCTGGGAATTCCAAGTTTGCCTCCACCAACTTCTTAGAAGCGTCTTTGCCGCGGACCCCAATTACATCACCAGGACGACACTGATAGCTAGGAATACTAACCACACGGCCATTGACCGTAACGTGACCGTGGTTTACAACCTGGCGAGCGGAAGGAATGGTTGGCCCAAATCCTAAACGGAAGCAGGTATTATCCAACCGCATCTCTAGCTGTTGTAAAATCACTTGTCCTGTAGAACCTGCCGCACGACGTGCTTTTTTCACGTAGCGGAGGAGCTGGCGCTCGGTAACGCCATAGTTGTAACGAAGCTTTTGCTTCTCTTCTAGACGGATGCAGTACTCAGATTTCTTCTTCCGAGCCTGACCATGTTGTCCAGGGGGATACGCTTTCCGAGCCGATTTGCGGGATAAACCCGGCAGGTCGCCTAAGCGGCGTACCACTCTTAGGCGAGGACCTCTATATCGAGACATTCTTTCTCCCAATAACTATATTTGCTTGCAGATCTGACAGTATAGCTTATTGTTTCGCAGAAGATCGACGTTTTTTTGATCAGGCGTTGGTGCCGTTTTACGCAAGTCCGATATTTTTACGTAAGGACAGTTTTCTCAATCGGTGCGGCGGCTTTTTGCTTTCTAAATGCGATCGCCTGTTGCAAAAGTTTCCAAGCTGCTGGCGAAAGCGCTGAGGGGAAACCCAACGTTGCCGTTGTGGAAAGTTGCTTTTGCTTGAGGGCAACAATAGCCCAGTGCAGATGCAGGTACTGGTTGATGGTTTCAAGCTTAGGGAGCTTGGGCTGATGCTTGGCGTTGACGCGGGGATAAATGCGCTCTTTCATCAGCATGTTGGTGGCGAGCCGCTGCTGAAGGGCAATTTTTTGATCGTAGCCGCCGGGCCACACGGTGCGATAGGACAAGCATTGATTAATAAATAGCGCGTCGCCATGTTCGGCAACGCGGATCCATGAGTCGATGTCGTCGCAGCTGGTCATGGAAAGATCCCAACCGCCAGATTTTAGAAAGGCGTCTCGGCGGACGGCGACCTGAATAGGCGTGCCAAAGGGGACGACTTCGAGCAGCATGCCGTAGTGAATATCTGATTGGGGAATGTAAAAGATTTCGCCGGGGCCGGTGGTGGGCGTACGAATGAGTTCGGTGCCTTCAGTATCTACCTGGTCGGCTTGACAGGAGCAAATGACCGCCTGAGGGCGTTGGGTGATCGCACGTCCCATCTCCTCTATACAATTGGCTGCCAAATAATCGTCGTCATCTACTAGCTTTATCCATTCACCGCTCGCCGCCTCGACTCCAGCGTTAACGGCTCCAGCATGGTTCGTATTGGTGCTGTTGCGCACGTATACAACCGCCTCGCCCAAGGATTCGACATAGGCCTGGGTGCCATCGGTAGAAGCATTGTCGACGACCACCACTTCACTGGGCGTGGTTTGCTCTAGGGCCGACTGAATGGCCCGCTTCAGCAAGTCGAGACGGTTGTAGGTGGTGATGACAATGCTAAAAGGCACAGCTGCCATTGTTTATCGCTCCGTAAAAATAAATTCTGTAGGACTTTAGAGAGAACTTTAGATAAAACAGCTTAGGTGAAATATTTCAGTGAGTGAGATGTTTCAGTGGGATAAAAGCTCAGTGGAAATTAAGAAACAATCGGAAATAGTTATTAAGGTAGATTTCGGACTCAGAATACCCGTTGATGTATGAGATGGATAGGGTTCTAGTCTTTGTTCTGACCTTTGGTTTGGCCTTTAACATGGCCAGTGAGCTGGATCTTTAGCAGGCCTTTGGCTTTGCGCTGAGCAAGCGCAAACCTTGTAAACCGTAACGGGGCAACCGTATAGGCTCCGTAAATTCTCGTAAATTTCATCTGAAATTTAAGTAGATGTGTGTTTGCCTGCTCAGTTACGGGTCCATAGGGTTAGACTATGCACAAAGGTATGTAGTTGTACATGCCCTATTCTTTCTTCGGTCGATCGTTCTGAGGTCGGCATTCTCTTTTGTGATGGTCAAGTTTTCGATGTCCAATCCAACCGCTCAGCACGCTCAGTCTCATAGTAGAAGCCCCCAGTCAGCGCGACTGCCTCGTCGATTAGGGAGTGCCGTGTCGAGTACGCTGGCCGTTGGTACGCTAGCAGCGACCCTTTTGTTGAGTCAGGGCTTGTTTGGGCGTTCCGCTGTGATCGCCCAAACGCCGACTTCGGAAACTACCGAAGAGACGACTAACGCACCCACTGGCAATTCGTCCCCTATTCAAAACGAGGGTGAGAAGGAAGACATTACCTACGGTGAGCTACTAAAGAAAATTGATAACGGTGAAGTTAAAGACGTTGAACTCGATCAGATCAATGGCATTGCCAAAGTCCGCCTAAAGTCTGATCCAGAAGATGCCAAGCCCCACGAAGTGAAGGTCTTTTCACACGATCGCAACTTGGATTTGCAAGAGCGATTGATGTCCAACAAGGTTGCCTGGGAAGCGGCCCGTGTGGCCGATAGCAGCACCATTACCAGCTACGCGACGACGGCTTTTATTGCCCTACTGGTGATTTTTGGCATGCTGATGCTGCTAAGGAAATCAGCCAGTTCGGGGGGCGGGGCAATGAGCTTTGGCCGCTCGAAAGCGCGCTTTCAAATGGAAGCCAAGACCGGCGTGATGTTCGATGATGTGGCCGGTATTGATGAAGCCAAAGAAGAATTGCAGGAAGTTGTGACCTTCCTGAAGAACCCTGAGCGATTTACCGCGATTGGCGCACGTATTCCTAAAGGTGTGCTGTTGGTGGGTCCTCCAGGGACGGGTAAGACGCTCTTGGCTAAGGCGATTGCAGGTGAAGCCGGAACGCCTTTCTTTAGCATCTCAGGCTCTGAATTTGTTGAGATGTTTGTCGGTGTCGGTGCGTCCCGTGTGCGCGACCTGTTCAAAAAAGCCAAAGAAAGTGCGCCCTGTATCGTTTTCATTGATGAGATTGATGCGGTGGGCCGTCAGCGCGGTACCGGCATTGGTGGTGGTAACGATGAGCGCGAGCAAACGCTGAATCAGCTGCTGACTGAGATGGATGGCTTTGAAGGTAATAGCGGCATCATTATCATTGCCGCGACGAACCGTCCCGACGTGTTGGATTCGGCGCTGTTGCGTCCTGGCCGCTTTGACCGACAGGTCACGGTGGACTTGCCCGGCTACAAAGGTCGCTTAGGCATTTTGGAAGTGCATGCCCGTGATAAGAAAATTTCAGAAGAGGTGAAAATGGAGGCGATCGCGCGTCGCACCCCAGGCTTTTCTGGTGCTCAGCTCGCGAACCTTTTGAATGAAGCGGCGATTCTTACTGCCCGTCGCCGCAAGGATGAAGTCACCATGCTAGAGGTGAATGACGCCATTGACCGCCTCACCATGGGCTTGAGCCTAACGCCATTGTTAGACAGTAAGAAAAAGCGTCTTGTGGCCTATCACGAGGTGGGCCATGCCCTGACGGCAACCCTGTGTAAGCATGCCAATCCGCTCAATAAAGTCACCATTATTCCGCGCTCAGGCGGCGTCGGGGGCTTTGCTAGCTTCCTGCCTAAAGAAGAGCAGGTTGACGATGGCCTAGTGTCCTACGGTGAAATTGTCGATCAGCTGGTGGTTGCTTTGGGCGGACGGGCCGCTGAGGAAGTGATTTTTGGTCCTGCCGAAGTGACTGTTGGGGCGAGCAGTGACATTCAACAGGTCACGCGTATTGCCCGACAAATGGTGACGCGTTTTGGGATGTCTGAGCTGGGCTCGTTTGCGCTAGAAAGTGAAAACTCTCAGCCATTTTTAGGGCAGAGCAATCTCATGGGTGGTGGTCATGAGTACTCTGATGAGCTGGCCAATAAGATTGACCAGAAGGTGAGAGTGATCGCGCAGGAAAGCTTGGATAAGGCTGTTGCCATTATCAAAAACAACCGTCCTCTGATCGATCGGCTAGTCGATACGCTGATTGAAAAAGAGACCATTGATGGTGAAGAGTTCCGCGACATCGTGAGTGAGTATACTCAGCTACCTGAAAAAGAGATTATGAAAGTGAGCTAGTGCTGCCAATGGTTAGGCAGTCGCTTCTGCCCAGCTTTTCCTGATTGGTTTCTATCCTTAAGTGCTAATCCTAAAAAAGGCCCGAAAGACATTAGTCTTTCGGGCCTTTTTGCACCAAGTGATAAATTGATCGAGTGGTTATTCAAACTGAGCCTATCGGGCGGCGCGGCGCTGACCGTCAGCCATAGCTTGTAACACTAGGCCGGGATCAACCCAGCTACCTTGGTAGCGCATGCCCCAGTGGAGGTGAGGCCCAGTCGTGCGTCCGGTCATACCAACACGACCAATGCGATCACCCGTGTTCAACGATTGACCTTCTGCCAAGCGTAAGCCACCAGAGTCATCCACAAATACCTTGCGGCCTCTATCCGTGGTGACATAGCCCTGCATATGGCAGTAAATGTGAGTCCAGTCGCCTGATGCCACGACGACAGAGGTCCCACAGGCACTGTCATCAGACACTTCGAGCACCTGACCTTCCCACCAGTTGCGGATATAGCTGCCAGTAGGTGCGGCAATATCAATGCCGTAGTGGAAGCCAGAGCCACGATACCCGAAGGCAGAGGTGTAGGCTTGAAAGCTTTCAACCGGGAACGAGGCTATTTGCCAGGGCTCACTGCCTCGGGCTAGCTGGGTTTCTGGCACCGCAGCAGCCGATTGTCTGAAAGACGATGGGGCTACCTCGCTCAAGCCCGCAACTAAAATTCCGCCTATGAGGAGCAAGCTACTATAGGACGCTCTACGCTGCCGGGAGAGCATCACCAAGGACTGTCGCAGCGAGAAAAATAAGGATCGCTTCATACAGAAAATAATTTGATTGTGTGAAGAACTGAAACTAAGTATTTTTACTGAGATAACGTCTAGCTCTTTAGAGTCATCGCCCCGTTTCTGAACTAACTAATGAGGGCATCGACGATATTAGAAGACAATTTTCTACTCAGCACAAGCGGTGTGTTGGAGTTAATCTACCCTGAAATACCGATGAAAGTCGGCCCCTGCGTAGATGGTATAAGTATTCCTAATTCAAAATATCTTGATTGATTAATGAATGCGGCTAAAGGATTGGTGAAACGGTTGTTCCGAATACAAATACTGCCGCCAATCCGGATATTGTCAGCAAAAATACGGATAAGGCCAACGGAGGAAAATGAAGCTTTAGTGAACTTATTTTCCTCGGTATTTTAATCTGCCCTTTTTTATGGGTCTGCTCTCTATGACGCTGCGCTACGGCGGGTAAGCAGTGCCCGCTAAGCAGTGCCCGTTGAACTATACGCCTTATGTGAGTGTAAAACGGTTACGGACAGGGTGTTGCTCAAAGGTCAACACATCAATACCAAAGTGCTTTCTGAGCAAGATACGCAGGGTGTGACTGGCAACTTTTGCAGAGACGTGGGTACAAATGCCCGAGAC
>JBCDAG010000175.1:0-14403 GCA_039186165.1 Cyanobacteria bacterium P01_F01_bin.53
CAAGATACGAGTGATAGAAGCGGCCGATTCTAGGCAGCGCAGTCACTTTATGATTCCTAGTCAGAGACTTTCGGTAGGGCATCCGCCTTTGAGGCGGTCACACTCATCAAGCCACCGGCTTTGCCGGAGGTGTCTGACTGCGCTGTGAAACCAGGTGGAGAATTTCGGTTATCCAGTTTTTGGGGCGTCGTCGTCTTTTTCGGTGTACTAATGGGTACAGCATTCTGAGGGGGCGATGTCGATGTTTGAGGACTGTGACTATCCGGGAACCCATGTTTGAGGGCTTTGACTAATCGCTCAAATCCATTCGCCTCAAACAAATCCACCCACTGAATATCACGCAGGTTCACCCCGTATTCTTCTTGCCTAAGCTCTGGAATAGTGCAGTCATCTAACCGTACAGGAATCAAATAAATCGAACCAGGCGGCTTATCCGCATATTCGTTCAGCGCCATTCTAAATTCGCGCTGAATATAGCCCTGCTTCGCGACGGACTGCTGCGATAGGCAGGCGATAAATACCTGACTATTTTTGATGGCTTTAGGAATTTCTGCCCGCCAATTCTGACCGGGTAGCAATTCCTCTTTATCTAGCCAAGGGCGATAGCCGCTTTCCTTCAGTCGATGGTACAGTCGCGTAACGGCCTCTTTGTCCTCATTCGCATGGGCTAAAAATATTTTTAGCATCGACGATAATCAAAAAATATAAGCATCCATACAAAAGGCGGAGCTAACCATACGGTTAGCCTCCGCTTTTTGCTTTCAACCATATTAAACTCGATTACTCGTCAATGTAGGGCATTGCTCCCTTGCTAGGCATCTTTTGCGTTACGCAACCGAGGGATAAATACAAGTCCCAACGCCATAACCAACGCAAACGGTAAAGCCCCAGCATTATCTGGAACCTTCACGCAGGTGTCATTATCATTCGGTGCCTGCACGCAGGACTGATTCACCGTACTGACTTGCAACGTCAGTAACGTTGGCTGCGAAACGCTGTGTGCAAAACTGCCCGCAAAGCTAACATTTCCTGTCTCTTGGTTCGCACCGGGTTGCAACTGGCGATTATCTGCCAAAATCTGACCATTGGTGTCTACAAACAACGCATCATTACTTTGTTGATCAACTGGGCTTGTGTTAACGCTGGCATCTAGATTGAAAAATTGCAGCACATTTTGGTCAGGATCTAGCAAAGAAAGGGCAAGACTGGAGCTGGCCGTTGCCCGTTCAAAAACAGTATCAACAACATTTTGCAGGACAGAGGCAAATTGAAAGTTGAGGGAAAAGGGCTGCTCAGGCGTCACAAAAAATTCAGCAAAGGCATCTGAAGCGATTCGAGACTGGCCAAAGAAACCGCTGCCGTCACCGAGCGATCGCGTTTCAAACAATCCATCTAGGGTCGTACTCTGTTCAGCCACAAACGCTAAGTCCCCATCAAAAAAGTTATCAGCGGTGCCATCTTTGGTTTTAGCGATCGCATCAGTACTCAAGGTTGAATTCTTCGCCTGGGACACGCTGCCCGCTGTATCGAACGTTAGGCGGCTTCCCGAAAAAGAAAACGCAGCGGCTTGGGCAGGCGCCCCCAAGATCGTACCAGAGGCAAACCCTGACACAACACAGGCAGCTACACCAAAACAAACTCGATAAACAGGATTGGACATTGCTTTAACGTAAATGGAGGACAACGTGAGTGAAGGACGCACCAAACCAAGCGCGGGGAATACCGGCAGGTAGTCGATAACTACCCCCGCCCTTTCATGCATTTGCCATCATCAAGACCGTCATCATGGACCGTCGTTATAGAAGGCCGTAATTGCAGTTTATCGAAAGGACGCTTGCGCCGTGACGCTTGTCATTAATTTGATACGTTTGCCCCGGCAATTTTATGCAGCGTGAGGCAGATATTTATGCAGTGTGATGCAAATATTTTTTGCGATAGATATTTGTATGCACGCCCAGTCCGTAATTACGTTTGCCCGCAAGGTATCCATACCTGCATAAGTTCAAGAGTCCAACCTATTGAATCTGTATAGAGAGAAGTCTTTGTAACCCCTTCTCTCTTTGGGAGTAGTACCATGCAAGCTCAAGTGAAAAGTTCGATGCAAGGTCACTGGCACACACTTGTCAGCAAACTTTTGTTCTGGCTCATGGTTGAAATTATTTTGAACCTAGTAGGCTTAGATAACGTCGCTGATTACAGTGAGTTTCTATTAGGCGATCGCACTATTCCGATCGCAACATCCCAGCAGGTCATTAGCCTGTCAATTTAGTTACGTTCATGGGGTCAATCATAAAGACGGAGCCCATGAATTAATGAAAATTACATCAAATGCTACGGGTTCAACACCCTATCTATATATAAAGTGTAATTGCAATTTGAAGGTGCAGCCTTTACCACATCCGATTATGTTAATTGGCGCTACAAATGCATATTAATCATCAGGTAAATTTGCCTTCCCAGCAACCAGCGCAGGCTGGTGAAATTAAGGAGTTTACTGACAGGAGGGGGCCAAGCCAAGTTGCTATGAACTATCAACGCTTAATTGAAAGCGGCGTCGCCCAGTGGAACCAATGGCGCAGCCAGCACCCTCACCAATTGCCCGATCTTAGGGGCATTAACCTTACCCACTCCTACCTTTTTGAAATTAACCTGATGGGCAGCGACCTGCGGGGTGTTGATCTTAGACGTGCCTGTCTGATTGGCGCTAACCTCAGCCGGGCTAACCTGAGCGGTGCCAACTTGGGGGGTGCCTACCTGAGTGAGGCAAATCTGCGCGAAGCAAACCTCAGCAATGCGAACCTGATCGACACCCAGATGGCAAATGTTGACCTACTACGGGCCAACTTAGTCGGCACTTGCCTAGAGCAAGTGAAGAATACGCTCTCCCAGCTGAGTCAGTCCCCTAATCCACTCTCTGGCCATGCCATTCTCAGCAAGTCCTACCAGGCCAACGATCCTGGGTTAATGGCGCCAGAGAGCCTTGAATCGCAAACCCTGCTGCCTCAGTCTACGGTGCAGCCTCTTATCCAGGAGCCGCAGTTTAGCGAGCACACCCAGGTTGCCTTCAAACAAGCCGAAGCGAGTGTCGCCCGCGTTCAGGAAGGCACCTCTCAAATCTGGACCTCTAAGGTCTGGAGTCCCACACTTGTAGCGCGCTGTCAGCGAAAGCTTTGCGAATATTACATTGGTCCGATGGCCACCCTCATTTTGGATGACATCATTACCATCCAACAGCCCAAAAATCTGAATCAGCTCATTATGCTGGTGGCCGCTCGCATTCCAGATCCCCAAGATTCCCTTCGGTTCCGAAACAGTTTTTCCGAGCAAGCCTCTTCAAAAGCTTCTTCAAAAGCCTCTTCTACACCGATTCCAAAATCGATTGCCAAATCGATTGCCAAACCGACTTCCAAACCGACTTCTACAGCCAAGTCCTCAACGCCCGTAACGCCTGATCAACCCGTCTTCCCGACTGTATCCAGAGTTTGGCCGAATCCTCAAGCGTCACCCGGCACGCCCCCTGCCAGTAAACCCCCTGTCGTAAGTAACCCACCTGCCAGCACGCCTATTGCCAGCACACCCTCTACCAATAGGCCTTCTGTCGGCACGCCCTCTCCTAGGTCTTCTTTCCCTCAGGCCTCCCCTAGGTCTTCTTTTCCTCAGGCCTCCCCTCAAATACCGGCCCCTCAGCCGAGCCCACCCGCCTTGCCGCAGCGCTGCATTGATAAATGCCGTGAGCAATTAGCTGAGTTCTACATTGCCCCCATGGCTCAGATGCTCATAGAAGACGTGATCGAAATGCATAACCCGACCACGGCGCGCCAGTTTGTTCAGCTCATTGCTGAACACATCCCCCCCGAGGCCGTCGAAAAATTCTCTCGTCAGGTTCTCTCTTAAGCCCTGAGGTTTTTCTGTTTACCCGTTCTTTTGGCCTGATGGTTTGAAGCTTGTTTAAGGCCGTTCTAAACGGTTAGCTTGGATGCCATTTTGAAGGCTGTGTGAATAAAATCGAGGAGCCTATAACGTGACTGGATGATACGCGACTAACTTTGCAGAAAACATGAGGCACTTACTGATAGTTCTGTAAGTAAGCCCCTGTAAAGATAATGCTATCTACCCTCTCAGAGAAAAAACTACATGCCATTCGCTGGGTTATTTTCCTGGCTTGGGCATTGCTCATTGTCTCTTTATTCTACGATCCATTTTCTGCGGTACTGACCCATCACGATTGGAGTCCGCTAATGGATAAGACAATTGAGCGTTCCGCACGCTTTGACTGTGTTCAAGTTCAGGAAAGCTGCGTTGCTCTTAACCCCTATCCCATTGGAACAAGAATCTTTTGGGGCATGGTTGTGCCCAGTGCCATTTTCGTCGTGCTGGTGTTTGGCCATGAGTTTTGGCGGCGCATTTGTCCCTTGTATTTTTTCTCTCAGCTGCCGAGGGCGCTGGGTCTACAGCCCCTGTTGGATATTACTCAAAATCAGTGGCTCCAGAAGAATCACTTTTATGTGCAATTCACACTCTTCTTCTTAGGATTGAATGCCCGGATTTTATTCGTAAATTCGATTAGACCAGTGGCCGCATTGTTTTTTATGTTTACTTTGCTGGCAGCGGCCAGTACCGTCGCCATTTACGGGGGTAGAAGCTGGTGTCACTATGTCTGCCCCTTTGGCATGGTGCAAACGGTCTTTACCGGGCCACGGGGGTTGCTCGATAGTCAGGCTCACAATGCGGCACCCTACAGCCTTACCCAGTCTATGTGCCGCACCGTAACGCCCCAAAATCAAGAGGAGAGTGCCTGTATCTCTTGTAAGTCATCCTGTATGGATATTGACTCTGAGCAGTCCTATTGGGCTCAATTACATCAGCCTGGCCGCAATCTTGTGCAGTATGGATACCTTGGCCTGGTGATTGGATACTTTGTTTACTATGCGCTGTATGCAGGCAATTTTGAATATTACTTCTCGGGTATTTGGAGTCATGAGCCTGTTAGGATTACGACGCTGTTAGGGAATGGATTCTATGTGTTGGGTCCGGCAAATGTAATTCCTAAAATGTTTGCGGCCCCGCTCACCCTGGCGACCTTCGCCGCTGCTAGCTGCTGGATTTGCACTCGCGTAGAACGCATTTACCGAGGCTTTCTTAAGCACAACAATGCGGAAGCGACTGCTGAGGAGAGTTTGCACAAAATGTTTTCTCTGTGCACGTTCATCGCGTTCAATATCTTCTTTATCTATGGTGGTCGACCAGAGATCAACAACTTACCTAAGGGTGTTCAGTTTGGGTTTCAATCCCTGATCGCCATTGTTAGCAGTCTTTGGCTATATCGCACCTGGGGGCGGACGCGATCGCAATACCAGCAAGAAAGCCTTACTAGCAAACGCCGACGTCAGCTCAAAAAGCTCTCCGTTAACCTCGACGAGCTACTGAGCAACTCAGGTGAAGCGCGTACCCTAGAGCAACTTAGTGCCGCAGAGCTTAGCATCCTGGCACAAACCCTACCTCACCTGGATTCGACACCGGATACACCCCCGGCTAAAGCTCCCAATACGCTCCCCCATAAGCCCTTAAAGACGCCTTCAAAGCGTGGTCCATTGCCCCTACCCAAAACCATTATGAAGCGCGGCTCATCTAACTCTAGATTGCCCAAGACGGGTTTCCCAAAGACTGGCTTGGCTAGGACGCTGTTTCCTAAAAAAGACGGCCCTAACACCAGTGCTCCAAAAACAGCCCCTTCGAAAACGCCCCTTTCGAAGAACACTCTCCCAAGAACAGCCCCTTCAAAAACAGCTCCTTCAAAAACAATATCCTCAAATTCCCAAATGCCTAAGACCCAATTCCGAAAGCGCTAGTCCTAATCAAAGTACTGACTTAAGTAAGCGCAACTTAAGTCAGTACCCGTCCAGTCACAACAAAGCTAAAACGACTCCATAAAGACCACAACAGAAACACTACAGCAGAAATACTAGGTCCTCTTTCTTATCATGTTAAAAACTAAAGTTATCAACTACAACACCAACGATGTTTATGCAGCCGAGCTAGCGCCCCGTTCTGAGCAGCAGGCCGAATGCCTGATTGGCCGCCACCCTGACTGTGATCTTGTGCTCGATGGCCCTGCCGTTAGCCGCGTGCATGGGCGAGTCCTATTCGAAGCTGGTCAATGCTTTTTCACCGACTTAGGCAGCACTGACGGATCTCGGCTAAACAACGAAGAAGCCCACGTCAATCACCCCTACGAAATCGCCCCCGATGACGTGATTCGCATCGGTGACTTTGCCCTCATCGTGGAAGATCTTAAATCTACGGCGCTGGCACCTGCTGCTTCAAGAGGTAACCATTGGACAGGTGGCGAGATTACTGGCCGATGTGTGCAGATTGTTCAAGAAACCCATGATGTGAAAACGTTTCGGTTTGTTGCCGAGCCCGAACTGTTGTTCGACTTTAAGCCCGGCCAGTTTGTCACACTCAAACTCCCGATCACCGATGCCAAAGGAAAACCCATCCTGCGCTCCTACTCAATCTCGTCTAGCCCCTCTCGGCCACACACCCTAGATATCACCGTCAAACGTGTAGGCCCCGCCAGTGAAGACTTGCCCCCTGGCGTGGTTTCTAACTGGCTACACGATCACCTAGAGGTGGGTGCCACGTTAACGCTGCAAGGCCCCTACGGCGCATTTAACTGCATCGATCATCCTGCCGATAAGCTGCTGCTAATTTCCGCTGGCAGCGGTATCACGCCGATGATGTCCATGTCTCAGTGGCTCAGCGACAGAGCGGCTACAACTGACATCACCTTTATCCATGCCGCCCGTACCCCTGGCGACATTATCTTCCGTCAGCGGCTAGAACTCCTTGCCGCCCAGCACCCCCACTTTAAGCTCGCCTTCACGCTCACAAAAAACACGCCGACTCAGCCCTGGGCAGGCTTCCGAGGCCGACTCAATCCCGCTTTGCTCAATGCCATTTGTCCTGACTTTGGCGATCGCACTGCCTTCGTCTGCGGCCCCGCAGGCTTCATGGACAGCACCAAGACACTCTTGGAAACCGAAGGATTTCCTATGGAAAACTACTTTGAGGAAAGCTTTGGCGGGCCACCCTCTCCCTCTAAATCACAGCAAAAAGCAAAACCCAAGGGACACCCTGCCGACTCAGCCAACCAGCCCGTTTCCCCCATTGCTCCTAAACCCATTACTCCTTCCCCAACAGCGTCCGAACCCTCCGTCACCTTCTCCGCCTCCGGCCATACCGTTGCCTGTGATGAAGAAGACACGCTTCTAGATGCCGCTGAACAAGCCGGTGTCGCCTTGCCGAGTGGCTGCCGTATGGGCAGTTGCGGTGCCTGTAAGCACCAAATTGCAGATGGTGAAGTGTGCTACGACGTAGAGCCCAAAGGGCTGAGCGAAAGCGATAAAGCTAGCGGTCATGTGCTCACGTGCGTGGCTAAGCCTGTCGGTAAGGTTGTGCTATCTGTGTGAGGCTTTCTGATTTTGTGTGAGCCCCTGTGTGAGGTTTTATTTTACTTTCTCTATGAAAAACCATTTATGCATAGATTTAGATAAATGCTTGGCATGAAAAGTGCAAATGCATTATTTCTGAGATTCTTCCTTAGGAATGTAACTAAACATTAAGCGTCATGAGACACTAAGTATCAGCGACGCAATTAATGGCTGCCTCTACTATGCAAAAGGCAAAAGAAAGACCTTATAAAATCACCAATCGAATTCACTTTAGAAACATTCGCGGAGACCTTTTTGGTGGCCTCACGGCGGCTGTTATTGCCCTACCCATGGCCCTCGCCTTCGGTCTGGCTTCTGGGGCCGGACCTGTTGCTGGGCTTTACGGCGCAATTTTAGTTGGCTTTTTTGCCGCCCTTTTTGGCGGCACGCCTACCCTGATTTCTGAGCCCACTGGTCCAATGACCGTGGTCATTACCGGCGTCATTGCTAGCTTGATTGCCGCAGAGGGGCAAGAAGTCGGCATGGCCATGGCCTTTACCGTGGTGATGATGGCTGGGGTATTACAAATCGCGATCGGCGTGCTCAAGCTGGGCAAATACGTCACGCTGATGCCCTACAACGTTGTTTCTGGCTTTATGTCAGGCATCGGTATTATTCTCATCATTTTGCAAATTGGCCCCATGCTCGGCCAAGCGGGGCCCAAAGGCGGCGTCCTCGGGACATTGCAAAGCCTCCCTAGCCTGATTGCAGGTGCTCAGCCCTTCGACCTGATTTTGGCGTTGATGACGGTCTTGATGATCCTGTATTTTCCCAAGGGCTTAAGGAAATTCGCCCCACCTCAGCTGGTGGCCATGATTATCGGTACGGTTCTATCGCTCACCTTGCTCAATGGTGGCGAAGAAATGCGTCGCATTGGCGAAATTCCGCTGGCGCTGCCTACCTTGCATGTGCCGACGTTCAGCGGCGCTCAAATGCGCAATATGCTGATTGATGCGATTGTCCTTGGCATCCTTGGCAGCATCGATGCCTTGCTAACGTCGGTTGTTGCCGACAGTCTGACCCGTACCGAACATGACTCTAATAAGGAGTTAGTCGGTCAAGGGATTGGCAATATTGTGTCAGGTGTATTTGGCGGGCTCCCTGGCGCCGGGGCCACCATGGGTACGGTGGTAAATATTAAGGCCGGTGGGCGGACTGCGCTTTCGGGTTTGGCTCGGGCGGTTATTTTGCTCGTTGTCGTATTGGGTGCTAGCGGCCTGACTCGCAATATTCCACTCGCCGTTCTTGCGGGCATCATTATCAAAGTCGGTATCGACATTATCGACTGGGGATTCTTAAAGCGCGCCCATTACATCTCCCGTAAGTCAGCGGCGATTATGTATGGCGTTATTTTCCTCACGGTTTTTGTTGACCTCGTGGTCGCTGTGGGTGTGGGTATCTTTGTGGCAAACATCCTCACCATTGAAAAGCTGAGTGAGCTGCGTTCCGATAAGGGCGTCACCGCCGTTACCGACAGTGATGATGCTATTAGCCTCACCGAGACAGAACAATCGCTTTTGGATCAAGGGAATGACCGCATCTTGCTCTTTAGCCTGAGTGGACCGATGATTTTTGGGGTCGCTAAGGCGATCGCACGTCAGCGCGAGGCCGTACAGCGTTGTAAAGCCATGGTGTTAGACATTAGCGAAGTGCCCCACCTGGGTGTGACAACCTCCCTGTCATTGGAGAACGCGATTAAAGAAGCCTCTGAAAGTGACACAGACATCTATATCGTCGGAGCCACGGGACAATCCTACAAACGCCTTACTCGGTTGGGCCTTTTGGATATTGTGCCCAAGGACAAATTCTTGTCCAGCCGAACTGAGGCACTCAGACAAGCGGTTATGGCCGTTAATGGCTCTCTTCCTGATGGACCCCAGGCCCCTGTGAGTGCAGTCTAAAAAGCGATAAAGCCCGCTGACAAAAGTTGATACCCCCGAGTGCTTTAAACGAAGCACTCGGGGGTATCAATGTCTGGGGATTAGGAGGATTTGGGTGGTTACAAGCCAAATCTAAAATATCGTGATGCAAAATGGCGTGCTGAAAGGCGACTAATGGGAACGGATAAATCCGCCTAGCCGCTCCATGCCGCGCTCAATCGTATCCAGGTCAGTCGCATAGGAAAAGCGAATCGTGCCTTCTGCGCCAAAGGCAACCCCTGGAATGGTCGCGACATGCTTTTCATCCAGTAGTTTTTGGCAAAAGGCCACCGAGTCCTGACTCACCTGGCTAATATCCATCAGCATATAGAAAGCCCCTTTGGGCTCTACGCAGCTAAGCCCTTCTATGCCATCAACCATTTGCATAATGGCCTTGCGACGCTGGTCAAAAGCTGTGCGCCAGACTTCGATGTGGTCAGCCGGTCCGGTGAGCGCTGCCATGCCACCATACTGTGCAAATGTGCACACGTTAGACGTACTGTGACTTTGCAGTGTAGTTACCCCTTTAATGACTTCCACAGGTGCAGCCAAATAGCCTAGCCGCCAACCCGTCATGGCATAGGCCTTTGCAAAACCATTGCTCACAATCGTGCGCTGAAATATTTCAGGATTCAACGAGCCAATGCTCACATGCTCCGCACCGTCGTAGAGAATCTTTTCGTAAATCTCATCCGACACCACCCAAATATCGGCCTCTACGATCACCTTGGCCAGTGCTTGCAGTTCCTCTCGGGTGTACACCATGCCCGTCGGATTAGACGGTGAATTAAGCACAAACAATCGCGTTTTGGGCGTGATTGCCGCCTTCAGTTGTGCTGGCGTAATTTTGTAACCACTTTCAGCCGTCGTCATCACCGTAGTCGGGACACCCCCAGCCAGCTTTACCATTTCTGGGTAGCTCACCCAGTAAGGCGCTGGAATAATCACCTCATCGCCGGGTTCTAAGGTTGCTTGCATCAGGTTGTACAGCGAATGCTTACCACCGTTGGACACCATAATGTTTTCAGGGCCATAGGTGAGCTGATTATCAACCAGCAGCTTTTGCGCGATCACCTCCTTCAGCGCCAGCTCTCCAGACGCCGGACCATAGCGCGTTTTGCCATTATCTATCGCTGCTTTTGCCGCCTCACAAATATGCTTTGGTGTGTCAAAATCGGGTTCTCCAGCACTAAAGCTACAGACATCTAGCCCGTCTTTTTTCATGGCCTTGGCCTTAGCCGAAATGGCTAAAGTCATAGAAGGCGTAACCTGACGGATGCGGGAGGCGAGCTTCATGGGCGATCGCAGGTACCTACTGCCTGCTCAAAAAAAAATTATCAATGTTCTACCGTAGATCGATTTGGAGGTTTCAGGACCGTCATATTAAGCGATCCGTCAAATTTTTCGGATATTTTTAGATGTGGTGTCGTTGGCCAAGCAACGTTGACAAAACACCAAGCATTAGCGAATGCATCAGGCGTTGCCAAAGCTCCTTTAATCAAATTAAATTGCTGATAATTAATTTAATTGCTGGCCTCTAATTGCTGACCTCCGTTGCAGCCAATCGAAAACCCAGCCCAACTAATGCGGCTCCTGTGGCCCGCTCTAACCAATGGGCACTCGCCAAAATACGAGCCTTAAAAGCGTTCCTTGAAATAATCACTGCGATAAAGGCGAACCAAAGCAAGGACAGTACGGCTACCGTAATGCCATACACAGCTTGTACCGGCATCGGTGTTGAAGGGTGCACGATTTGTGTAAACAATGCCAAAAAGAACAACGTTGCTTTAGGGTTTAACAAGTTTCCCAAAAATCCGATGCGAAACGCAGCCCAGCGCGTCAGCTTTTTTCTTGTTTTTTTCGTAGAGGATGAGATGGCTGGAGATGAGACTCCTGGAGGCGAGACAGTCATCTTTTTTGCCCGTAAGGATTTCCACCCCGAGAAAAATCAAGTAAGCCGCCCCTGCCCACTTCAAAAGGCTAAAGAACAAAATCGACTGCGAAATAATTGCGCCAATGCCAACCAGTGAGTAGGTGGCATGAACAGTATTGCCAGCGCCTACACCTATGGCTGTGTATAGGCCCGCCCTTTTGGAGTGAACCAGACTACTGCGAAGTGTTAAAGCGAAATCAGGACCGGGGGTGACGATAGCGATCGCCCCAACGGCCAAAACAGTGAGCCAGTCCGTAAAAAATGCCATATCAGTTCCCAAATCTAAAATAATCGACACGGACAAGTTCAGGAATAGAAATGATTTTCTCTGGGCCATCGGCATTAAACCCCAAAATGAAACCAGTTCCGGGATTTTGAATAGAATATCGCTGACCTCTTTGCAGACCTCTATAGGATGATTGCTGATCGATAAAGTAGTGTATGTCTAGCACCGGCTCATAAGCTGACTGCTCACAAAGAAACTGATCAGGGAAATGCCAAATATTACCGATTTCTGAGGCTGTGAGCTGACGGTCGCGAGACCAAAAGAACGCCTCCTGTGGTGAAGCTTCCGGATCTTCTTCTTGATAAGGTCTTAGCTCGTAATATTGTTGTTTGGTGTCACTTTGAGCTTTCCTTACGGTCTCCGGAGAGAAGCCGCCTTCTGTGCCTGAAAAAGACTCAACAACAATCCCATCTTCAAACAAACGATAGCCAATATAGCTACTTGTATCACTCACGTTAAACGCTATCACCGGTTGTTGAATCAGCTGCGAAAGTTTAGCTGCATCAGGCCTGGAACAGTTCGTTGTCTGTCCATCAGGGGATAGTTCGCCAGATAGGAAAATCGACCACGCCTGTCCTAAAATTTGATACACCAATGCAAAACAGCCTAAAGCCTCAACCTCAGTGCCAAGGACATCTTGCTTTGTTTCGATCGCAACGGCTTCTAAAGCCTCAGCCAGTTCGTCCATGGAGGCCTTTACTAGTAAAGATCTGTAATTATGATCGATGGACTCAATTCCTCTGCGGTCGGCCCAAGGACGAGTTGCATGGGCGATCGCCCGTTCTCGATTGGCCTGTATTTGAGCTTCATCTGGTGGAGTTCCTAGGAGCTCTAAAAGTTCATCATAAGAAGGCATGGGCAAGTCCTCATACTGAGAGCAATATACTGGGAGCAATCCAACATAGGCGCTAACTTAAGGAAACCGATAATCAAATTGATGATGTCAAACGTTTTTCATACAGAAGCATTCGTCGCCTTAGCCAGTTCACAAGTAGAGTCCCTCACAGCTTTCTATAGTGCAGTGTTTCAAATCGAACCGGTTCTAAACACACCCGCTTATGCAGAATTCCGCTTGGCAGGTTTACGGATTGCGATTTTTGTACCCAAGGCAGATAACGCTGATGAATTCTCTGCAAAAAGCAGTGGCCCAATGAGTTTGTGTATTGAAGTCAATGATTTAGCAAGTGAGATCGCCCATCTCACCACCCTAGGCCATGCCCCACCTGGAGAGATTATGCACACCTCCCACGGCCAGGAAATCTACGCCTACGACCCCGATGGCAATCGGCTCATTTTTCACCAGTCTTAATCATCAACACTAAGTAGTCGAGCCTAGCCTGTCCCCGAACGCAGCTTGATCACAGCCTGCCGAAATCCCAATACTACTAAAATATTAGAGAGCGTTAAAAACAATTCTGCACTGCCGTGTAACCAGTCCACATTCGCCAGCTCTGCGCCATAGGCTTGCTTGGCATAAATGCCCGCTGGAATTGTAACTGCAACAAATATCAGCAGCACGTAAAACCCAATCAGTGCTAGTCGAGGCGTCTGCTGAGACTTGGTTAAAAACCACAGAAAGCCCAAATAGGGAAAAAGCGAGAGTGCGAAAAGAGATTCTTTAGTCATGCTTAGGATCTCCCTGCTGATTCATTATTCAACAACTCATCTTTCAACAGCAGTCTCTCCGCTTTTGCCTGTCGCCAAATCCACCAGGCTGCCGCACAGGCTGTACAGTTGCCAACCACCGTCATCGCGGCCTGTAGGGTTACCAACCAGTTTAGCGCTGTTGCATTATCAAAAAAGTGCCAGGTACAGGCACACATTGCGCTGACTAACGCAGGCAGCATGCCAAATGACAGTGCCCGCCAGGCTAAGTGATTGCTGGCCTCAGCGTATTGCCAAACAAACCAAATGGCTGCAATCCATTCCAACACGCTAGAAACGTGAACTATCCAAGTGGGTATCGAAAGCGCGTGCATAGGAGCTCTGGTTACTATCTGTGTCACTATCCGCATTTCGCGGGGATTATCTGTCTTTTGTGTATTCTAAAGATCAATCGAGCGCTGCTGAGCAAAACGGCAAGAAAAGTATGGGAGCGAAAATAGTGCGAGCAGTATTGTGTGGTTATTACGGCATGGGCAATGGTGGTGATGAAGCTCTGCTGGCCTCGCTCTTACAAATGCTGCCCGAGCAGGTTACGCCCATCGTGCTCTCTGGCGATCCTGCGCAAACCAGTGCCCGATTCGGGGTTGAAGCGGTTCCCCGCAAATCACTGGGTGCCGTGTTTTCAGCCCTGAGGCGCTCAGATGCTTTTATTTGGGGCGGGGGTAGCCTCATGCAAGATGCCAGTAGTGCAATGAACCCGGTGTACTACGGCGGCCTGATGCTGCTGGCCCAACTCATGGGGCTGAAAACTGTTGCTTGGGCTCAAGGCATTGGCCCATTGAATAAAGGCTTTAGCCGTTGGCTGACACGCACGGCCCTAGCCAACTGCAAAAAAGTGAGTGTGCGCGATCGCAACTCCGATGCCCTCTTAAATCAGTGGAACCGTCCCTGCCTCCTAGCGCCAGATCCAGTGTGGGGCCTCGATGCTGTTCCTGTAGAAGGCCTTTGGGATCTTCCCGCTCCTAGAGTGGCCGTTGCCCTGCGTCCGCATACGCACCTGACGCCCCAGCGTCTAAAAACAATTGCGATCGCCCTTGCCAACTTTCAAAAGGTCGCGGCTGGGTTGAAAAGGCACTAATACAATGCAAACATCCGTGGCCTTTTGAA
>JBCDAG010000176.1:0-14346 GCA_039186165.1 Cyanobacteria bacterium P01_F01_bin.53
CCTATGAAGGGGAAACAATTAACGGGGAGGCGATCGCTCACACAGATGAGAGATACCCCCGTGAGACATACCCCTGAGATATACACCCATGGGATGCATGAGGACAGTGACAGCGGCCCGATCTGACCTAAAAAAATCGTCAGGTCCAATCAAGCTTCAATCAACGCAAGGCCCCATCAAGGAAAAGCCTAATTAAAGGCGCGGAAAAAACACGAAAACAGCCCGCTACGCTCAAGCGCGCGAGAATATTTTAGCGGGTTTCCCGCCAGCGATTAATCAGGTATACAAGCAATTTCAGGTAAATCCACCCACTTTTTTATACCTGTTGTACTCAAAAAGTGCACTGGGCGTTCACCCCCCATAGCCGCCCTCTATACCTGCTCGATATCCCAGGGCTGATTATTCACCTTGAATTCACGGATTGAAGGTTTTATCCTCTGAGAGTAAAGAAAAGTAAAAGGAACGTCCACGTTTTATGTTTTCAATGCCATTCTCCCTAAAGCGACTGACTATTGATTGTTAATTTTGCTGGAAGCTTTTGGGCTGGCATCGCTGCTTGTAGGCGAGTGACTGAACCTAGTGCGTCGCCCTCGACCGGCCTCTCGTAGCCTGGAGAACCCGCTGCTTTGCAGGTCCCCGCTAATGCCCTTGTCAATGAACTAAAGACACCTCTATTGGTCGTGACAACCATGGCCCCTATGACCAACTATCTATGATGCCAACCTGACCAAATTTTTGGACTAGCTTGCCGAGCTGGAGTGGGTCACCCTAGAGGTGATCAAAACCATTCCTATCCAAAACCGTAAGCTGCCTACTTATCAGCATTTTACTCTCCACCCATGACTTGAATTCGGTTGCGATGCACTTGCCTTGGATTGTGTGGTGTGTTTTAACCATGGCATCATTGCCCAAGGACCACTTTTGCAACGGCAACTCGTCATCCGGTGCAGCGCCCCCGCCTAGCTATTTTGCCAACCGATACTGTTGTGGCCTTTAATCAGCTAGATGAAAACACGGTGGAGCGTGGCGATATTATGGCGATATTAATGCCGATCATGTTCTCTCAGATCATTGTTTATCTAACGAATCTGATTCAAAAAAGAGATTTTAAGAGAAGAGACCTTAAGAGAAGAAACTTTAAAAAGACAATCACAAAAGGCCCTGCCTTGAGTAATGCCTATGAGACGCTGCGCCTTGATCATGTCCATGATCGGTTAGGAGAATGAATGGAGTTGTTGTTACGCCCCTTCTATCATGAATTTTTTACGCGGGCTCTGTTGGTTTAATCTATGGCTGGATTGTTGTGTGGTGTGATCAGCGGTGGTGATACCGGCTTCTATTGCCCGGCTATTGAGCGATCGCTTCAGCCATATGATCTTTATTTCAGCGATGCTGGGCGCGTTCTTTTCGCTGTTTGGCACTTACTTGAGCTACTACTTCAATATTGCCAGTGGGGCGAGTGTGGTGTTGCTCTCTACCAAGCGTTGTCAGCTAGTTGCCTTTAGCACACGGTTTAAGTGAAAATACGCAGGGTAGCAATGCACCTGCGCGCTTTTTGGTGTCGCATTGCTGGATTGTTTGCCCCTTAACTAGTTTGTCCTTTAATTTTGTCTGTCCCTTAAGGGTGACGCGTACTCTAAATCGATGAATATCAAAACTTATCTAAAGCGCAGTTTTTTGACGACGGCTGCTAGCAGTGCAGTTTTTTTTCTATTGCTAGGTTCGCAGGTGAATTCTGTTCAGGCTCAGCCAACGACTGACTCTGGACGTACTTTGCAAGATTTGCAGGGAGGTGCCGGTGCTACCTCAGATCGAGAGCTGAGTGACTTACAAACCGAAGCGTCTAAGCTAGAGATTGAGCGCAACAGTCGCGATCGCAATTCCACCGGTAACTCTGGCGATAGCCCCACGATTGATGCGTCAGCGACCGGCGGAAATGACGGTTTTGCTGCTCTGGTATCAACTGAAACAGGCTACACCACCGTATTGCTAACGAACAATACGGGTGCAGAGGTGGTTTATGAAGTCATCGGCCAAACCCAGCCCCGACCCCTGGCCGCTGGAGAAAGTGCTCGCCTTGATGGATTGCCTATGCCCACCACGATAACCGCTGAACGTCAGAACTTTGGCTTGGTGGATATGGTGACCAATGTGTCAGAAGAAGGCATTTTAGAAGTTGCTTTGGAGCAATCCGAGTTTGATGAAGTTCAAGGTGTTCTGAGAGTGCGGGAAGACGGCTACGTTTTCATTAACTAGTTTTAACGAGAGCGCTTTTAATAGAGAGCGCCTTTAAAAACTAGATCGGTCCTAATTTTGACATAAAGCGCCCTTTGCAACGAGATCAAACGTCGTTACTAAGGGCGCTTTTCCGTTTAGGCGTATTGATGACGCCGGTTACTCATGAATTCGGCCATTGGGCATGATGGTCCCCGTCAGGCGAGCGCCCAGAAGCTTCACCATAATTTTGTCGCCATAGCCAACTTTAGCGCCGCTGAGGTCTGCGCCGCTGAGGTCTGCACCGCTGAGGTCTGCACCAATGAGGTCTGCGCCACTCAAGTCTGCGTGGCTGAGGTCGGCCTGGAGTAGGTTGGCTCGAAATAATCGCGCTTTGCGCAGGTTTGCCCGGTTGAGATTCACCTTATGCATAAAGGTGTCGCTTAAGTCAGCCCCGGATAGGTTGGCATTGCTGAGGTTACGACCGGAAAAGTCTTTCTCTTTGAGGTTTGCCCCCCTCATATCTACGCCGCTAAGATCGGGGTCCCGTTTTGCCCTGCTCTTTGATGTTTTAACGGGTGCGCTGGCGGATGTGCTGGCGGGCGTTCTGGCAGCTGCTTCACGACTGCGACTTCTCTCTTGGGACGTCTTACGGCCGTTAGTTGTGTTGTTTTTTTGCGTAGCTTTTGAGTCGGTCTTAGACGTTCGATTTTTTGAGCCTGTGGTGGATTTGGCCTTAGCCGATTTTGTGGTAGAGGATTGGCCCGTTTTCGAGCCTGAGCTTTTAGCAGTTGATTGTGTGGCTTTACCGTTTGAGCCATTGGTCGTGGCCTTTGCGCGAGCTTTGGCCTCACGCTCACGTGCGGCTCTTTTGGCCGCACTTTCGCTGGCGGCTTCCTCCCGGCGGGGCCAGCGGCTGCTGGGATAGTTGCCCTCCCGCGTCGTAGACCCATAATTATTGGAATAGCTACTGGCCGCGGCGCGACGATAGGCTTCATAGGGCGGGCGATAACCAGCGGCTCTGCCGTTACTGCTGCCGTTACTTGCATTGCTGCTACCGTTTGCGGTCGCTGTCTGAGCCGCCCTAGCCGCATGGGTATAGGGGCGATAGGTGGAATCGTCTCCAGGGGTGTACGTGGAGCGATCGCGATAGCGGCCATAGGCACTCTGGCCGGTTCTCTGGCCGGTTCTCTGGCCCGTTTTCTGGCCCGCCGACCGACCTGCTGTCTGGCCTGCCTTTTTAGCCGTTTTGCTTGTCGGAATTTTGCCGTTTTTAGCAATTGAGCGTAGGTAAGAACGTGCTTCGTTGAGCTGCTTGAGCTTTGCCTCAGCCTTTTCCCGTAGGCGATCACGATCGCTCGGAATCCGATCAGGATGCCAAATGAACACCAGATCTTTGTAGGACTGATTTACCTGGAACATGGATGCCCCGGGCTCTAGCTCTAAAGTTCTATAGGCTTGCTCAATAGAGTCCATACGCGCCGATCAGCGTGGTTTTCATACAAAAATAACTATTAGGGATGACTATAAGCGGGCCTTAACCAACTATAAACGGACCTTAACCAACTATAAACGCTCACCGTTAAGGCTAAGGGCTTGGGTAAGGTCTGCTGTGATAAGGGCTATGGCTGTGGGGCTACAACAACAGCGCATCTCTTATCCTATAGCTAGCAGGCTGCGAGCTAGTTTAGTTGTGGGTAGTTGGCCGCGATTTAGTAGGCCTAGGCTGGCGTAATGCCTAAGAGTTCCTTGGGGGTGGACTTCACCGGGATGGGCTTCACCGGGATGGAGTTTGCCGAAATGGGTTTTACTGGGGTGGACTTCATTGCGTCTGATTATGACCGATCGCTTCTACGGTAAGAAGCAATCACAGTAAAGCTTAAGACCCTGCTTAACCTTTGTAAGGTTAGGTTGATGATTGCGAACGTTAATAACGTATTAAGACAATTTATGAGAGGCCCATGTTTATGGGTGGCCTGTGTTGGGAGCGACGCACTAGCACTGTTGGAGTTTAACCCTCTCGGTGCTAGTGCGCCTGAGCTGCTTGATTGATTGAGCTGCTTATTGAGTTGTTTATTGGGCCGTGAGGTTCAGCTCATTAATATTCCAGAGCACCCCACCTAAGGCGTTGTACTTCACATTCTCAACCTTATTGCGAACGGCACTCATAGAGTACTGACCCACCAGATGGATGAACGGCAAGTTTTGCTGTACCAGTTCCTGCGTTTCATAGTAGAGCGCCTTTCGCTTGTCCTCGTCTAGCTCCTGGGCGGCTTTCACGTATAGGTCGCTAATTCTTTTCTCCCAGTCGTATACTTCACGACCCGGCAGCGGTGGTTGCCCGAGAGGTTGTTGGTTAAACAGGTGCAAACCGCCGTTACTGAGCCATAGGTTAGCACTGCTGTTGGGCTCTACCCCAGCGCCAAAGCCCAAGACGATGGCATCCCATTGGAGCGAATCCCCCAAGTTGCCCACCAGCTTATTAAAGTCGATGGGTTGAAAGTCCACTTTGATGCCAATTTGGGCCAGGTTTTGTTTGATCTGAGCCCCGGCAGACTCGCGAATTTTATTGCCAACGTTCGTTTGCAGGGTAAAGCGCACCTGGTTACCCCCGGCGTCATACAGCTGACTACCTTTATATTCAAACCCCGCATCGGTCAGCAGCTTTTTGGCTTTTTCGAGGTCGTAGTCATAGCTGGTCAGGCCCTCTTTTTTAAAGTAGGGACTTTGGGGCGCGATTTGAGAGTTTTGTAGCTCACCAAGGCCCTTAAAGATATTGGTGAGCATGGTGTCTCGATCGATGGCATAGGCCACCGCCTGACGAAATGCCAGCGTATTAAACCAGGCCGACTTAATCGGATTTACGACCGGTTTGCCGTTCAAGGATCCCTTGTTGAGGTTAAAGGTCATAAACAATCGGCTCGTGACCGGGCCACCGTTATACACCGTGTAGTTTCCCTGGGATTCCGATCTCTTAATGAGGGCAAATTGCTCGGGGGTCACGCTCATCAGGTCGGCATCCCCGGAGCGAAAGCGGACAAATTCTGCATCCTGGGAGCTGACGACCGGCCATACAACCTGCTCAATGTAGGGCTGTTGCTCCCCGTCCAGGCCTTTTTGCCAATAGTAGGAATTACGCTCAAACACAATGCGCTCCCCTGGAATGAAACGCTTGATGGTGTAAGGACCATTGCCCACAATCTCGGTGGGGTCTGCATCGGTGCCCCAAGTCGATAAAAACAGCGGCTGCCCAGCGCTATTGGTGTTAGTGACCGTTTCGGCAAGGATGTGTTTTGGCAAAATAGCGATGCCTGTGACGCGTAAAAAGGGTGCGAAGGGCTCAGGGATTTTGAATTCTACGCGGCGGTCATCGAGCTTGCGCACAACGGGGAGCTTGCCTTCTTCTCCAACGCGCAAAATATCGCGGGTATCCGTCGGAATCGCCTCATTAAAAATGAGGTCGTTAAAGGTAAACACCACATCGTCTGCGGTAAGGGGCTCGCCGTCAGACCATTTAATATCTTCTTTGAGGGTGAAGGTAATGGTTTGGCCATCTTTGGCCGTTATCCACGACTCGGCCAGGGCAGGCACAATTTCACTGTTGGTCTGATCGATGTCGATCAGACCTTCGTACATGAGGGCCAGCACTTGACTGCTGGTGCTCTCGTTGGTGAGCAGGTAGTTAAAGGTTTTGGGTTCACCCAGTACGGTGCTAATGAGCCGGGGCACATCCGCTGATTGAATCCTAAAATTGTCTAACCTGAGTCGGTTTAAAGGACCATTTTCAATGGCACGGCAGCTGGGCAGGGCAACGACGAGACCTAGCATGACTAGCCCGATGACTAGCAGTCGCCACAGCCTGGTGCCGCGCAATCGATGATTCAGTGTTTGCCAATCCATTCGCTAACCTGTCCTTTTAACTCACCCAATATAGATAAAAAACTGACCGTTGCGCAGCTTTTATGAGATAGGTTCCTCAAAAAGCTGTGCAAATAAAATATCCCAGAGGTGCCATCTGAGAAGTTTGAGGATGGCACCTCTGGGATATGAGATTAAGTGCATAAAACGAACTGATCGATTCTCAACGCATGATGGCTGAGAGTCAATGTTTAGCAGCTCTGTTTAGCCGCTCAGGTGCGGCTTACCAGCCTGCTTCAGTTTGAGCGAGTACGTACTCCGCAACTTCCGAAATTTCGTCTGCATTCAGACGACCTTGGAAGGAGGGCATTGCGTTTTTGCCGTTGGTTACCTGGGTGATAATTTTGTCAGCACTTTTCATGTCGTACTGTTCTAGATCAGCCTTTTTCAAGGTTTTTGCGGGATTGACGGCATTACCACCGCCGATGTGACAGGCTGCGCAGTTAGCACTAAAGACCTGTGCACCGTCTGCAAGGGCAGGGGCAGCAAAGGTAAAGGTCAATAGGGCAAAAAGGCCTGCAAATAGTCTCTTAGGCATGACTGGTATTAAGAGTATCCTGGTTTAGTAAGGTGGGATCTGGACAAAAATGTTGTCCAGATTACAATTTGGCTCACTTCACAGGCTACTTGTGTCGACTTGCCGGCGACAACAGACCTCAAGTCAAACAATAATATTTGTAAAAATAGGCCCTGAAACGGGGGCTGCAGACAAATTACAGGCGGCTTTGCAGAACCACTAAACTACGGGCTGCGACAGGGACTTTGTCGGCTTTTTTATAGGTTTTAGAGCGCTTGACAAAGCCTTCTTCTGTTTTGGTGTCGATGAGTAAGCGCCATTTCCTGATAGTGGTGTTTCGGCCCGACGCATCAACGATGGGTTGCGCGCGTACAAACTCAGGGATCGAAAACTCCAGCAAATCATAATGGGCATTAAACATCAGCAAAAAGCTATCGTCTAATACCTTTTCTCCCCGGTGGGTGGGGGTTGCAATCTCTTGGCCATTCAAAAAGATTGTGAGCGTTTTGACAAAGCCCGCATTCCACTCATCGTGCATTTCATCGCCGTCCACATTGAACCAGCCAATGTCGCTAATGCCAGAGCCGTGAATTTCCCTGCCGTAAAACCAGTCTCTACGGCGAAAAATGGGGTGTGCTTTTACGAGCTTAATCAGCTTTTGGCTGTAGCGCAGCAGGGGTTTGTTCTTTTCTCGTAGGTTCCAGTCGAGCCAAGAAAGCTCGTTATCGTGGCAGTAGGTATTGTTGTTGCCCTGTTGCGATCGCCCCATTTCATCGCCCGCGAGCAGCATCGGCACCCCTTGCGACATCATCAATGTCGCCAAAAAATTCCGCTGTTGCCGCCCCCTCAAAGCCAAAATCTCTGGGTCATCGGTGTCGCCTTCTTCCCCACAGTTCCAGGCCCGGTTATGGTCTTCCCCATCTCGATTATCTTCGCCATTGGCGTCATTGTGCTTGTCGTTGTAGCTCACCAAATCACGCAGGGTAAACCCGTCATGGGCCGTGATGAAATTAATGCTGGCGTGGGGCCTGCGGCCGGTGTGCTCATACAGATCAGAACTCCCGGTAAAGCGTAGGGCAAACTCTCCCAGGGTAGAATCTTCCCCTCGCCAAAAGTCTCTGGCCGTATCGCGATACTGGCCATTCCACTCTGACCACAGCAGGGGAAACTTGCCCACCTGGTAGCCCCCATCCCCCACATCCCAGGGCTCCGCAATCAGCTTCACCTTCGAGAGCACCGGATCTTGATGAATAATGTCAAAAAACGTAGCCAGGGTGCCCACCTCAAAGAGTTCTCGGGCCAGCGCTGAGGCCAAATCAAACCGGAAGCCATCGACATGCATTTCCTGTACCCAGTAGCGCAGGCTGTCCATAATTAGCTTGAGCACTTGGGGATGGCTCATTCGCAGGGAATTGCCGCAACCGGTGTAATCCATGTAGTAGCGTTCGTTATCTTCTACCAGTCGGTAGTAGGCGGCATTATCCACGCCGCGAAAGCTCAGGGTGGGCCCCATGTGATTCCCTTCGCCCGTGTGGTTGTACACCACATCCAAAATCACCTCGATGCCTTCGGCATGCAGCGATCGCACCATCGCCTTAAATTCTTGGACCTGCTGCCCTTTGATTCCAGAGGCGCTGTAGCCCGAATGGGGGGCAAAATAGTTCAGCGAATCGTAGCCCCAGTAATTGCTAAGCCCTTTGCCCACTAGGTAACCCGGCTGCGCATGGAAGTGGTGAATGGGCATAAGCTCTACCGCTGTGATGCCCAATGACTTGAGATGTTTGATGGCGGCTGGATGGGCCAGGCCCGCGTAGGTGCCTTGCAAGCGCTTAGGTACTTTGGGATGCTTTTGGGTAAAGCCCTTAACGTGCATTTCATAGATAATCGTTTGATTCCAGGGGATACGCGGGTGTTTATCCCCCTGCCAATCAAAGGTGGTATCCACCACGATGCTTTTGGGTACGGATTTGGCGCTGTCCGCGTCGTTGTAGCTAAGGTCTTCGCCTTCCTCGCCCCAGGTGTAGCCAAAAATCGCCTGTCCGGGGGTTACATTGCCTGCGATCGCTAGGGCATAGGGATCTATCAGCAGCTTATTGGGATTAAACCGATGGCCATTTTCCGGTTCAAAAGGCCCATGCATCCGAAAGCCGTACTGCTGACCAGGCTTAACCCCTAGGAGATAGCAATGCCAAACTAAGTTGTAAACTTCCTTTAGCTCGTAGCGGGTTTCTTTGCCGCGTGCGCTAAAGAGGCACAGCTCCACTTTCGTAGCGTTTTCAGAGAAAATTGCAAAGTTTGTTCCCTGACCATCCCAGGTCGCGCCTAACTCGTTTGCAGTACCGGGTAGCTGCTTAAAATCCATATAAGAATCAACTAAAAGTGATTAGGTAAGAATGCCCATTATTGACGACGATTTTTTGAAGCTTAGACTGTTCAAACAGAAACTAGTGGCTCAAACAGAAACTAGTTGCCTGTCATCAGGCGGCTTAATTTAAGCATTTTGATAACAGCTCTCTAGCATACCGCGATCACTCAGCGTAACTGGCTAGCGCGCTTATAACGTAACCAAAGGTGTTAATTTTCTGAATTAAGCGATAACGGACTGATGCTTTACAAAGCCCAGGGTTTATACAAAATATCCGATGAGCAACAGACCGTTAGTGTCTTTGTCGCTCATCGGATATCAGGTAATAAAGCCTAGTCAATAAGGTCCAGGCAATCAAAGCTCCGGCAATGAAAACTGGGTACGAAAGTCCAGTCAGGCCTACTTTACGGTGATCGAAATTTTGTCGGAAAGAACGGGATTGTCGTGGGGAATGTGGCTGTAGTTACCCAGTAAGAGCTGAAGGGTGTGCTCTCCGGGCTCTAGGGTCAGCACGGTTTCTGTTTGCCCGCCGCCATAATGCTTCACTTGCGCGGTGGCCGCTAGGGGCTCAGTGAGAGAGGGCAGCTCATCGACATCAATCAGCAAATGGTGGTGTCCGGTCCCGTCTTTTTCTACACCGGCCGGGGCAACGCCCATGCCCGACAGGCCAAATTTTACGGTGAATTCTTGGGGAACCGTTTGCCCATCGGTGGGTGCAATTAGGTAGGCCTTAGCCGTTTCCGGGGCGTGGGAGAGATCTGCGATCGCAGCTTGACCACCCAGCAGCAGCGTTGGCGGCATCACCATACAAAGGGCAAACGATAGAATGCCAAGGGCACTGGCGACGGCGGCAAGGCGATCGCGTACCCGGCGCGAAGTATGAGATACGGCACGATTCATAGCTAAACCCTTTAATTAAGACACAGTGTCAACTATCTTAATTAACTATCGCGCCCTTTGCAGAACTATCCATGGTGACGACATCATCACCATGGATAGTTACAGCCTATTTACCGTATGGAATGGTTTACCGCACGGAACCTAATGCATGGAATCTACTGCACGGAAGCGCGGGTATCCAAGTCTCTCAGATAATAAAGTGCGAAACAGGCGGCTAACATGGGCCACGCCGCAAAGAACAAAATATTGGCTGACTCAAAGGGCGCTAAGTATTTTGGGAAAGACACTAGGGTAGAAGCCGCATGCATGAACAGTACTAGGCCGTAAGTGACTTTTTTTTGAAAACCGATGACAAAGCCCACCATAATCACCAGTTGCAGCGCACCCAATAAGTACGAGATACCTGGGCCAATGCCACCGATGCCATAAAAGGCTTTAAAAACTGCCGCTGTATGGTCGGGTTGAACAAACTTGTCGATCACCCAAATCATCATGGCGATAAATACGCTGATGCGGGTGAGTAACAATACTAACGACACGCGTTGGGCTAGGGGCGTTGTGCCGCTTGTGTTTTGAGTTGGAGTTGTCCTTTTATCCAAGGTGGGATTTGTCATTTTAGGCACCTTTCTCTAAGCGTTTAACACCTCTATTATTTCCTGATATTTTTCTCTCAAATGAGAAGTCCATGAGAGTTATTTAAGGCCTAAATAAAAACTGATCGGCCACGCTAGCGCAGGTCAAAAGCCAGCCTTTGTTTCAGGCTGAATACCCGCTACCGTATACTTTTCTACGAAGGCTATATAGTCACCCATGTTTCACGATCTGCTTGCCGCCCAAAACAAAGCCCTTGTCTTGCAGTTCTATAAGTCCTTTGACAATCGCTGTTTGCCTAAGGGCTTATTGCTTCTTTCTCCAGATTTGGTGGCACATATGGCCGGTAAAGATCGGCCCATGAACCAGGCAGAATTCTCTCGTATGAGTATGGAAGTTTACAACGCGTTTCCCGATGGTCGTCATACGTTTACGGAGGTGATTGCCCACCGCGATCGCGTCACCACCTGCGGCGTTTTTACCGGCACCCATTTAGATACGTTTCAAGGCATCCCCGCAACGGGTAAACGCGTCCGCTTCTCGATTATGCATATTGATCGGGTGAGCCACAGCAAAATTGTGGAGCACTGGGGCCTTGGCGATAGCCTAACAATGGTGCAACAGCTTGGCATTAAGCTTGTTCCTGGGGCAGGCACTTTGTTAAAACTAGGGCTCAATGCCAGTAAACATTGGCAAGGCAATGCCTTTGAGCGGCTACGTGCGGTTACACAACCCGATTACTATCCCAACGTTCCTCGTGACGTTACCGAGCAAGAGCCTCAGGAAGAGCATTAAGGTACTCTCAAGAGCACCACTATTGCCAATTGCCGCTACCGGTTGCCGGTTCCGCTGAGAGAGTTTTTTAACAGCAATTCCAAATTACAGATATGTTTTTTGCCTCAATGTGGAACGAGTTCATGGGGTTTCAGCCGCTCAAGACTGCTAGCCACATTTCGTCACTTTGCAACCTGTTCCCACATGATCTTCAACCCATCTGGCAGGAAGCTAGAGATGTCTGCGACGCGCTCAGGAGAGAGTTCTGCTCGAACTGTCGAAAATACTGCAATCACAGCAGATTCAGGGGATACACCCTTGGGTAACCCGGCCTCTTGGTTAATACGACGCAAAAAGGTTTCGGTATCGACCTTCAGCGGCGGGCGCAGTTTTGACAGGGCCGCCACAATAGGATTGTCATCTTTCCAAAGCTGGGCAACTTTTTCATCATCAAAGTCAGTAGCCGTGCGGCTTGCCACCTCAGTGCTTACCAGATCCCGCAAGGCTCGAAGGACCACAATCGTAATATCTCTAGCATCGTAAATATCCGGAATCTCGGACCTACTCATCACCTGCTTCAAGAAGGCTTTTTCAGCTGGGCTCATCTGGTTGACAGACATAGGCGCTATGGTGGTTTATTGGACAAAGGAAAAATCACAGTCTCTGAAATCATAATTCTCTTAATTAGTGTACTGGTATATACAGTCTCTTATCAGTGTACTGACATATACTGTCGCACTTGCCTACTTTTTTGAGCGTCTATTACGTCTCTATTACTGGCAGACTGACGATTCTGAAAGAGTGAAGTAAAACGTACTATCTTTACCCGGTTCAGATTCATTCAGGCTCTGGCCGACCAGCCCTCATAATGGCAAAAGCATTGCCCTATAAGTAATGCTTTTGGTTGCTGGACTTGAACCGTCCGACTGTAAAGTCTCTTTTTTTCGCGTGCTTTGTTTTTCGCGAGGTGACTCTCTTTCGCCACATCTTAAAGCTTGAGCGCTTCATATAGCGGCGCATCACGGCGATCACGTCTTTCTCTTTTAAGCCAAACTGTTTTTCAATGACTTCAAAGGTCGTGCGATCTTCCCACGCCATTTCAATGACGCGATCTACCGTTGCAGAATCTAGCTCTTCAGGCTTCATTGTTGTTCTAGTTCTCTTGTTCTAATTCTCCTGCTCTAGCTCTCCTGCTCCAGCTCTCCGGGCTTTGCCGCCAGATACTCATCCCCTTTGAGCTGAATCACCATCAGCTTGGCGGGTTCATCACCCACGCACCCAGACTCATGACCCATGCGGCCTTTGGCATCTGGTTTTGTTTTTTGGTCGCCACCAAAAGAGACTTCTCCTGGTCCCATTTCTACCCGAACCCCGTCCATGGTTTCGACGTACCAGGTGCCGCTAAGCGGGATAATCCACTGTGGCCTTGGATTCTCATGCCAGTCGCCGACCCAGCCGACGGGCAACGTTGCAAATAACACTTCGCAATCACCGCTCATCAGCCGGTTGTTCCACTGCGGACCGGCTGCGCCCCCCATGCTTTCTTGCTGGTAGTGAGTGAGTTCACACTGACTCTGATGGCTAACGCCTTCAGAGTCTGTCCATACGTGCCAGTATGTAAGCGTTGGTTTATCCACTGATTGAGAAGTCATAACAGAACAAATTCAAGGGAGTCTTGAGGCCTCTAGAAACCTATCCTACAGAGCTACTGTGCACACACTAATGAATCAAACTGCGCACTCTATGACCCTTAGCGTCAAAGTCAAGCACTGGTTCCCCTTAGCAAGGGGAACCGAAAGGGAGGGGTTTTCGATGAGTACGCTACACACCGAGTACCCCTCCGTGCGGTTCCCCTTAGCAAGGGGAACCCATCCCAAACCTCTGAAATTACTAGCTCAGAGCGTTTGATGCAGTCTTACTCTTCGCCTTTATTTCCGCCAAACATCCCTTTAATGCCATTAATCGCACCCATCAGGCCGCGCTCACTTCGGGGACGCTGTTTCTTCGCCAGTTCAATGTCGTCGTCCTTCTCACCTTTAAGCCGATAGCCGTATTCCAGGTTACCTTGGCTCTTTTTCAGTACGGGAAATGCCCTGAAAGCACCTTGTAGCAAATCCTGCTCACTGTGATAAATCGCCCGGCTGATTTGGTTAGAGCGACGAACCGCGATCGCCCCAATCGGATACCACTGCTTAGAGCCGATGCCGCGTACATACACCTCGTACTCTGGCAGGCCGTCCGTCTTCATTTTGTCGTACTGCTTAGAAGCCTTCTCGCGCTTCTTTGTCCGCTCCGACTTTGGCTTCTTCGGTGTTTTTTTCCCAAATCCCTTCGGCTCAGACATAACGCTTTCTCTTATCGGCTTGCTATTGGCCCCTGATACGGGGGGCTGTTTATAAAAGTTTACATTATTCTCAGGCACAGCCTTCTCTATCTAGGGTGAGGTTCTGGTGGGCCAGGGTGAGGTTCTGGGGTCGGGGTGAAGTTCTTTCGATTAATGCCTGGTCGTGACCTTAGGAACATAAAAGCTGCGAGCAAATAGCGCCTTAGGCTTCCATTCGATCACCCCTTAAGCCACCTACCTACATTTACCAACGCCTGAAAAGCGCCCAAAAACGGCGACTGCACCGCCTGCGAAGATAGTTGCGACGGGGCAGGCACACCCTCGCAAAGGGCCTTGTCGTCTGGTGGCGTAGCCGGATTATTTATATAGTCGTGCAGCCAGTGGCAGGTCTTGGCCATCAGATCATCCAGGTCAAAATTCCAGAGAATGACTGTGCCATCAGCGCTCGCCGAGGCAATGGTGCTGCCATCGGGGGAAAAACTCACACTCCTGACCCCACTCGAATGGCCTTCAAGGGTTTGCAGTTCTCGCCCGCTGCGGTCCCACAGCTTCACCGTGCCATCCTCACTGGCACTGGCCACCGTGCTGCCATCGGGGGAAAAACTCACGCTCCTGACCCAGTCCGAATGGTCTGCTAGGGTTTGCAGTTCTCGCCCGCTGCGGTCCCACAGCTTCACCGTCCCATCCTCACTGGCACTGGCAATGGTGCTGCCATCGGGTGAA
>JBCDAG010000177.1:0-14329 GCA_039186165.1 Cyanobacteria bacterium P01_F01_bin.53
ATTGGATTCAGGGCGCAGGTCTGATTAAAAACAGAAACAACAAAGCTATCAGTTCTAATCGGGCCGGGATGGTGCTCTTTGGTAGTACCCTCAATCAGGATTATGCGCGCCCGATCAAAACAATTCCTGTTAAAAACTTACCCAAGGAACTACAGCAGCTCTTTACAGAGGGCCAAACAGAAGTTGATATTCGAGATATTCCATTCTCGACTGTTAAGGGCTTTGAAAGCTATAACGCCACTGTCGGTATGCGGGTTTGGGCCCATGGCACCAACTTTGATGGCGAAGGTGACTTTAGCTCAAGACCTGTTGGCTATAGAACAGTGGGGCAAGAGCCTGACACGGCTCACAAAGGGCGATCGCGTGTTGAAGACTTCAAGCTATGGGGCAACCGCTACAGCGGTGTAGAAGTCTTTTATAGCAGCAATATTAAGCTGAAAGACGGTCTGGTGTTGGGGCGAGATGGTGAGAACGTCTCTGGCGGCCATGGTCTCTTTAATAACCATGCGGCATTCAATTCGACATTTGATAACATTACGGTCGCGGGCTACCGGCAGGGCGCCGAAGTTGAATTTCCAAATTCGGATGCAGACTTCAATGCCACCACGATTAAAAACAGTCGCTTCAAAAACAACACTTATAACCTGGGTGCATACGGTGATGAAGCACCTATGCAAGATAGTGATCGCACTAGGCCCGATGATATAGCCGGCTATCTCAAACTTCAGAACAATCAGTTTCTTGATAAGGCCAGCAGTAATCGAGCTCCGGTCGCTCGCTTTAGCGTCAAAAGCTTGGGCGGACTCTCCGTTGAGCTTAATGCAAGCGCCTCCTATGATAGCGATCCACTATTGCCCAAAGATGGGAAGGCCAGAGCGATTCCCAGTAAGGGTATTGCAGCCTATGCCTGGGACCTCAATGGAGATGGGAAGTTTGATCGCTTTGGTCGTAAGCTCAAGCATTCATTTGACAAAGCTGGTAGTCGCGAAGTTAGCCTGACCGTTGTTGATACGCAAGGTGAGACGAAAACAATTGCCAATACTGTGGCTGTTCAACCCACCGCCTATAGAAATGCTTTTACTGATGGAACTTTTAATAACGGAACCCCCACTCAGGAAGGCTGGAAGGCCTCTAGCCGATGGGCCGACGGCGGTTGGTTCGCGTCGGACAATGCCCGTATTGGTGGTGGCGTTGCTCGCCTTTCTCAACCGGGCGATTGGAGTGAATTTATCGGTCGAGTGATCACTGATGAGAAAGTGAGAAAAGGCCAACAGAAATTCAGTTTCAGGTTGAAAAATAAAGAAGGTGCACCCGATAAAAACTATTGGGACAAGAACGAAGTTGCGATTAAGCTTTGGGGTGTCAATGGACCGTTTGAAAACAACCCTTATGAGCAGACTGGTCCTGAGCAAATTGGTACCTTAGGGATGCGACGTACTGCCTTGGTCGACGAGAACTTTGGCGGTGAGGGCGGTGAGTTTTTCGATTGGAAAAACTTCTCTTTTGATGTGGATTTGGGTAAGGGCTACGATCATTTGTTGTTCCAGGTGAATACCACACGCACTAAGAATGCGGGAGACTATGTTGCTATTGACAACGTTGCTCTGACAGGCGCGCCTAATTCAATTGCGGGTGGTGTGCCAACTCTGGGTGGGACCTCATCTCCGACTCGACCCCAACCGGTGCCTCCACCTGTCGCCCCTGCACCGACCCCTGCTCCAGTTGATCCGCCACCGGCTACTGCGCCGCCAACCACACCCATCGTCGCTGCACCAACTGGTAACTATGCAAAACCGGTGGTAACGCTTAGCTTTGAAGAGGCCATTGATAAAGTTGCTAAAGATACCTCCACTGAAGGCGGTAACAACTCGGGCCGATATCGGGGTGGCCTCAGGCCGACTAAAGGAAAAGTCGGCCAAGCAGCAGCCTTGGATGGCGGGCGTGATGTGATTACGTTGAAGAATTCTAAGGATATTAACCTTGCCATCACCCCTGAGCGAACAGTGTCGTTATGGTTCCAGGCGGACGATGTCACCGCCAATAAAAAACAGGTGATCTACGAAGAGGGCGGTGCCGCACGTGGCCTCAACATCTACTTAGAAGATAATCTGTTGTATTTTGGTGGTTGGAATAGGGCTCAATCCAAGTGGTCAGATTCATGGATAAAGTCCAACAAAGTGACTTCGGGTAAATGGCATCATCTGGCCCTGGTTTTGGATGGTGAGTCTGCTGTAACCGATAATGCAATGACCGCTTATTTAGATGGTCAAATTGTTGGCCAAATGGAGGGCTCTCAGCTGTGGAGTCGTAGCGGTGGCATTGGTATTGGCAATGTGAATAAAGGCACGCGGTTTGAGTCGGGTGCGACCAAGGGGACACGCAACTATGGATTCATGGGCGCAGTGGATGAATTCAACTTGTATAACAGTGCTTTAGAGAGCTCTGAAGTCAAACAGTTAGCCAGTGGCTTTATGTAAGATGACCGCTCTCTAAGATAGTCACATGAGACAGTCACGTTTAAGCCACATAACTTGACTGTCTCCATGCAGCTGTTTCCCTGCAATAGTTTTCCAGTCGTCAGTTTTGGATTGTTCTCCGGTGGGAGGGCAATTCAAAGCTGCTTTTTTTATGGAGGCTCTTTGTTCAGGAATTTGATGACGTGAGGTGGATGGCGTGAGGTGTTTCGTGCAAAGCCTTATGATTAAAACAGATGATTGAAACAGAGCACTGGCTTGAGCGTGAATCTGGCGCTTGGCTGTGGTGTTTGTGATTATTTGTGCTTGATTGGTGAAGGAAGGGGGTTGAAGATGAGTTTTGGTGAAGAGCTGAGTTTGCTAGTGCGATCGCGCTATCCCCTCATCTATATTCCGACTCGCGAAGAAGAACGGGCCGAAAGTGCGATCGCCCACTGTGCTCAGACCTTGGCTAATCGCGCGGTCTATACCTGGGATTATGTCGATGGTTACCAAGGCAACCCCACGGACAATGGTTTTGGCAAACGGAACCCCCTTCAGGCCTTAGAACTTATTGAAAAAGTGCCAGCGTCGGCAGCGGCAATTTTTGTGCTGAGGGATTACCATCGCTTCCTCGATGACATTGCCATCTCTCGAAAGCTGCGCAACTTGATGCGTTTGCTTAAGTCCCAACCTAAAACCATCGTTATCCTCTCCGCCCAGCTCACCATCCCAGACGAGCTGAGCAACATTATTACGGTGTTAGAGTTTCCCCTGCCAGATGTCAGTGAAATTCGCACTGAGGTCGCTCAAATCCTCAATGCCACTGGCAGCCAGCTCTCCCCTCGCGATACCGATGAGCTGGTGCGCTCTTGTCAGGGGCTGGCCTTAGAGCGTATCCGTCGCGTGTTGGCTCGGGGGATTGCCGACCATGGGAGCTTTGAGCCCAACGACATCGATCTGATTCTGGAAGAAAAACGTCAGACAATTCGCCAAACCCAAATATTAGAGTTTTACCCTGCCAGTGAAAAAATCTCTGACATTGGCGGTTTAGATAGCCTCAAGGATTGGTTATTAAAGCGAGGGGGGGCGTTTTCTGATCGTGCCCGTCAATACGGCTTGCCCCATCCCCGTGGGCTCATGCTGGTAGGGATTCAGGGCACTGGTAAGTCCCTATCGGCCAAAGCCATCGCCCACCATTGGCACCTGCCACTATTGCGCTTAGATGTGGGCCGATTATTCGGTGGATTAGTGGGCGAATCTGAGTCGCGCACTCGCCAAATGATTCAGCTGGCTGAGGCATTGGCCCCCTGTATCTTATGGATCGATGAAATTGATAAGGCCTTTTCTGGGTTCGATGGTCGAGGTGACTCGGGCACTACCAGTCGTGTCTTTGGCACCTTTATCACTTGGTTGGCCGAAAAATCTTCGCCTGTATTTGTGGTATCCACAGCGAATAATATTCAATCCCTGCCTCCGGAAATGCTGCGTCGGGGACGGTTCGATGAAATCTTTTTTGTGGGTCTCCCCAGTCAAGAAGAGCGAGAAGCCATTTTCAATGTGCACCTTAACCGGCTACGGCCTCACAACTTAGCGGCCTATGATCTGACCCGTTTGGCCTATGAAACGCCTGATTTTTCGGGCGCTGAAATTGAGCAATCCATTATTGATGCGATGCACATTGGCTTTAGCCAAAACCGCGACTTCACTAATGATGATGTGCTAGAAGCCGTGAGCCAAATTATTCCTTTGGCGCGTACCGCCCAACAGCAAATAGAGGCCTTGCAAGCCTGGGCAGCCTCGGGCAGGGCACGGATGGCTTCGCGACAAACGCCGCTGGCTGAGCGAATCGAGCAGCAGCGCAAAAGTAATGGGTAGTAAGGAGTGAGGACGCACCTCCCAAAGGGCCTTTACCTATAGCACTCTTCACGCTATAACCATAGGACTCTTGCATCCATAATCCCTGCATCCGTGCATAAAGAAGCGCCATGGCGATGAAAAAATTTTTACTGGGCCTAAGTAAGTTCGTCCTCGGCATCATTTTAGCCATGCTAATTATGTCGTTGGCAGGCCTTTCGATGGCACGCTATTTTATGACGCGGATGGTAGAACAGCCTGAGCGCCCGACCTACGAAAACGATTTGCCCGAGGCAAACAGTCCGGTGGCGAGCGCGTCTGATGATGATGCAGCGGAGAGTCAACCTGGTCCAGAAGTCACTTTGCCAGAGGAGGAGCCTGAGCCTGAGCCCGAGCCCGAACCTGAACGCGAGCCTGAGCGGGAGGACCCTCCTGCACAGGGTGATCGCGCCTACGTGAATCAACCCGTTGGCCTTATCCTGCGCTCCGGCCCTGGGACAGACTACGCGAATATTGGCGGTCTAGATCACCAAGAAAGTGTGGATGTGATTGCTGAAGAAGGTGGCTGGTTGAACGTCATTTTGATCAATGGCGAAGAAGGTTGGATTAAAGACGGAAACGTTGACTGGGAATAACCAACTCCGGGAATCACCCGTGTAATCATAGCCATGTGTTGTGAAACAAGATTCCGACTCAAGTCAGGTCTTGCCAATGGGTTATGGGTGGTGTGGTTTCTACGAGAATTTTCCCTTGGGCGATGACGGTTTGAACGGTTGCTCGATTCAGAATGGCTTCGTATCGGTTCTTGGCATCTAACACAATTAAATTCGCGGGTTTTCCAATTTCTAGACCATAGTCTTCTGCCACGTTCAGCGTTCGTGCGCCACCGTGGGTCACCATGTCAAAGCAAGCGTCAATTTCGGCTTGCCCCGTCATCTGACAGGCATGGACAGCCATATCCACGACCGCGAGCAAGTTTCCTGTGCCCAGGTTGTACCATGGGTCTTGAATGCAGTCGTGACCTAGGCTCACATTGAGTCCATTTTGCCAAAGTTCCTTGACCCGCGTGATGCCTCGCCTTTTAGGGTAAGTATCGGTTCGTCCTTGGAGGGTGATGTTAATCAGCGGATTGGCAATAAAGTTCAGCTTGGCCCGCTTTAAATGGCCCATGAGTTTGAGGGCGTATGCATCGTTATAGGATCCAAATGCCGTTGTATGGCTAGCTGTGACCCTAGGGCCTAAGCCTGTGCGAATGGCGCACGCTGCCATCACTTCTAGAAAACGGGACTGGGGGTCGTCAATTTCATCGCAGTGCACATCAATCAGTCGGTCATACTGCTGGGCCAGCTCAAAAATGCGATGCACTGACCGCACACCGTCCTCACGAGTTAGCTCGTAATGAGGAATGCCACCAACAGCATCGGCACCCAGCCTGAGCGCCTCTTCGACTAAGGCCTCATTCGAATGCGTCTGGTTTGCTCTGCTGCCATAGAGTCCGTCTTGGGGAAACGCGACCACCTGGAGTGTCATCCAGTCCTTAACGGCTTCACGGACAGCCAGTAGTCCTTTCAGTGCTGTGAGGCTTGCTTCACTGACATCTGCATGGCTCCGCACATACAAAACACCGTGGCTAGCCTGTTGCTTTAAGGCTTTAATGGCCCTGGTTTTGACATCTTCTAGGGTGAGGCTCGCTTTTCTCTCACGCCAAATCTCAATGCCTTCGAACAAGGTGCCGCTCTGGTTCCAACGGGGTTCTCCCGCGGTGAGTGCCGAATCTAAGTGAATGTGTGACTCCACAAAAGGGGGACTCACGAGCTTGCCATCGGCGGTTATTTCTGTGGGGGCGGTGAGGGGCAAGTGAGGGGCAATTGCCACAAGGTGTTGATTGGCGATCGCAATATCGACCAGTTGCCCCGGTGACTGCTCCACCAGCTGACACTGCCGCAATATTAGGGTTGCTTCCATCGCTGTTTCCTCACTGAATGCCCTTACTGAGGTGCCTCAGGTTTAGTTTGCGCTATATAAAGCAAACTAGGTCAACATCCCTAAAAAGTATAAGATCCGCAGTATATAAGAACTCACTTCACAACACCTTCTAAACGAAAGCCACACTGGTTTAGCATTCACTGGCCGTGCATACGATAACGATAGCGCGTGTAATGCCTTTCCCGGTGCTCTAAAAACAGTTGGTCACAGACGGTGTAGCACGCTAAAAGCTCCCATGAAAACACACCAGGACATACGCCAGCGCATTCATCACCAGCGAATACGGCATATTGTAGATAGCTACTTACTTGCAGGTGATCAAGCGAGTCCTTTTGATACCTATCTCAGCGAATTGATGGGTGAATATGCGTCAGGTCTGATTGAACTAGCCCTCGTTGAGACCCTTGCGAAAAGCTGGTTAACTATTCCAATGCAAAGGGGTGTCCCGTTTCTCTCTAGTGCCCATGAACGCTTAAAGCAATGGCAACAAGAGGCTGCTAGCGAGTCTACATCGAATTTCTTGTTTAGTTCGCTTAGCCCTAGTCAATTTTCTCAAATTACAGGACTTGAGCCCAGCATCGCGTTCTCGGCACTCATCAGCCCTGCTGCCCTACCGACCCAGTCCGCGATCGAGTAAAGTCTTGTGATCGAGTAAAGTCTTTTGAACTCAACCCTCATCGCTAGGTCTCTTTCAACGCAGTCAGCACCTTCGCTAGGAAGAGCTATTAAAGTTATAAGGTGGCTCTGGCTAAGGTCAGAATGCCTACTGTCGTCACTCCCGCCTCTTGTAATGTCTGGGCGGCACTGCGGGCTGTGGTACCTGTTGTATAAATGTCATCAATCAGCAGCACGGCAGTACCCTGCGTATGCTGGTTGGGGTGTGTGTGTTGTTGATGGTGGGAGATCACTCGGTTGAGATCTCGGCCCAATACAAAGGCCTGATTCAAATTTTGCTCACGGGCACTGAGGCTGAGCTGATGTTGCGGTTGCGTTGCGGTATTTCTTTTGAGCCCATTACTGAGTAATGGTAGTCCGCTCACCTGCGCAAAGGCTTGGGCAATCAGATTGGCTTGATTGTAGCCACGTAATGCCTGCCTTTCCGCATGCAAGGGAATGGGAACGACATAGAGGGGTGTTTTGTCAGGCGCTTTTGAAAGATAGGGAAGGGGCTGCGCGAGCCACTGTTGGGCAAGGGCCTGTCCTAAAGGTTTGGCAACCTCTGGGCGATCTCGATATTTCATCGCTAAAATCGCCCGTTTCAGCGGGCCGCCGTAGTAGCCCAAGGCACTCACAGGTAGTGAGTGGATGTCATCTTGAAACCACTGCTCTACAGGCGGCTGGCTTGCTGAATGACCTGTTGTTTGGGTAGGCCTTGTTGCAGAGCGAGGTGATTGTGTGGCTGACGATTGCTGAAGGGGTAGTTGGCGCTGACAGTCGATACAAAAAATCTGGCGGGTGGGGCGATCACAGACGGTACACCCCTGACTCAAAAACAGTCCTGAGCCATGTCTTACGCCTATTTTGCCAAGCTGTTGGGCGCTGGCTAAGGTGCGTTTGAGCCCGTCTATTTTGAGCCCACCCATCAGATTTTTCATCAGCTTATCGGACGTTTCCAATGCTACTTTTCAAGGGCAGATCCTCTTAAGTAAAGCCTCTCAATTAGAGCCTCAGGTTCAGTCCTCTAATCCTATGGCCTAAGAGGGAGTGGCTTGAGGATCAATCGTCGTGGTGCTGCCATCGGGATAGACAAAACACATGACATCTAGGCTCCCACAGTCAGATTGCCCAGACTGGAAATAATCTGAATCATTGTTGCCATTGTCTTGTCGTGAGCCAGCAGAGTTAGCTTCTTGGAATGAGTGCATAGGAAGATTACTTAAATAAAGTGACGGACTTCAAGAACTTCATCCCATTGTTCTAGATCAATCTAAAATCCCGCGAGCGTATAAGTAGCCAACTTTTTGGGTGTGTTGTGTTACATCTTAAAAAATAATATAGAAATGCCTACGATGCAGTCGTATCAATGGATTTAGATGTTTTAAGCCTACGGAGATGAAACACGCTCTACGAAGTCTCTTTAAACTTCGCCCAGGATTGTTTTATGTGGTTTATCTCTGCTTTACACAGTTTTTCAGCTTTCCCGTAAATCCACCCAGACTTGGGGTAATCTCACAACAATTGCGTACAAATAGCTCTGTAAACACATAGTATTAAATAACGTGAACAAAGGTTTCATTCACTTTGCACCCCTAAATACCTCTATACATCAGTGCTGTAAAAGGGCTTGAATAGCCTTTGCTGATTGAAAGGCCTCTTTTAGAAAGAGGCCTAAGTTTTGTGGGGTTGTCACAGCGGTTCTTGTAAAACCTACGTTCATTGGCTGAATTTTGTCAGCCGATTGTCCTAACCATTTCCGGTGTCATTGCCCGGTCGCAAATCCTTGGGTGTCGAACTTCGTAGCTACGTTTATCTTGATAATCTTCAGCCCCAACATGCGGCTTATATCGGTACAGTCTCGATTGGTTTCTTGCCGTTGCCCGGTGATGCCTCTCTATGGATTGAGGTGTCGCCAGGTATCGAAATTAACCGTATCACCGATGTTGCCCTCAAGTCTGCGGTGGTTCGACCGGGTGTGCAGATGGTCGAGCGCTTATACGGCGTGCTAGAGATTCATGGTAGCCAAGGTGAGGTAAAAGCGGCTGGTAGAGCCATTTTGCAGTACCTAGGAATGCGGCAACGCGATTCGCTAAAGCCTGAACTGATGTCGAGTCAGGTGATTCGTAACCTAGATGCTCACCATGTGCAGCTGATTAACCGGACCCGTCGAGGCAGCATGATTTTAGCGGGGCAAACCCTCTATGTGATGGAGTGTCAGCCTGCAGCCTACGCGGCTCTCGCGGCGAACGAAGCCGAAAAATCAGCCTTTATTAATATCCTTCAAATTTCGGCGATTGGCAGCTTTGGGCGATTGTATTTGGGCGGCGCTGAACAAGATATTTTGGCCGCGCAGCGGGCGGTGGAAGCAGAGATGTTGGCGCTGCCCGGACGCATAGACGATGACGATGATCCTGATGAGTAAGGTTGTTGGCAGCTGAATCGCACCTGTAGCGTTTGGACGGTGTGCTTTTGTAATGTGCCGCTACCTGTAGTGTGATTGATAGTGCATGCGTGCTCCGCAACCCGACTGAATACGCTCTACAATAAGCCTATATTTTAGTTTCAGGCTAGTTCATCGAGCCTGGTTTTGCTTTTTATGGGTAGCCCCCGTCTCCATCCCAGCACCATCGAGGCAGTGCGAGAACGCGCTGATCTGGTTGATATTGTTTCGGAACAGGTCGTGCTCAAAAAGCAGGGCAAAGACTTTGTGGGGCTGTGTCCTTTTCACGATGATAAGTCGCCTAGTTTTAGCGTGAGTCCGTCCAAGCAGTTTTACTACTGCTTTAGCTGTGGGGCGGGGGGAAATGTTTTTAAGTTCATGATGGAGCTAGGCCAGCGCTCCTTTGCTGATGTGGTGCTGGACTTAGCCAAGCGTTATCAGGTGCCGGTGACCACCATGGAGCCTGCCCAGCAGCAGGAGCTTCAGCGCAAACTCACCTTGCGCGAACAGCTATACGAAATCGTGGCAGTGGCCACTAAATTTTACGAACATGCGCTGTTTCAGCCCGATGGTCAGCAGGCCCTGGCATACCTCTTAGGTGAGCGCCAATTGAGCGAAGAAACCATTCGGCACTTTCAAATAGGCTATGCGCCTGAAGGGTGGCAAACACTCTATGGCTATCTGGTTGAGCAAAAGCGCTATCCGGTCAATTTGGTTGAGCAGGCTGGACTGATTGTGCCGCGTAAAGGCGGCGGCGGCCATTACGATCGCTTCCGCAATCGCCTAATGGTCCCGATTCACGATGCTCAAAATCGTTTGATTGGCTTTGGTGGCCGTGCGCTGACGGCTGAGGATAAGCCGAAATACCTCAACTCTCCTGAAACGGAGTTATTTGATAAGGGTAAAACCCTGTACGGATTGGATAAGGCGAAAGCTGCGATCGCCAAGCAAGACCGCGCCATTGTTGTAGAAGGTTACTTCGACGTGATTGCCCTGCATGCGGCAGGTGTGACCTGCGCAGTGGCCTCCCTTGGAACGGCGCTCAATGCCGGTCAGGTCAAGCAGCTCCTGCGGTATACAGAGTCCAAGCAAGTCATCTTTAACTTTGATGCTGATGCGGCTGGGGTAAAGGCCGCTGAGCGTGGTATCGGCGAAGTGGCTGATATGGCCTATCGCGGGGATGTGCAGCTGCGCGTGCTCAATATCCCCGATGGCAAAGACCCCGATGAATATCTGCGAGTGCACACTGCTGAAGAGTACATTGCCCTAGCGGATAGTGCGCCGCTCTGGCTCGACTGGCAAATTGGCAATATTGTGTGTGATCGCGATCTTAAACAGGCCGATCAGTTTCAGCAGGCGTCCCAAGCCGTTGTGGCTTTGCTGAGTGACATTGCCAACGCCGACACCCGTACCCACTATCTACGCCATTGTGCTGAAATTTTTAGCCAAGGGGATAGTCGAATTGTGCCGCTACTGGCCGAAAATCTGCTGGCTCAGGTGCGCCGTAAGCGTCGGACCCCCGGTGATAAAAAGAACCACGCGAAATCTAACGATATTCAGGTCCTTAACCGTAGTTTTTTAGAAGAAGCCGAAGCGGCTCTGCTGCGCATTTTCATCCATAGTCCTGAGCATCGCCAAGCCATTTTAGAGGGGTTAGAGCAGCGCGATTTGGGCTTCAATTTTTCTCATCACCGTTCTCTCTGGCGCATGGTGACTGAGTTGGTGCGGGTAGAAGCTGAAGAGAAAGCCGTGCCAAGTTCTATTGGAGAAGCCCCGGACCAAACCCTGCTGGAGACGCTGCGAAACTTTGCCTCTGAATCGACCGGGCCGCTGTCCTTAGTGCATCATTTGCTATATCTTGAAGAGAAAACGAAGCTGGATGTTCAACGTGCGCCGTTAGTGATTCGAGCGGCGATCGCCTGTCTCGAAAAAAATATGTGCGAAAAGCGTTACCGCCTGTTGCTCAATCTTTGGGCTGATAGTGACTGCGAAGCATCTCCTGAAAAGCATGCCCAGTATCAAAAGCAAATCATTTCTGAAAAGAAGCGCATCGCTCAACTCGAAAAAGAACGCAGCGTTGACTTTGCTGATTTGGCCAGTGTGCCGTGGGTCAACGGTTAGTTTTCAGGCTAGCCGCTTCGGGAACGTTAATACTCCTGACCCAACCGAGTGGACCCATTTCGATGACGACTCGCCAGCCCCAGAATGCAGACCCTCAAAATTCACCTTCTCAACCTTTAGGCTTTCAAAATCTAGACTTTCAAAATCTAGACACTAAGCAGCTGGGTAACTTAGGTGAACAGCTGGTGAGTCAATGGCTCTTGTCTAAAAACTGTCAAATTCTCCACCGTCAATGGCACAGTCGTTTTGGTGAGATTGATCTAATCGCCAAAGGCCAAAGCGGCCAGGGGACATTGCGCTGTGAAATGCTGGCCTTTATTGAGGTTAAAACCCGCAGCCAAGGCAACTGGGATGCCGATGGCCTCCTGTCCGTCACCCGTTCAAAACAAACAAAACTTCGAACGACCGCACGTTACTTCCTCGTGCGTCATCCCCATCTCTCTGAGCTGCCTTGCCGTTTCGATATCGCCTTAGTGAGCTGCCATACGATTCGAGAGGCTGGCCTCCCGAGCAATCGTCTTACACTACCTGTACCCAACAGCGATAAATATTTGAGGTTGCAACGTTATATGCGCGATGCCTTTTAGAGGCTTATAACTGATGCTTATTAAGCGTGATGATTAAACGGCAGTTAGGCCAACGTTTCTGGGCAGTAGCCTAAGCCCGTGACAAACTGTTCTCGAAATTCTTCAATTTCTAAACGGTCAGGTTTGCCATGGGACACTACCGCTACCTGGTAGCGTCGCATCACATCAACCGCTGATTGCCCCATCTCTAATCCCCATAAGGCCATGCGAACGCGAATGCCCGGCTCGTAAGCCGTCCCAACTTCATTGAGGAAGGCTGAAAAGTTTTGCTGCGATTGATGGGTCACACTATCGTGTAGCTTGACCTTGACTATCCAACCATTAATCTGATGAATGACCGTGATGAACTCAAGGGGAAGCTGAGTTACACAGAGCAAACGTTCCACAACACGCAATGTGAGGCTTGCATTCGTCAGATAATAGATGTATTCCATCGTCTATTGGGTGTGGGTGCTACAGTCTAATGGCTTTGATGAAGGAGCTCTGGCTACTTTGTCCGTTAGCGTTTGTTGTTAACGCAAAGAGCCCATCACTCAACTCATTCGAAATTGTAAAATCTTTGATTCCATTATGGCTCAGTGTCACCCTGAATCCTCATCTTTAAATTCAAATGAGGATTATCAGCTGTCTGCCTATGATTATGAGCTGCCCGAAGCCTATATTGCTCAAAACCCAGTGACGCCTAGGGATAGCGCTAAGTTATTGGTTCTGGATGGCCCGACGACGCATCACCATGGCCGCTTCCGTGATTTGGTGAATTGGTTAAAACCTGGAGACCTCTTAATAATCAATAATACGCGAGTAATACCAGCCAGATTGTTCGGCAGAAAACAAAAAAAATATAAAAATGGTCATCAACTAGCCGATACTACCCAAATGGAAGGGGCTTCACCCTTGACTGCCACCCCCTCGACTGCCAAAGGAGCGGCTGTTGAGGTTTTGCTCATAGAGCCACTCGCTGCGGACCGGTGGTTAGCCTTGGTAAAACCCGGGAGACGCCTCCAACCTGGTACTCAAATTGTTTTTAGCGCACCTGGCGGTAGTGTCGATACGGGTTCAAAAAATGGACCGGGGTCTGATGACACTCCAGAAATTCCTTTAATGACGGCCTTGGTGGAATCTCGAGATGAGGAAACTAACGGCCGTATTCTTAAGCTCACGCCTTACACAGCCAATGGTTTACCAGAGCGTTCTATTAATGAGTTGATTTATGAATTGGGGCAGGTGCCATTGCCTCCTTACATTACTCGTTCCGAGGCTTTGCCTGAGCAGTATCAAACTGTTTATGCTCAGCGCCAAGGTGCAATTGCTGCTCCGACTGCTGGGCTTCACTTCACTGAGCGTCTGTTACGTCAGTTGGCTGACAAAGGTGTTGAAACGGCTGAAGTGACCCTTCATGTCGGCATCGGTACCTTTCGTCCGGTCGAAGTGAGTGCTATTGAAACCCATCAGATGCACCAGGAGCGGATTGATGTGCCTGCTGAGACGGTCGAAAAAATTCGGCAAACTAAGGCTAATGGAGGGCGTGTCATTGCCGTTGGAACAACTTCTACCAGGGCCTTGGAAGGTGCAACGGCTTTGAGTGGTGAGCTGCAGTCGTATCAAGGCAAAACGGACATCTTTATCTATCCCGGTTATCAGTGGCAAGTGATTGATGGGCTGATTACGAATTTCCATTTACCGGGTTCTAGCTTACTAATGATGGTCAGTGCTTTGATGGGGCGTCAGCGGTTGATGGATATTTATCAAGATGCGATCGCTCATCAATACCGCTTTTATTCCTTCGGTGATGCCATGCTCATATTGCCGGACGCAACTGTAAACGCTTGATTGTTGCCAGAAGTTACTAGGCCAGTGCGGCTCGCATGAAGATTCGCTCAGCCCAGAACTAACATCACAAGCTCTGTTTTTCCTGGTTTCTCAATAGCAAAATCGCGCAACAAAAAAGCGCCCCCGGAGGAAGCGCTTTTTTGTGTGAACCTGAACCAGAATTTCAGCACATGGCTTGGGCATCTGGCAAAAGGATTCAATTTAATCAACTAATCAAAGTCGTAATTCGTCCAGCAACGATAGACAAAAAGATCTACGCGTTGATGGAAGGAGCAGTCAAAGCTACAGGAGCAGCTTCGCCAGCAGCCAAGTCGAGAGGGAAGTTGTGAGCGTTGCGCTCGTGCATTACTTCCATACCGAGGTTGGCACGGTTAAGAACGTCAGCCCAAGAACCAATC
>JBCDAG010000178.1:0-14315 GCA_039186165.1 Cyanobacteria bacterium P01_F01_bin.53
CACCAAATAGGAGATATAAGAATCACATTCTGAGCGTGATTTCAGTAAGGTGATTTTGAGAAAGTGATTCTTCAACTTCCTGAAATCGAATGCCTGAAACCACCTACTCACCTAACATCACCTACTCAAGGGACGAAGGTTTTCCTAACTTAAGAGAATCAAGCATTAGCTCCAGGGTAACCCAAGCAAAATAAGATAACCATAGAAAGATGGCGAGCAGTTTCATTCCATCTTCTATCAGGTAAAGATCCTGCTCGGAAACAAGCGCCGAGGGGGGGAGTTTGTCGGTGCCAATAGAAGCGGCAAACAACACTAGGCTGGCGCCCAGTGCTATAGGGCTTCGTTTTAGCAAAATTTTACGAAAACGCACCAGGAGAAAAATGAGGGCGATCGCATAGGCGAGAAAGGCCGCCTCTTCTGGCAGTCCAAACTTATTGAAAATGATCGACTCATGCAATAGAAACAAATCATCTAAACAAAGAACCGTACTTAACAGACCAAAGCCCATCAGAAAGTAGCTGGCATTTCTATACTTTGCATTGATGTTGTCGAAGTTTTTTCCCAAACGCTCCTTTTCTAACCAGTTTTTTCCTAAAATTCTGAGCTGTAAGGCACCGAGAAAACAAACAACGGCGCTGGCATTCCAAAGCAATACACCAATATTTGAAAGCGAACCGTAGTACTCGGGATGATGGGCAATGGTTGCCGGGTCCTTTGTGAAGTATTCAATCGGTGCCAATGATTGCTGATGAACGATCACCATCAGTAATAGCCAGACAAGACAGCCAACCCAAAGTGCTCGATGGTAAAGGCTTTGCGCCAATGACAATTGTTGAGAAAGACGTTGCATGAGATTCCAGGAACGAGATACGCTGCGCCAAGCGCTATTGGATTAAGAAATATTGCTCCAAAGCTACATAGCGTGATCTTTTATAGCGTGATCTTACAATGTGATCGCAATCACACTATACAGTTTGGCAACATCTGGCAAACCTGCCCTAAACAGGGTGAAAACGTTCACAATCGTTGAATTACCAGGCTTTGTGCGATCTAAATTAGGTTGGGTTGTCCGTAGGTACGAAATTTTAGAAAATCCATCTCAGTGCACACTTAGCGATCCACTTTGAACCCTCGCTGTTAGGTTGAGCAACCCAACTTTTCCATCAGGTGGGGGTTGCTACGTCACACCTCAATGGGGCTAATTCGCCACTAATTCGCCACTTGGGTAAGCTCGGGAAGCTTGCTCCTGTTGGCTGTGTAACATCCCTGCTGGGTGGCGCTCTCCAGCAAAACTGCTTAGCCAGGTCCTCTCCAGATCGGGGAAATCTTAGTAAATAATTAAGGTTTTTCTTGCCCTTAAAAAACAGACATACAAACCATGCTCTACACAAGATGACTGACCTTAATGCGATCGCCCCTCAATACTGCAATCTAGCCCTTAAACGTGAGCAGGCGCAGTTCAAAATCATTTCGAAAATTCGGGCGTCTTTAGATCTAGACGAAATCCTTCAGGCCACGATTCAAGAAATTCAGGACATACTCGGCGTCGATCGGGTCGGTGTCGTCCGTTTGAATCCTGGTCGTGGCTGGGATGAAGGCGAATTTATTGCCGAGACGGTTCTCCCACGGTTTGACTCAGCCTTAGCGGCCCGTGTGCGCGATCATTGCTTTGGTCAAGGCTATGCCGAAGCCTATAAAAATGGCCGTATCCATGCCGTCGATGATATCTATGCCGCCGGGCTGAGCCCCTGCCACATCGAAATTCTCAGTCAGTTTCAGGTGCGTGCCAACCTGCTTGTGCCCCTCGTGCGAGGTGACATGCTCTGGGGCCTGCTTTGCATTCACCAGTGTTCAGGGCCACGCCATTGGCAAGCCGATGAAATTGAGTTTGTCTCAAAGCTGGCCATCCATTTGGGGGTTGCCATTCAGCATGCCGAGCTGCTGGAGAAAACGCAACGACAGGCCGATGAAATCCGCCAAACCCTGGAAGAATTAAAAGCCTCCCATGTTCAGCTTGCCCAAGCTGAGAAAATGGCTGGCCTCGGTCAGCTAGCGGCTGGTGTGGCCCATGAAATCAACAATCCCGTTAGCCTTATTCAAGGCAATCTCCAGCATATTGATAGCTACATCCAGGATTTGGTTCATGTGGTGATGCTGTATCAGGAGCACGGCTCACTCCACGATCCTGAGATTCAGGCTGAGGTTAGTGCGTTAGAGCTGAATTTCCTGCTTGAGGATTTGCCTAAACTATTTACCTCGATGCAGTTTGGGGCAACGCGGATTAGTGACATTGTCAGCGCTTTGCGGACCTTTTCTCGGTTGGATGAAATGGGGCTTAAGTGTATTGATTTACACGAAAGCCTAGAGAGCACCTTGATATTGCTTCAGCATCGCCTTCAACCAGCGGGACATCGCCCCAGAATAAAAATTGAAAAACACTTCTTCCCACTCCCCCATGTCGAATGCTATCCGGGCCAGATTAATCAGGTGCTAATGAACCTTTTGACCAATGCCGTTGATGCGCTAGATACACAATGGTCTGAAACCAAAGGTGAGATGGAGCCGGCACCTGTGATTACGATTAGCACCCAGACACACTCAGGCACGGTGTTTTTGTCCCTGAAAGACAACGGCCCTGGCATTCCAGATGATGTGAAAGTTAGGCTCTATGATCCTTTTTTCACGACAAAACCCGTTGGCGAGGGCACCGGGTTAGGGTTGGCTATTGGCTATCAGATCATTGCCAATCATCATGGGACGCTGTGCTGTGAGTCCGCTCCAGGCCAAGGCACTGAGTTTGCCATTACGCTGCCGATTCAACAAGCCAAAGCGGCCACGTCAGCCTCAGAGAGCTGCCAGGACAAAGGCTTGACAACAGACGGAACAGCAACAGAGCAACCCTCCGCATCAAAAAACTTATCTGCGGTTGGTTCAACGTCTTAGGGCGTCTTGTTGACTTAGGGCGTCTTGTTGACGGACTTAATTTTATGGCCTTCATGTCATAGCCTTTTGCCCATGGCCTTCCTCTCACGGCCTTGCGCCCATGATTCCTGAGCGAACGCCTATGATAGGACTAACTCCTGAGATAGGCTGAGGGCACTGGCGATGAAGGATATTCTCAAGCGGAAGTATAGCCTCAAGCGATTGATGAGCCCCCTATTTTGGGGCGTCGGCTTAGTCCTCGTGGGCATTATCCTGGTGGGAAGCTGGCACATGCCATCCAGTGCGTCTTCCCTGATTGATTCGAGAATCAATCAGCTGGAGTTTCAGGTCCGCTCCGTGCAAACCCAGCTCAATCAGCTGCAAACCCAACTGCCCAATCCTGGTGGCCCTAGCGTCAGCAATGTGCCTACTACGATTCATCGCGGCCCTGCCCCTGATGAGCTTTCATTAGATGAGCAGTTCGACAATTTGGCAACGCTGGTCATTGAAATCAACCAGCGGGTCAAGGTGCTAGAGAGCCAGCTGGCTGGTTTAAATTTGGCAGAACCCAGTTAGGTCAATCTTTAAAAAGCAAAACCATTTAATAGCCATTTAATGGTTTTGCTCCCCTGGGATGTTAAGCAGGGCGAGCAAAGTCTCACAGTTTGGTTTTTCAACAACAATTTTCTCTTTTTGAGCTTTTTTAAGTCGTTTGATCCGGTACTCTGCCTTAGAGGCCAGTGACCGGGTTCCAACTTCTACCTGATAAACCACTGACAGGGGGCCTCTAGCCCTTAAGTACTTAGCCCCTTGCTTGCCTTGCTGATGCTCTGCTAGGCGCTGGTCAACATCTGTTGTAATGCCCGTATACAAAGTATTCTGACTTGTCCGAATTAAATACACAAACCAGTGCGTCATAGAAGTTAAGTTATGGACTTTTCAAAGGATGGTTTTGGGCTCAAGTTTTAGATAATCGTAAACGGCATCCCTGCTGCAAGTCTTTGGCAAGGGGCAATAGTCGCGACGGTAAGGGAGGCATTATTTCTCTAGCGTTGCTGACAGGGAAGATTGTTTTTGTTCGCGCTTGGCGTGGTTCAGAAACAATCTGAAATATACGGACTGGACGATCTCCTTGATTGGGAAGAGTAGGTAGGTCAGCGGGTTAATGGTGACGATGATGTTGCGGATGTCTCGCTTGGCAAGGAAAAGGATTCCTTTGGCGATCGCACCTGCACTCATCACACCCACCGGGTTCAAATTACTCTTAAACGGCCCCAGCACCAGCTTGCGAATTACACAGGGGGCATCGGTGCGGCGGAGATTAATCAGATCCCCGATGAGCCGTTTGGAAATCTCGTACAGCGGGCTAAAGGCTGGATTTACCTCCGCTTCAGAGGTGTTTACCCAAATCTCTTTGGTCGCTCGTCCGGTGCGATTGTCCACCGTTTCTAAAAAGACTTCCATCATGCGCCAGGCAGAGAGGGCATTCACCTCTAAGGACTGCTGAATGGCGCGGGGAGACTTTTCCCCCATCACATTAATGCCGTGGTTAATCAACAGAATGTCGATTTTGTTAAAAGCGCTGCGGAGGTTTGCTTCTTCACCGGGCTGCCAGGAAAGCACCCTCACGGCACCGGGAATATCTGAGTGCTCCGATGTGGCTAAGGAGGTAGAGAGCGCAACTGGTTTGGCCCCTTGCTTAGCTAACTCTGCGATCAGGGCGCGGCCCAAGGTGCCAGAAGCCCCAGTGACGCCGACCGTTTTGCCCTTAAGGGAGAGGGCGGTGCCGATGATTTGATCGCTGATAGGGAAAAGCCCGGCGTAGTAGGCATTGGTGTCGTCAAAGTGGTGCCGCCAGTGGTAGGTACGGTTCACTTTCCACTGGCTAGGAATGCCTGTGAGCGGACCGGGCTCGTGGGTAATGTCAGTGGTGGTGAGGAGGCCGCGCGATCGCGCGATCGCCGCTAGCAAAAAGCCCGCTGCATAAATTGCCCCAACCCACAGCCCAGGAATGTGGGTGATAACGGCCAAGGCAGCCATCACAACCATCATAAAACTCGCCTCGGGCGCATCGTTGCGCAGCTGAGCCTTGCGGTACACCTCGGTACTAATCGGCGTAAAGTCTCTTTTGTAGGCGCGGTGGTGCCAGCTGTGCAGGCGCTGAAGCGGTGCCCATTGGTGACCGAGAAAATGGTAAAAGTCGCGCACCATTTCAGCTAAAATGACAGCGCCTAGCGCCCAGGCTGGTTGGTCTAGGTTTGCCCATAGCATTTGCCAAAAGTCTGCTGGCCAAAAGTCTGGCTGCCACAGGTTCGATGGCCACAGGTCTGCTGGCCAAAAGTTTGGTGGCCAAAGCGTGTTGACTAAGCTTGCTGCCATGGCCGAGGTCCCCTGAGTATCCAAAATAGGAATATTCAAAACTGCTGCTTAACGTTACTTAAAATTTAATGGTAAACCGCTTTTGCCCCCCCTCTAGGTAGTTTTTTAGGTAGTGTTTCTGGGGGTCGCACTCAAGGGAAACTGCCCCGAGGCATCAAAAAGTGTGTCACATCCTTTAATGTACGGAATCTAAAAATCCGGGTATTCTGGCTATCAAGTGGCATCCATCAAATAATGTTGCTGGCTTTTGACATTATCCGGTTAGGGAAAAGACACCATGACAGCGGCGCTGCACGAACAAGAAAAAATTAATCGCGCGAAAGCAATTAACTACGGCGACGTGGCCGCTATACCTGAAGTGTGGCCCATCGTCGCTGAAAAGTACGGCGATACCTTAGCCCTCCACGATCCTCACACCACCCCTGAGACCAAGTACACCTACGGCGAGCTGGCAGCGGCGATTAAGCAGTTTGCCGCCGGATTGCAGAGCTTGGATGTGCAGCCGGGGGAGGCGATCGCACTCTTTAGCGAAAATCGCCCTCGCTGGATGGTTGCTGATCAGGGCATCATGACCGCCGGGGCCATCGATGCGGTGCGGGGCGCAAATTCTGAAAAATCTGAGCTGCTCTTTATCCTCGATAACAGTGACAGCATTGGCCTGGTGGTACAGGACCTGGGCGTGCTGAGCAAGCTGACCAACGACTTGCATGATAAGGGCCTGCGATTTGTCATTTTGCTCAGTGATGAAGTGGCGGAAACTGACGCCAACTTGGGCGGCGCGCGCCTGATGAACTTTTCTGAGCTGATGGCCCTGGGCTCTGATGCGACGCTGAAGCCCGTGAGCTTTGATCGCGATCGCCTGGCCACCTTGATGTACACCTCCGGCACATCCGGCACGCCCAAAGGCGTCATGCTTAGCCAAAGCAACCTGCTCTCACAAATCGCGGGCGCGTGTAGCGTGGTCAGCGTTGGACCTGGGAAAAAAGTGCTCAGCATTTTGCCGATTTGGCACTGCTATGAGCGCTCCTTTGAGTACTTCACCCTTTCCCAGGGCTGCACGCAAATTTACACCAACATTCGCTACGTTAAAACCGACTTTAAAGACCATGCGCCCCAGTACATGGTGGCCGTACCTCGGCTGTGGGAGTCGATTTATGAAGGGGTGCAAAAGAAATTTCGCGACCAGCCCGAAAACAAGCAAAAGCTGGTGGCCTTTTTCCTTAAGCACAGTCACGATTACATTGCGGCACGGCGCGTATTGTCTGACTTGACCCTGGGCCAGCTACAAAGCTCCTTCGGACAAAAGCTCATCGCCGCCTTGAAACTGATCTATCTATGGCCGCTGCATCAGATAGGCGATCGCCTGGTGTATCAGCAAATCCGAGACGGCATGGGCGGCCAGGTGGACTACCTCGTCAGTGGCGGCGGTTCCATCGCCGACTACCTGGAGGACTTTTACGAGGTGGTGGGCATTCCGATTTTGGGCGGCTACGGCCTGACTGAAACCTCCCCCATCACCCACGTCCGCAGGCCCTGGCGCAACCTACGCGGTGCCGACGGCCAGCCCGTTCCCGGTACCGATACGGCCATTGTCGATCTTGAAACCCGCCAGCCCGTTCCCATTGGCAAACCTGGCCTGGTGCTGCTGCGCGGCCCCCAGGTGATGCAGGGCTATTACAAAAACCCCGAAGCTACGGCCAAGGCCATCGATTCAGAAGGCTGGTTCGACACGGGTGACTTGGGACAGGTGACACCCTGGGGCGATCTGATTATCACCGGACGTGCCAAGGACACCATCGTGCTCACCAACGGCGAAAATATTGAACCAACCCCTGTGGAAAATGCCTGCCTGCGCAGCCCCTATGTGGACCAAATTATGTTGGTGGGTCAGGACCAAAAGAGCATTGGGGCCTTGATTGTGCCGAATATGGAAGCGTTGGAAAAGTGGGCTCAGGCCAATGGGATGACGGGCGGCATCTCAGCCTCTGAGCTGAGAAGTAAGCCGGTGCAGGACCTATTTAAAAAGGAGCTGAAGCGCGAAGTGGCGAATCGGCCTGGGTATCGCCCGGACGATCGGGTTGCGACGTTTGCCCTGTTAGAGGAGCCTTTTACCATCGAAAATGGACTGCTGACGCAAACGCTGAAGGTGAAAAGGAATAAGGTCAACGATCGCTATGGCGATGTTATCAGCGGTTTGTATTCTTAACGCCTGATCTTCATCGCTTGCCTGCACCCTTACCAGGCTCTGCTAGGTGCTTTTTTCCCTATGCATACAAGGACACCTAGCAGGACCTGTGGGCTACGGTTCTTCATAAACACCGCACAATTGTACGACCGTTGTATAAAATGTGCTGGCTTTCCTGGTTGAGGGAATAATGCGATGAAGCATATTGAGAAAGATTGATATATGGGTAAAATTGGTTGCCCGTGCTTATGCCTGCCTACACCCTAGGAATCCCTAGTACAGGCGTCTGGGACTGAGCGTTTGAGCTTAAGGGTAAAATCCTGGCCTGCATCGGTCGCAATTAATGGCAATAGTCTGATTCAATGGTTTTTGGTTGAATAAAGTCTTACGCCACACCGTTTTTTAGTTGTCTACATAAGTTATTTCGATATGGATGTTTCCCCGTCTCAGCTGTTGCTTAAGCGCGTCGTCAACATCAAAGCAGTGGTGACCCCTCTTTGGAAGGAAGAGGCCCAAAAGCAGCTACAAAGTCAGCTCAATCAAATTGACGGTCGCTTGCAGCAGCTAGAGATGCAGAGCCAACGCATTCTCACGGAGATGCAAAAGCAAGGCTCCAATCCCGCTGACGCCGCCGTCTCTCAGCAAATTAGTAGCGTCCAAGGCAAGCTGAACCAAGATAAGAGTCAGCTATTGCAGCAAAAGAATCAGCTGCTTCAGCAGCTTCAGCAGGTGCAGACGCTGGAGTTGGACAAGGAAGTAAGCCAGGGCCAAATTGACGGCTTTTTCCGGGTGGCTGTGGGCGATCACATGATCAAGAAGATGCAGGTGGAAATCTTGCTTCGCGATGGCGTTGTGGAAGATATTCGCGGCGAGATGTAGGTTTTGGACGCGGCTGGCCGGTGAGCGGCTAGGCTAGGTATTTTGGGTCTGTGTCGGCTACTGGTTCCCCTTGATAAGGGGAACCGAACGGAGGGGTTTCGGCGTGTAGCGTATTTGTCAGGACCCCTCCCTTACGGTTCCCCTTGGCAAGGGGAACCAAGTCCCATATCTCTAAATACACAGCCAAGATAGTTCTTGACCTTAGTATTGTGGGGGCAACACTAAGGGACATTGTTTTAGGCACTGATGCTGACGGGTGCTGGTTTGATTGAAGACTTAAATAACTTAGGAAGGCCTGATGGTAGAGCAACTTGTTTGTCGTCAGGTCTTTTTTAGTGAAGTGTGATTGCTGGAAACTATTCTTCTTAGAAAATAATTTTCCGCAGTCAACCGTGTTCCCAGAACGGGATACAATTAGGCGCTGGCCTATGCTGGCTGTGCTTTTGTTGTTCTTATTACACCACCATCCATGATTCGCGAAGTATTCATGCCTGCACTCAGCTCCACCATGACTGAGGGAAAAATTGTCTCTTGGGCCAAGTCTGCGGGTGACAAGGTAGAAAAAGGCGAAACCGTTGTCATCGTCGAGTCTGATAAAGCCGACATGGATGTGGAGTCCTTTTATGAGGGCTATTTGGCGGTGATCGTCACTGAGGCTGGGGAAATGGCCCAGGTGAATGATGCGATCGCTTTCCTGGCTGACACTGAAGCCGAAATTGAAGAAGCTAAGCAAAAAGCTGCTGCCCTACAAAGCGGTGGTGGTTCCAGCGCCCCCGCTGCTGCCCCAGCCGCCGCTGCCCCTGCCGCAACCCCAGCGCCTGCCGCTGCCCCCGCTGCGCCCGCTGCTGCCCAGAATGGTGCAAGCACTGGCAGCAGTTCACCGTCTGGTCGGGTGGTCGTTTCGCCCCGTGCCCGTAAGCTGGCCAAGCAGCTCAAGGTAGACCTCGGTGGCCTCACCGGTTCGGGTCCCCACGGTCGCATCGTGGCTCAGGATGTAGAACTGGCCGCTGGCAAGACACCTACGCCCAGCCCTGCTCAGCAGATGGCCGCTCCGGTTGCTGCTTCTGCGCCTAAGGCACCTGCCGCTCCACCTGCTGCTCCTTTGGCACCGCCCGCTGCGCCTGGTGAACTGGTTGCCTTTAATACGCTTCAGCAGGCCGTGGTTCGCAATATGGATGCGAGCCTTTCTGTGCCCGTATTCCGGGTGGGCTACACCATTACCACTAACGAGCTAGACAAGCTGTACAAGCAAATTAAGCCCAAGGGTGTGACTATGACTGCGCTGCTTGCCAAGGCAGTGGCTGTGACGCTGAAGAAGCACCCTGTGGTGAATGCTAGCTTTGCGCCCACCGGCATTCAGTACAGCAGCAGCATTAATATCGCCGTGGCTGTGGCCATGCCTGATGGTGGCTTGATTACGCCGGTACTGCGTGGCGCGGATCAGATGGATATTTATTCCCTATCTCGCACGTGGAAGGATTTGGTGGCTCGTTCGCGTTCTAAGCAGCTTTCGCCTGAGGAGTACAACAGCGGTACCTTTACTCTTTCTAACCTGGGTATGTTCGGGGTTGATAGCTTTGATGCGATTTTGCCACCGGGGCAAGGGTCTATTCTGGCGATTGGTGGTTCTCAGCCCAAAGTCGTTGCCACGAAGGATGGCATGATGGGCGTGCGCAATCAAATGCGTGTGAACATGACCAGCGATCACCGCATCATTTACGGTGCGGACGGTGCGGCCTTCTTGAAAGACCTGTGTGACCTGATTGAGAACAATGCTCAGTCGTTGACGCTGTAGTCGTTGCGCTGAAATAACACCTATTCCTCAGTTTTCTAACCGCTGGTGCCTGCTGAATGATTACGGGTGCTGGTGGTTAGAATTGAATGAAAGATGTTGGGATGCTGCCTGCGTGTGCACAGTCTGGAGGAAAGGTGATGAGTAAAGAATTTAATGTGGTGATTGAGAAAGATGCGGACGGCTATTACGTAGCCACGGTGCCTAGCTTGCGAGGATGCCATACGCAGGCAAAGTCTTTAGATGAGTTGATGGAGCGTATTCAAGAGGCAATTGAGCTTTGTTTAGAGTCTTAAAACGAACAAAGTCAGATACTGAGCGATCTGTTGTGTTCGCGTGAGTCTCAGACTTGACAGATTATGCAGGTACTCGCCAGGGTGGATTTTTTCTGTTGTTGCCTGCAAAGTATAGGCAAATGATATTGCCGCTGGGATCTTTTAATCTGGCTTCTCGCCATAGCCAGGATTCATCTGTTGGGTCTTGATAAAAGAGAAAACCACGTTGTTTTAGTTCGGTGACTTTGTCGTCGAGGGTGTCGGTTTCAAAGTAAACAACAACACCGGTCTCTTGGGGGACGATGTCTACTTTGTGGCGTGAATATTATTAACGAACATATTTTCAGGCGCGTGAATATATTTTGACGTGCCACAATAATGGCAGATTAGAGATGAGCCTCGTCCTATGATCAATCTATTCACGCCATTTTTGTTCTCTCGCCGGTTTTCGCTGGGTCAGTCTTTGTTTGCCCTGACATTGGCTGGTTTTGCGCTGTATTCTCCTCGGGTGCTGGCGCAGACGCTGCCGTTATCTGAGGATTTGATTGATCTTAATTCGCCTGCGGGGCAGACGTTGCTGCAAGAGAGTGAGGCGCAGGCTGATTTTGTGCCGTTGATGGCGCAGTATGTGACGCAGGAGAATCAGGCTTTTTGCGGTGTGGCCAGTGTGGTGATGGTGCTGAATGGTCTGGGGATTGCGGCTCCGAATGCGCCTGAATGGAATCGTAATTATTTTACGCAGGACAATGTGCTCAATGCTGATACGGAGGCGGTGATTCCGCGTGCGAAGATTGCGCGGCAGGGGCTGACTTTGGAGGAGTTGTCGGGGATTTTTGCGAGCTATCCGGTGGAGGTGGTGCGTCACCATGGGGGTGATGTGGGCTTGGATGAGTTTCGGGAGTTGATTGTGACGAATCTGGCTGAGTCGGATAATTTTGTGGTGGTGAATTATTTGCGGCGGGCGATTGGGCAGGAGCGGGGCGGGCATATTTCGCCGTTGGGGGCTTATGATGCCGGGTCGGATCAGGTGTTGATTTTGGATGTGTCGCGGTATAAGTATCCGCCGGTGTGGGTGGAGATGGAGGCGTTGTGGAAGGCGACTAATACGGTAGATTCGGTGTCGGGGTTGACCCGAGGGATTGTTGTTGTTTCGGCGGATCGGTGAGTTGTTATTCTGTCGTGACTCCAGCCACCCTACTCTGCGAGAAGGCAAAGCCAACGACTCCGCTCAGGGTTCGGTGATCGGTCACGCTCAGGGCTCGGTGATCGACTATGTTTAGATTCCTCGGGATTCGACAACTCCCGGTGGCTGAGCGGAGTCGAAGCCACAACCCACCGATCCGCCCCTCTTAGCAACTTCGCAGTAACCAAATGTTCTTTGTGGCCTCGCATTTGCCTTTCAAGCCACCGGGGATATTTTTGCTGGTTAGGCGCGTTAGTGCGTAGCTCTCTTGATAGTGTTGGGTGATTTCTTGGTTACTCACTGAAAAGGGCGGGCCTGCCATTTGGGTTTGGTCGTATTCAAAGCTGACGATGAGCTGGGGTGCGGTATCGGTTATCTCCATTAGGTGTGGGGTGTATCGGGCGCGCATGTCTGGGGGGAGGGCGACGATGGCGGCTCGGTCATAAATGGCATCGACGGGGCCGAGGACCTCACGAGATAAGTTAAAGATATCGCCTACAAAGATGTCGAGGTTTGGTGCGCTGTAATGTGTGAGGTTGCCAGCTTCGGTGATGCTTGGTTTTACGTCCAGCTCTGTAAAGAGTTGTTCGATGGCGATCGCACTGAGTTCTGCGCCTGCCACTCGATAGCCCTGGGATAGTAGCCAGGCGATGTCTAGCGTTTTACCGCATAGGGGCAAAAATACGCGGCTGCCGGGTGATAAGGAAAGTGCTGGGAAATGTTTGACGAGGGCGGAGTTTGGTTCGCTGGCGTGGAAGGCGATGTTGTTGTCTTCCCATTTTTGTAGCCAAAAACTTGCATCCATATCAACTCCGTAATCAGTGTGGTGACTGTCCGTACAGTAACAATCAGTGCGGTGACAGTCCATTTATACAGCAATGCCTATTAACCTGCTGTGCGGCTATGGTATCTGGGTTTTTCGCCGGATTTATTATCAGCTCACGTCAATTTTATTCGCTTTGATGAAAAACGTTTTCATGTCCTCGATGTCGTCAGGAGGGGGTGGCAGCTCAGCATAGCGCCCGAAGTTTGCACCGGGCTCTTTGGGCTGAGTTATGTTGGCTTGCCAGCCATACTGAGAGAGAAAGGATTTGGGCGTGTCTGTGCCAAATTGGAAGTAGCCTTTGTAAGGGCCGTACTCCACTGCTTTGGCATTCAGCAAATCCAGCCCGAGCTGACTTCCGGGGGCTGATAACTGGGACACCGTTTCGATGAGATGGTGGGCTTGCGCTTCTGATAAATACATGAGTAACCCTTCTATTAACCAAATGGCGGGGACTTTTGGGGCGTATCCTGCTGAGAGCAATTTTTCGGCCCAGGGCTGGGTGAGATCAGCGCCAATAAGGTGGTGGTTACAGGCCGGGGTGGCGTCTTTGAGTAGGTTTGCTTTGTAAGTGAGAACTTTTGGATAGTCCAGCTCGTACAGTTGCATATTTGGGGGCCAAGGCAGGCGATAGGCGCGGGCATCTAACCCGGAGGCTAAAAGAACAACTTGAGACGTGCGGGTGCTGGTGAGAAAGTCATCAAAAAAACGGGTTCGCACGGCAACATAGGCCTGATCTTTGGGGGTGAGCTGTGAGTCCACTTGGTTGAAGGCGTCTTGTCCGGCCAGGTTAGCGGCAAAGGGATCATGAAATAATCGATCTTCTCGGTTGGACTCTCGGGCTCTTATGGCGGCCATCATTCGGGCTGTAAAAGGAACGAATTGGCTATAGTCTTTGGCTAACTCAAGGGGATTAATTTCGCTCATATCTGTTCGCTCATATCTGTTCAAAAGTACAGAGCCTTTCTATAAATGTTGCTTTCCCTTTCAGGCCACCGAGTATATTTTTGCTGGTTGCCGGTTTCAGGCTATTGGACATCATATGCTCATGTTAGCGGGGGCGTTGGGCTGCTGCCGGATGGTGTTTGGCTATTTACGTAGGGCGTTCGGCTGCTGCCGGATGGCGTTTGGTTATTTGCGTACGGTGTTGGGTTTCTTCTGAGTGGTGTTCGGCTATTTGCGTATGGTGTTGGGCTGTTGCCGAATGCGTTGGGCTTTTTCCCGTGTGCTGTCAGGCTTCTTCAGTAAGGCGTTGAGCTTCTCCGGTAAGGCGTTGGACTTCTCCAGTAAGGCGTTTGACTTCTCCAGTAAGGCGTTGGACTTCTCCGATAAGGCGTTGGGTTTCTCCCGAATGGCGTTGGACTTCTCCGATAAGGCGTTGGGTTTCTCCCGAATGGCGTTGGGCTTTATCCCGTGTGCTGTCAGTTTTCTCCGGTAAGGCGTTGGGTTTCTCCGGTAAGGCGTTGGGCTTTTCCCGTAAGGCGTTTGACTTCTCCGATAAGGCGTTGGGTTTCTCCGGGAGGGCGTTGGGTTGTGGCTGGGGGGTGTGGGTGTTTTTGGGGTGGGTGTGATGTTTTTGTGAATGGGTGGGGGGATTTTGCGCGACTTTACGGGGATTTTTTTGGGTGGTGTTTCCGGATGGGCTAAAACCTGTGGAATTGTACGGGGGGAGGGGTGTGCTTTTTGTTCGTTGTTACGGGCACTTTGATCTTAGCGAAGCAACTATATGAAGGGCGGATGACGGCTAGGTGTAATGACTAGTGCAGAAATCTGAAAATAGTCCATCAGTATAGATAGGTTTGGCAAGGAGGCTGTAAATTTGGTGGTAGCTCCCCCCTTCCAACCTCTTTTCCAAGTCATGCCAACCCCGAAAGCCG
>JBCDAG010000179.1:0-14302 GCA_039186165.1 Cyanobacteria bacterium P01_F01_bin.53
CATGGTTCAGCGTGGTTCTAAAGTCAAAATTCTCCGTCCAGAGTCTTACTGGTACCAGGAAGTTGGATCTGTCGCGTCAATTGACCAAAGTGGCATTAAATACCCCGTTGTGGTTCGTTTCGGCAAAGTAAACTACGCTGGCGTTAATACTAACAACTACGCCTTGAATGAACTTTTTGAAGTAGAAGCACCTCCTAAGAAAGCTGCTAAGAAGGCAAAAGCTCCTAAGAAAGCGAAAGCTGCTACAGAGAAGAAAGCTCCTGATGAGGGTTAATTCTAAGTAAGGTCTGGATAGATTAAGCTTGGATGGCTAACTTTAGAAAGTAAAGTTGTGCCGTCCGAGCTTGTTGCTTTTAAAGGCTTGTTTCTAAGTCTATTCGTTCGCTTGTTTAGATTTTCTTGTTTCGAAAGGTGCCCTAATTTAATGTTAGGAGCTTTTATTGCATGGTTCAGCGTGGTTCTAAAGTAAGAATCCTTCGTCCAGAGTCCTATTGGTATCGAGAGGTTGGTTCGGTGGCCTCTGTTGATCAAAGTGGTATTAAATATCCTGTTGTCGTTCGCTTTGCTAAGGTAAACTACTCTGGCATAAATACGAACAACTTCTCAGAAGCTGAGCTAGTTGAGGTGGAGCCTCCCCCTGAGGGGAAGCCGTCTACCAAAAGAAAGTCGTCAAAGGCCTCTGTTAATTCCGCTAATTCTAAGCCCGCCAGTTCTAAGCCTGCTAATTCTAAGCCTGCCAGGCCCAAGGCTAAAGACAAATCTCAGCCTCAAGCTGATGTGGTAAAAGCCCCGTCGGTTGCTAGGGGGGCTGCCCTCGATAGGGAAGCGTTGGCTGAAAAAGCAGCACCTAAGGCAAAGAGTCAGAAAGTGCGTTAGCCGCTAGTCCTGTTTGCTAGTCTTGTCGGCTATTTGGCCGTAAGGTTCGTTCCTAGTCAGTTTAAGGAGCCGCTAATTGGCTAAGGAAAGGTCTCAATCATTAGTAATTTAAGCGAGTGCAGTGCCTGAGCTACCTGAAGTAGAAACCGTTCGCCGTGGCCTCAGTCGCGTTTCGCTCAATCAGCCTGTTCGAGGAGGCGATGTTCGCTTGGCGCGAACCGTTGAATATCCCGAACGAGCAGATAGTTTTTTAAAGGGGATTGAGGGTGCCCAGTTAGTGGCTTGGCATCGGCGCGGTAAGTATTTGCTGGGTGAATTGCAACGAGAATCGACCTCTGGTCTGTCCTCTGATCTAGAGCCAGCCGGTTGGTTAGGTGTCCATTTGCGGATGACGGGGCAGTTGCTCTGGGTTGGTCAGGATGAAACGCTACAGACCCATTGCCGGGTGCGATTGTTTTTCGATGAGGGCCGTGAGCTACGCTACGTTGATCAGCGTACGTTTGGCCGCTTGTGGCTGATCCCGCCTGAGCAGCCTGTAGAAGCTGTGATGACTGGGCTGCAAAAATTAGGCCCAGAACCCTTTTCTGAAGAGTTCTCGGTGGACTATCTGACGGCGGCGCTGAAGGGGCGTCAGCGACCAATTAAGAATGCGCTGCTTGATCAGCGGTTGGTGGCAGGTATTGGGAATATCTATGCCGATGAAGCGCTCTTTATGAGTGGGATACGTCCGAAAGTGGTGTGCGATCGCCTCGGGAAGCAGAGAATTTCTCGGCTCCACGCAGCCATTGTGGAAGTCCTTACCACTAGCATTGAATCCGGCGGTATGACCTTTAGCGATTTTCGCGACATCCACGGTACGAATGGTAACTATGGTGGTGTTGCTTGGGTGTATGGCCGCGAAGGGGAACCTTGCAGAACCTGCGGTAAAGCCATTGTGAGAATCGCTCTAGCTGGTCGCTCGGCCCATTATTGTCCAAAATGCCAAAGGTAGGCGATACAATAAATACGCAGTCACTGATGAATCACTACGCGAGAAAGCTATGCCCGTAAAGAAAGGGGATTTCGTTCGTCTGGTACGAGAAAAGTTTGAAAATAGCGTGGAAGCTAAAGCGAGCGATAATCGCCTCTCAAGCTATGTGTTTGACACCAAAGGTGAAATTTTAGAAATCCGTGATGACTATGGCCTCGTAAAGTTTGGCCGAGTACCCACGCCCAATGTATGGCTCAAGTTGGAGCAGTTAGAGAAATTCGAATAGAGCCAGGCGATTGAGCAGGGCAATATCGATCGCCCTGCCAGGTTCTATTTGCGCTGTTCTCTAGCTATGTGCTTGCTGCATTAGAATCTTGTGCGTGCTACGTTTGCGTTCTCCTTCTTGAGGATGGTTTTGGATATAGTTGCCATCGGACTGCATTGCCCACGCTTGTCGGTTGTCAGTGAGGCAAACCTCTAGAAGCTGAGCAAGTTTTGTTTTCAGAGATGGCTCTTCAACCGGTGTGAGTGCTTCTACCCGTCGATCTAGATTGCGTGGCATCCAGTCGGCTGAACCAATGTAAAACAGCTCATTGCCACTGTTATGGAAGTGAAAGATTCGCGAGTGCTCTAGAAAGCGGCCAATGATGCTGATCACCCGGATATTTTCGCTCACGCCTGGGATGCCGGGCCGCAAGCAACAAATGCCGCGAATGATGAGGTCGATCTCAACGCCAGCCTGAGAGGCTTTGTAGAGTTCGGCAATGATTTTGGCATCGACGAGGGCGTTCATTTTGACAATGATGCGTCCTTTTTTGCCATTTTTGGCAAGTTTAGCTTCGTTGCGAATGAACTCAGTCATTCGGCTGCGCAAGCTTACGGGGGCAATGAGTAGCTTTTTGTAGGATTGTTGCCTGGAGTATCCCGTCAGATAGTTGAAGAGGTCGGTCAGGTCCGTACCCAGAGCCTCGCGGCAGCTGAGGAGACCTAGATCCGTATACAGCCGTGCGGTTTTGGGGTTGTAATTACCTGTGCCGATATGGACATAGCGTCGGATTTTGTCTTTTTCACGGCGTACGACGAGGGCCACTTTGGTGTGGGTTTTAAGACCCATGAGCCCATACACCACATGGACCCCGGAGCGTTCTAAGGTTCTGGCCCAGTTGATGTTATTTTCTTCGTCGAAGCGGGCTTTGAGTTCAACAAGTGCAACAACTTGTTTACCGTTTTCAGCGGCTTTAATCAGCGCATTAACGATGGGTGAATCGCCAGAGGTGCGGTATAGCGTCATTTTGATGGCTAGGACGCTGGGGTCACTGGCCGCCTGAGTAATGAAGGTTTGAACGGTGCCCGAAAAGGCTTGGTAAGGATGATGCACGAGGCGATCACGCCGTCGAATCATCGAGAACACATCTTCCCCTTCCCCGTCAGCATGCTGCGCGGCTTTCCACGATACTGGAACCACAGGTGTCCACCGAGGATCTTTTAGCTCAGCGAGGGGCAGTCCCATTAAGCTCATCAAATCAGTTAAGCCGATGGGACCTGCGATGTCGTAGACGTCTTCATCATGAATTTTTAGCTCATTCATCAGCGTGGTCCGCATGGCCGCAGGCATCCCCGACTCTGTTTCCATCCGAACAACCGATCCACCCATTCTGCGTTTACGCAACTCTTGCTCAATAGCCAGCATCAGGTCATCGGCTTCGTCTTCTTCCACGGATAAATCCGCATTGCGGGTGATGCGAAAGGTGTAGCAGTCGTTGACCGTCATGCCAGGGAACAGCGCGGCAATATTGTGGGCAATCACCTGCTCCATGGGCACCCCTAACCAATGGCAGACCTGTGCTGTGGGCGTGTCTGTATCGCCCTCTGGGGAAGGGAGTGGTGTGATCAAATCATCGGGCAGATTGACAAATCTGGGTAAAACCTTGGGAACTTTGACCCTCGCAAAATGGGGCTCGGTGGAGGTTTGATCTTGAATTTCGACAGCTAGGTTAAGGCTGAGGTTGGAAATGTAGGGAAAAGGGTGTCCTGAATCAACGGCGAGGGGCGTGAGGACGGGAAAGACCTGTTCATTGAAATATCTGTCCAGGTAATCGCTCTGCGCCTCGTTCAAGTCGGTGTAGTCGACTAAGCAAATGCCCGCAGTCAGCATTTTGGGGCGCAGTTCAGCTTGAAAGTAGCTGTGCATCTGCGTGATCATCGGGCGTAGACGTTGGCTGATGTCCCTTAAATGCTCAGTTGGTGTTCGTCCATCGGGTGTCCGTTTGCTAACGTCTGCCTCAATTTGTTGCTTTGTGGCGGCAACGCGCACCATAAAGTACTCGTCTAGGTTTGAGCTGAAAATGGCTAAAAACTTGAGCCTCTCTAGCAGGCGTGTGCGCTCATCGAGGGCTTCATGAAGGACCCGGCGGTTAAATTCTAGCCAACTTAGCTCACGGCTGAGATACCACTGACTATCACTCAGCTGAATACTGTCAGCTGGATGAGACTTATCAGATTTAGCCGCGCCATTACTGGATGGGTTGCTTTTTCCGTTGGCTTTAGCAGATGCCTTGGAGTTGGCTTTAGCAGATGTCTTGGAGGCGGTTTTGTCGATCGCCTTGGAATTGTTCGCCTTGGACGTATTCGTTTTTTTAGAGCTGCTGGTTTTGGCAGCGGCTTTATCAGCAGGCAGGCTATGGGAAGAGCCACTACTGGGTTTACGGTTCGTGGGAGCTTTACTCATTCTTTTCCTGGCTTTTCGGGCAGCTGCTGTTGGGGGCGTTAACCGTTAAAAACGTCTTCTTCTTGGCCAATCCACCACTTACCCAATTTCATGAGTTCTGTGTGGAGGTCGGCCACCTGACGATTAAATTCTTCCGTGCTGAGCTCCGAGCGGCGTTCTTTTAGTTTGGCAAGTCTAAGCTGAATGAGGAGCCAAGGTTTACTAATGCCATCGGTGTCTTCTATGTATCTGGCGAGATCATCGCTTTTCATTGATTTGCTTTATGTCCGTATTTGTAAAGGATGAATGCCAATATGCGCGGGTTTTCTCTCTAAGCCTTGTATAGCTTTTTATAGCTGCCTGCTTATCTTTGAGTGTGTTGTGGCTATCAGTGCCCATTGTATAGGAGTGCTCAGAAAAATGACTGTATCGCAGGTACTAGCCTGCTCTGTGGTTAAAGGTTGATTCAAGGTTGATTCAAGACGTGTTTGCCACAATTACAAAACCCGCAGCCAGAGAGGGTGTGGGGACTCTCAAGCTGCGGGTTTCATAATTGTGGATTTACCTAATAGATTTTTGTGGTAGCGCCTTCTGTAGAGGGCAATATCACCTACCTATAAAGGATGACTTCTGACGGACTACTTCTTGAGTTGGTTTAGCCAACCGCGAAGCTCTTCGGCTGCGACATCACGTCCACCTAGGCCAAATGCGATCGCAATGGCAACGGCAACCGCACCCAGCAGTAAACCAAAGGCTAGGTTCACAATGTTGGTCGCGACACCCATTTGGCCGAGCGCCAAGGCACCGACAAAGGCCAAAATTGCAATTCGAGCAGTTTGGGCCAAGAGATTGGAAGAGTTGCTGCTGCTGCTTTGAATCAAGCGGTAAACCAGATTCGCCAAGTACAGACCAATGGCAAAAATGACGACTCCAATCAAGACCTGAGCAGCGATGCCCATGACAGCGGTAACAATGAGCGTTAGCTGCTCGAGCTGAAGAATCTCAGTGGCGGTGACTGCGCCAAAGAGCACGATCCCGACCATTACGACTAACCCCGCAATCTCCGAGGGAGATTTACCATGGTCAGCGGGTGGCTGAATCATGGTGCTGCCCGCATCTGCTGTGTAACTAGCGGTAGTGGCAGAGGGTGATTTGGGGAGATCGGGTAGGCCCAACAAGTCGAGAACGCCGTCGAAGCCGATGCCTGAGAGCAAGTTGGTGACCAACGTACCCACGAACTTACCGATAAAGTAAAACACCGTTAGAACAACACCTGCTGCTAATAGCAGTGGGATGAAGTCTAAGATTTGATTGAGCATGCTGACAGCAGGCTCTGAAATAGCTGCAATGTTGAGCTTTTCGAGTGCGGCAATGGCAAACGGAATCAGAATGAAAACGTAGACAATCGTGCCTGCAAGGCTGGAGAGTTGTAGTGTGCTGCCTGAACCCCCTTGGGAGAGCCCTAACCGGTTACCCATGTTGTCAATACCGGTTGCGGAGAGCAAATTAGTCACAACACCACGGGCGATTTTGGCAACGAGCCAGCCAGCGGCAAAGACCAATACGGCGGTGAGAATCTGAGGAATAGCAGATAGGAACTGATCTATTAGACCTTGAACCGGTGCTAGTAGACCGTTTAGGTTCAGCGCATTGAGCACTGGGGGTAAAAACAGTAGGAAGATAAACCAATACAGGGCGTTGCCCAGGGTTTCATGGATTCGTACTGAATTTTGACGAGGATCGACGCCAGTGTTCTCTGCGAGACGATCATCGAGGTTAAAGCCTTCTAAGGCTTTGTTGACCAACGTCTTGACAACAGTTGCGATCGCCCAGGCCACGACCAACAAAATACCCGCACTAAAGAGTCGTGGGAGGTATTCGAGGACGGTTGTGACGAGATTGCTCAGGGGCTCAGAAACAACGGTTAGATTCAGCGCATTGAGGAACCCGATAACGGCGAGTAAGGCAATTAACCAAAAGACGCCGCTGCTGATCCACTTGGCAAGTTTTATGCCGCTAGTGGAACCGCTGTTCACCAGGGAGTCAATCCGATCATCGACGCCTGTTTTGCTGAGTAACCCTCCGATTGCCCATGCAACCACGTAGGCCAAGATGAGGCCTACGACGAGAACAAGAAGGGCACCGAGTAGGGTGGGCAGAAAATCGCCGAGATTATTGACAAACGAGTTGAAGCTAAAGTCTGCCGGAGCTTGGGCTAGGGGTGGCGATATTCCATTCCCAGCTAAGCTACGACCAATGCCTGGGGGCAGCATTAGATGAATCATGTTTTTGATAGAGTGTGAAGTTCTTGATCGCGACTAGCACTAAATATCAGCAAGCTTTACCGATATTTAGAGATAAGAGTACAGCTTTAATGCTGTCTTCAGTGAAAAATGGGGAAGGATGACATTTTTTTTTTACAAAACTATGGTTGTGAGGCTACTGAATAAGTCGGGAAATGTGTGCACAAGCATCTGGTAAACGATGTTTTATGATGCTTTCTCTGAGGTTTGAGAGCTGTTTTATGGCCTTTATCCTAAGGAACTTCACTCCGGACCAAAATCCTGAAATGTTCAGGTTTCTTCAGGGGTAAGTTCAGGAAAACAGGGCATTATGCCTAACTCAAAAGCCCCTACGTTTAGCAATAAACGTAGGGGCTTTTGAGTTGTTTAAAGGCGTTAGAAAGCTAAAAAAACTGAGTCCTTAAGCGTCTGTTGCTTATTCTGCCATGTCTTCTGCTTCGGCGGCGGCGCTATCACCACTATCGCCAGGGGTATTGCCGGAGACTGTGACGTCCTGTGGTTCAGCGTCGGCATCTGTCTCAGATGAGGATTCGGTGACATCTTCTGAGTCTTCAGAGCCTGACTCGCCTGAGTCTGATTCTTCTGCTGCTGGCAGGGAATTTTCATCTTCGTCCAAGTGGGGGACGAGGGCGACGGCAGCGATCGCATCATCATCGTCTAAACGCTGGAGCTGTACGCCCGTGGCCATCCGTGACTGAATGGAAATGGCATTGACCGACTGCCGCATAATAATGCCGCGAGCGCTAACGATCATGAGTTCATCGTCGGGCTCTGCAATGCGCAGGGCCACAAGCTCGTCATTATCCTTGCGGAACTTCATTGCGACTAGGCCCATGCCCGCCCGGTTTTGCAGTCTGAAATCGGTGAAGGGCACTCGCTTGCCGAGGCCACCGGCTGAGACTACCAACACCCAGGGCCCCTGTTCCCTGAGGGCAATGTCCTCCTCACTTTCATCGGCGGCAGCTTCCAACGCTTCCACCATTTGCGATGACAGAATATCCATACTGATGAGCTTATCGCCATCGCGTAGGGACATGGCGCGCACCCCTTTAGTGGGTCTGCCGAGGGGACGCAGCTGTGCGTGATCGGTTTTGAAGTGGATGGTCATCCCCCGTTGGGATCCAATGAGGATACTATCTTCGGCCTTTGCCCGACGGACCCAACGCAGTTCGTCGCCGTCGGCGAGGGATATGGCAATCAACCCGTTGGTACGAATGCGGCTAAAGGCAGAGAGCGCGGTCTTTTTCACAAAGCCGCCCTGGGTGAGCATGACCAGATACTCATCATCGGTAAACTCGCTCACGCCAATGACTGAAGTGACCTTTTCCTCCTTGGGGATGGGGAGCATTTGCACAAGGGGATAGCCCTTGGCCGTGCGGGAGCTTTCTGGAATTTGGTAGGCCCTGAGGGAGTAGGAGACGCCCCGGTCGGTGAAGAACACAACGTGATCGTGGGTGCAGCAGGTGATGAAATGCGCAATCCCATCTTCGTCTTTCATTTTTGTGCCGGACTTGCCCCGTGTGGCGCGGTTTTGAGCCTCAAAGGTAGAGACCAGCATACGCTTGATATAGCCTTGCTCGGTCACCAAAATGGCAACCTGCTCGTTGGCGATTAAGGAAATATCGGAGAGATCGTTTTCATCGGCTTCTAGAACGGTGCGACGATCGTTGGCGTAGGCAGCGCGGATGTTGGTGATTTCTTCCTTGATGATGGCCATGATGCGATCTCGATTGGCCAGAATATCTTCCAGATCAGCAATGAGAAGGGTGAGTTCTTCGTGCTCTTTCTCAATTTTTTCAGCTTCTAGGGCAGTCAGCCTGCGGAGCTGCATCTGCAAAATGGCATCGGCCTGAACGCTTGATAGTCCATAGGATTCCACCAGCTCTGTCTTGGCGCTGGCCGCATCTGCGGAGCCTCGGATGAGGGCGATAACCGCATCCAAATTAGCCAAGGCAATTAAATAGCCCTGCAGGAGATGATCTCGCTCTTGCGCTTTGCGTAGCTGATAGCGAGTGCGACGCGTAATCGTTTCAACGCGGAAATCCAGAAATACCTGGAGAAAGTCTCGCAGGGTGAGCAGCTGAGGTTCGCCGTTTACCAGCCCTAGCATATTGACTCCAAAGTTGTTCTGCAAAGGCGTTTGCTTATACAGATTATTCAGCACAACCTTGGGATAGGCATCGCGCTTAAGCTCGATGACAATGCGCATGCCATCTCTGTCACTCTCATCACGAAGATCAGAAATGCCCTCTAGTCGCCGCTCATTAACCATGTCGGCAATTTTTTCGATCAGCGCGGCCTTATTGGTTTGATACGGCAGCTCGGTAATGATGATGGTTTCCCGGTCAGGGCGACCCCTGTGTTCCTGGGTCTCAATGTTGGCCACACCGCGCATCACCACGGAGCCTCGACCTGTGGTGTAGGCCTCGCGAATGCCCCGGGTGCCAATGATTTGTGCGCCCGTTGGAAAGTCTGGGGCGGGAATGTACTCCATCAGCTCGATGCTGGTGAGCTCAGGATTATCGATTAGGGCAATGGTGCCGTCAATCACTTCGCCCAGGTTATGGGGCGGAATATTGGTGGCCATACCCACGGCAATTCCCGAGGAGCCATTAATTAATAGCTGGGGAATCCGTGCGGGTAGCACCACGGGTTCTTGCTGTGAGCCATCGAAGTTGTCGGCGAAGTCAACGGTTTCAGATTCGATGTCCTGTAAGAGGACCGCGCCCGTGAGGGCCTGAAGCCTTGACTCGGTGTACCTCATGGCCGCCGGTGGATCGTTGTCGATCGAGCCAAAGTTCCCGTGGCCGTTAATCAGTGGGTGGCGCATGGAAAAGTCTTGGGCCATCCGTACCAGCGCGTCGTACACGGCGGTGTCACCGTGGGGGTGGTACTTACCCAAGACTTCACCCACCACACGGGCGCATTTCCTAAACGGGCGATCGGCGGTGAGTCCTAGCTCATGCATGGCGTACAAAATACGCCGATGGACGGGTTTGAGGCCATCCCTTGCATCTGGCAGCGCCCGACCCACAATCACGCTCATGGCGTATTCAAGGTAGGACCGAGACATCTCATTGCGCAGATCGGTTGGGACAATGCGCTCTTGAGGACTACTCATGTAGAAAGCTCCAGAAAGTTTCGAAGAAGGTGGTCAGGACGGCTAGAATTCGGCAATCGATAGCGTGCCATAGGGCAAGAGCGTATCGGTAATCGGTTAATCCTATGGCGATTTGTTAAGAAAAGAAAGAAACCCAAATCTTTGCAAGGCGTTTCAAGAATAGCAGCGACCAACATTAATACCAGATGTGATCAAGGCTATCTGACCTGCTATGCCGAAATCTTTCGATGAATTTGGTTTTGCTTGTGGTCTTTTTTCAAGCCTTTTTGAAGGTCGTTTAGGCCGTTGACTTTCCGGTTGACTTTCCGTTAGCCGGTTGTTGCCGCTTATGTTTGTTTTCTGTAGAGATATGTGGACTTTGTAGGGGCTTGAGTGACCGAGAAAATTGTAAAAACAACCCGTGTAAAACAACCTGAATATTTAGTGGGTTTGTTAGTGTTAAAAATAGTGTTAAATCGAGGAGCTATTCTATCACAATTTTCCTCTTTTTGACGGCATTTTGTGTTGGCAAATGTTGCTCCTGTATGCTTGCGGAAACCCTTATGAAATATCAGTTTCCTGTTTTCTACAGCAATCTCTTTAGTGGCCATAATACGGGGGGTGGTCATCCCGAAAATGCAGGCCGATTAATGGCCGTTGTTGACTATCTCAAAGAATGTCAAAAAAAAGACTCTCAAGCATCCATTTGGGCAGAGGCTATTGAGTGGGTAGAACCTGCGATGCAACGAGAGGTGTTGCCGTTTGTTTTGCGTGTGCACGATGAGAGCTATGTGACGGCGCTTAAAGCGTTGGCAGCCAAGGGTGGTGGACGTTTGGACGCTGATACGGTCGTAAGCGAGCAGAGCTATGAGTTGGCTTTGTTGGCGGTGGTGGCTTGGTTGGATGGCCTTGATTGGGCCTATCACCATCAATCGCCTGCGTTTGCCTTAGTGCGTCCGCCAGGTCACCATGCCGAAAGGGACCGTGGTATGGGATTTTGTTTGCTCTCTAATGTGGCGATCTCAGCTCACTACGCTTTAGAGCATCTAGAAGGTGTCTCGCGTGTGGCGATTTTGGATTGGGACGTACACCATGGCAATGGCACACAGGCATTGATCGAGGACAATCCTAACCTTGCCTATTGTTCTTTTCATCAGTCTCCAGCCTATCCGGGGACTGGGGCTCGCTCAGAGACAGGTGCGCACCAAAATGTACTGAATTTGCCCCTGCCGCCGGGGGCTGTAATTACCGACTACCAAAAGCTTTGGGCTGAGCATGCCCAGCCTTTTTTGCGTGAATTTTCGCCTGATCTGCTGCTCGTGAGTGCAGGCTACGACGCCAATCAGGCAGATCCTTTAGCCGGTATCAACTTACAGCCTGAAGACTACGCCTGGTTTACCAGGGTTTGTTTGCAACTGACATCGTCTGTTTTGTTTGGGTTGGAAGGTGGGTACGATTACCCATCCTTGTCAGCGTCGGTTGCGGCGACGATTCGAGAATCTATTCAGCGTTGTCCATAAGGTCGCTTTTTTTATCAGGAGAGTGTGGGTTGGGCCGTGAATGAAGCTGATGATGGCTTAGGATATTGGCGAGTTGGGTAGAGGGGCTGTTTGCGATGTTTCTTTTTTTTCGTCGGTTGTTTGGTTGGATGAGGCGGAGAAAACCGTCGCCATCGCCTGCTTTACCTCCGTCTGAGTCAAAGGAGAATGCAGCCACTGAGGTTACTGAGGCTACGAGTGAGCGGCAAGGCGGGCAGCAGTCACCACCGGCAACAAACGTTTCTGCGCCAGAAAGTGCCGCATTGCCCGGCGGTAATCGGCCTTCAGCGCCTTTAGATAGTCCTCAGCTTCCTGCTCCTCAGCCTTCCTCTCCGCAACCTTCCTCTAGTCCTCTTTCCTCAATGTCACCGTCTTCTGAGTCTTCCTCTTCTACCACCTCACCGCTTGAAAATTTGAAGCAGGTTCTCAATGTGTTGCGGGCCTATGTGGTCACTTTTGGTCGGCCAGCGTCGGAGATTGAACTGCGGGCTGTGATTGGTGCGATTGTCGCTAATTTGACCACGATTACTATCGAAAATAGCCAGTTAGAGCGGTTTATGGATGATGCCGTCGCCGCCTTTGAAAGTTTGGGGACTGAGGCCTCATTGGTTGATGTGACCGCTCAACTGTTGGCTGAGCAGGTCGCGGTTTGGCTGCGGGAGCAGGAATCGACCGTTCAGAATGTGGTGAGTGCTTATTTGCAGCGGTTTGCACCGGACGATGCGGTTTGGAATTCGGGCGAGGTGATTTCCTTAGTGCAAACGGTGATTGCCACCTTAAATGATGGTTCGTTGAGTAACTCGGGTGGCCAGGTTTTGGTTGATCGAGTCATCAAGGCCTTTGATTTAGATCAAGCCTTAAGCCGTTGGGTGGCTCCAGAGTGGGTGGCACTAGCGCAGCGGGTGGCCAGTTATGTTCAGCATGGGGATTTACAGTCCGAGGTTCGCTCAATCGCTTGGTCTTATATCCAGCAGTTTAAGGCGATTTTGAGCCCACAGCTGATTGAGCAAATCGCCCAAAATGAAACCCTGAATGTTTCGCCGAGTGAGTTTTTGAGTGGGGACTTGGGCGAGTTTTCTCAGATGCTGTATTACAAGTTTCAGCTGTTGGATGCCGATCCGGTGGTCACTAAGTCTCATGAGGCGATCGCAGCCAATGTTCATGAGGCGATCGCAGCGCTGCAGGCCCAACGAGAACCCGGCCTAGACGTGACCAAAGGCATTCAGTCTGGTGACTTAGAAATTAGCAGCCCGCTCCGGCGCACGGGCCGCAGCTAAATTTTGTCTGAATACTTGCTTTTAGAGGACTGTTTGGATTGAAATGCTGGGCATGCAATTTCTTTGGCTGGTCTGATTTTGCCTGGTTATTTCGCCTGTCTGATTAAGTGCTCTCAGGCGGCCTTGACGGCGAGGAGTGCGCCATAATACATCAACATTTTTTAATTAGGTAAAATCTAGGCATCAGCTGTCACTAATCCAGCCATCAAGCGCTCTCTGGGCTTTCTGTTGAGTTCCCAGAGCTGCTTATTCTTTGAGAATAATTTGAAAATGATCTAGTCAGAACGCCTGAAGGGTGTTAGATTGCTGCGAAGTTGGGGCTATATGCGTAGCGAGGCTGAAGAATTAGTCCGTTGTGGTTAGGGACTCATTGAATATGGGCCGCACTCCCATATTTATTTGGGGTTATGTCTTAATCGTGGTGTACAGTTTCCCCGTCGCAGTTTTAACGATTCACATGCAGGTTGAATAATGGCCTTTTTTGAAAACTTTACTTCAGTTATTCGAGACAAGTGGCTAGACTACTTTCGTGCTAACCGCACCTGGCTAGAAGTGCAGATGGCCACAACGTCCGTGCGTACCCCAGAGGGGGGACGGCGGCCCTCATCTTTCTTGATTTTGGGTGTGGTAAATGCCCTTGAGCCCAAGCTCTCTAATCTCATGGTGCCCTTCTACCAGCTCAATTCTGACGAAGATGCCCTGATAGATGTGCTGGGTTTGAACTTTGATCCCGAATCGATTCTCGATAACGGCGAGGTGGGAAAAACCATCGATGCCTCTTCCGATGCCGATACGCCTTTGCTGGGTGAGCAAGCCCTCAGTGGCGAAGATGGCTGGCCCGTCAACTAAGCCCGTAACGAGTCAATCCTGCACTGTGAGCGTTATTTGTCTTAATCATGCGTGATACGATTGATTGGCAAATTACGTACAGGCGGATTAATCATGGTAGATCGTCCTATCAAGAAGAGTGAGCGCGAAGCTGCAAAACAGGCGAACCCAGAAGCAGCCAAAACTCGCAACGTTCCTCCTCCGATTAAAAAAGGCGATCGTAAAGACGATGGCGAAGGTCGTAGTGACGGTGACCGTGGCCGTTCTCGAGGCAAGGGCAAAGGGCGCGGTAAGGGCAAAGGGCGAGGCAAAGATGACGGCCCTAGAACACCTATGAATCCTGCGCTGGTGAGAGGCCCAAAACCCACCGCTAAAGTTGCCGAGCCCGAGGTTTCAGAAGAGGAAGCCACTGCTGAGACGGCTGTGGAATCAGACGTGAGTGCAACAGCAGAAACCACTGAAGCTGCCGAAACAGCGCCTGTTGCTGAGGCTGAACCTGCTGCTGAGCCCGCTGCTGAAGCGGCTGAAGGCTAATGTAAGAGAGCTTTGCGTCTGCTCAGTATTGATAATGTGAATACTGACTGCCAAGAAAAAGGTCGCTACCCGGCGACCTTTTTTGATGGTTACTTGAACCTTGTCTGTTACCCACTTGCAGACCTCTTAATCGAACCCTTCTCAATCACATCACAGACGGTGCTGCTGA
>JBCDAG010000180.1:0-14226 GCA_039186165.1 Cyanobacteria bacterium P01_F01_bin.53
GGAAGACCAAACCTTCACCTACACGCTTGCTGAAGGCGCTGGATACACCGTTGACCCAGCGCAAAATTCTGGTACGTTCACCGTCACCGATGGCGTTGTTCCTGCAACTTCACCAACCGTTGGTGTGACGGCCAGTGAAACGACGCTGATAGAAGATGAGCAAACTAGAACCACGATTACCTTCACCACTGACGGTGATATTCCTGCGGGGGGTCTGTTGGTTCAGCTGAAAAGCTCTGTAAGAGCGATTGCTGAGTTTGATGTGAATGCGAGTAATCCTCGCAACGAACCTGTCACTATCGAACCAGGACCTGTCATCACAGGTGGCACGATTGTGGGTACAGACGAAGTGGCTGGTTCTGTATTCTTTAGAATCACAGACCCCACAGCCTCTATTGACATTGCTGTCTTTGATGATGATGTGGCTGAAGGCACTGAGAATCTCAGCTTCAGCTTGGTTGATGGTGAAGACTACGAAGTCGATGCAGCCAACAGTGGGTTTGATATCACCATTGAGGATGAATCCGCCTCGAATGAGATTTTGGGTACTAATCGTTCTGAAACGCTCCGCGGGACTGACGGTGATGATGTTATTCGCGCGCTTGCTGGCAACGACAAAGTGTTTGCTAAATCTGGCAACGACACGGTTGAAGGTGGCGATGGCCACGATACTATCTTTGGCGATGATGGTGATGACACCATCAGCGGCGGCGATAGAAATGACCGACTATTTGGTAATGCTGGTAATGACACGCTTAACGGCGATGATGGCAACGACCGACTCAATGGTGGTGATGGCGACGACACACTCAATGGTGGAAATCGCGACGACCAGTTAGTTGGTAAGGCTGGTAATGACACGCTTAACGGCGATGATGGCAACGACCGACTCTTTGGTGATGACGGCGACGACACACTCAATGGTGGAGATCGCAACGACCAGTTAGTTGGTGGTGATGGCAACGACACACTTAATGGCGACGCTGGCAGAGACTCCTTGTTTGGTGGTAATGGCGACGACGTACTTAGCGGTGGCGATGACAACGACCAGTTAGTTGGTGGTAATGGCGATGACACACTCAATAGTGGCGCTAACAAGGACAGAGTATTCGGTGGTAATGGTAATGACATCATTGATGGTGGTGCTGGCCGTGACCTACTCTACGGCAACCAAAACAACGACATCATCTTTGGTGGCGCTGATAACGACCGAATCTTTGGGGGAAGTGGCAACGACATTCTGAGTGGCGATGCTGGCCGTGACATTATCACTGGCAACAGTGGCGATGACATCTTAATGGGTGTTACTGGCAACGATGTTCTAACAGGCGGTAGTGGTAGTGACGTGTTTGTATTCGGCAATGGTGATGGCACCGATACGGTTAAGGACTTTAAAGTTGGTACCGATAAAATCGGATTGGTGGAAGGAGAACTTACCTTCTCTGACCTCACCTTCGAACAACGGGGCCGTCGCACGTTCTTAGGTGTAGCCAGTACAGGTGAAACGCTCGCTATTCTTGATCGCGTAACAGCGTCTAGTCTAACGGAGAGTAGCTTCATAACTGTGCCCGATGTTTCAACATTGGAGGAGGCTTTGACTATCCTTTAAGTTGGGTTAGGTCATATCGCTCTATTAATAGTTCTAAATAGAACCAAGGATAGGGCGATATTATTGGCCTACAGAAACCACGTAGGAAATCACAACTAAAATCATAAAGGTCCCAAAACCGTAACATCCTCGGTTTTGGGACCTTTTTAATGGATCCTAGATTTCTACAGTCATGATGTGCCCGCTCACAACCAATTTTTTTGTGCCGTTCTATGAGCTCCATAAATCCCAATCATAGGACTTGTGACGCTGCTTCATACTATTCGAGATGTGCGCATAGAAGTGCTTGAAAGATTTTCAAAGCACACGGCAGTTGGCCATGCATCAACCAAGCCCTTGAACAGATGATCTACAATGTCCCAAATACCTCTACGGTAGAACGATTCAATGGCACCGCACGGCGGATGAATGCTCATCAGATCAGGCGTTCGCTCGCCTTTGCCCATCGCCATCGGACTCGGCAAGCCATGGCCTGCTGGAGTGTAAATCTTTAGCGGTGCCTGAAGGCAGAAAGCTCTATCAACAGCGCACATCAGCTCCAGCGAAGCCATGCCCGCAGGGCTATTGGCAATCGGCTTAGCAAAGCAGATTTGGATTGAGGCCGATATTCTCAGAACACCTGCTTACAACACTTGTCGAAACAAGGGGATAAGATAATCTCAGGCTACTACCTGGCTATTGCGTGTAGCTGATAGCAAATAAGCCGATACCCTTTCAAGGTAAGCGACTCAAATCGAGGGTCAAACCAACTAACCTTAAAAAACGACACTTAGAGTAAAAGACGTTCCAAATCAGACAACACTAACCTCTTACAATAACTTTTCCTATCATGCCTGCCCCTTGATGGGGATCACACCAATATTGATAGGTTCCCGATTTTGTATCTTCCGGAATAACAACATCAAATCCACCGGACATCACCATCTCTTTATGACTTAATTGACTCAGATTACTTTCTCCTCTTGAATCAAAGACCACATTGTGAGGTGGTGATTTCTTAATCTCAAAGTGAATAATATCTCCGGGCTGGACTTCGATTTGTGCAGGCTCAAAAGTAACGCTATTTGCATCGACATTTATTACTTCGGCAGATACGGGCAGGGAAAAGCCTACGATAAAAGTGAGCACTAAAATAGTGAAAGCTAGGCCCTTGAAAGCTACCTTTAGTTTATCCTGAAAAATTTTAACGATAGACATGTGTTTCTCCCAAACTAGTCATGACTACTAAAAAAAATAAGACAATTTTTTCGAATATTTACCAGCCAACTAATAACAAGCTAGCTAATAACCTTACAGCGTCCTTTCCAAGTTAAATACTTTAGTTAAATACTTTCCGAATAACATAATAGGTGATTTGCCAAGTTCACTATTTCCTTTTCAAATTCTTCACTTTTACTCTATGCCGTTCAGTTGTCCATGCCGTTCAGTTATCCATGCCGTCAGTTGTCTGAAGTGTCGTTTGCGTGAGCCATCAGCGGTTTAGAAAAGAAAGGATTATATTTTTGAGAACATAATTTATTTTTTGAGAGCATAAGAGGTTGCTTTTTGAAAAGCAACCTCTTAAACAAAGTGGCCCCCCAAGCATCTAAGCTTCAAACTTATACCGCTTTTCCTGCAGGCGGCTCTTCAAAATCCTTATCGAGTTTCATAATCTGCTTGGCCTTAGTTGAAAGTACGTTTTTGTCCAACCAATAGGTAATCAGGGCATCTACTGAAAACAAACCAGCACCATTCACACAGAAGAACAAATATATGGACATGTAGATTGCCGATAGCTCTAAGTATGGCAAACTAAGTCCTGCCACTTTAATATGGTGGTATATGGCAACACACATAGTGCCAAATAAACCAAAAGCAGCCAGTCGTGTCAGCATGCCAAACGCGAGCAAAACTGATCCCACTAACTCAGTATAGGCAGCAACATAGGTGAGCAAGATGGGAAATGGCAATCCAATATAGGATACATAAGCGGTTGCGAACTCTTCGACATTGCTTAGCTTATCGAAGCCATTATGAACCATCATGATACCAACAATGACCCTAACAATTGCGAGGGCTACTTGGCTTGCCATATTGAGATTGAAATTAGGCTTGAATAAGGCCGTTGCCAATGATTTGAATGCCATAGGTAAAAGTTTGATGCGATGAGCAAACGTTAGAACTTCTGCGTATTCAAAATAGAAACCTTTTAATGTTAAAGCTGACACTTATCATCCACTGCGCTATCTCCTTATAAAGGGTTGAGCCTGGGTTAGTTTCCATAGGGTTATCCATAACAGAGTGATGCCACTCATATGGATTCCTTGACTGTTCTAAATCCACCAATGCTTAATAAATGTCTTCCCAACATCATTAATTTCTGAAGATTTCCAACAGCGTCAACCTTTTTTCAGAGACTGGATATAATTCCTTCCTACGCAGTAGAAAGAGCAGTCTAACATTGACTCTTTATTAAACTATTTATGTGACCATGAATATGTATTGTATAGTAATTGAGAATAACTTTCAATAAAAAGAAAATATTTTCAATTATTAATCAGACTTGGAGTCCCCCTGACTTCAGATCTTCGAGGTCAGCTGGACCAATTCAATGGGCGGCATTAAATCCCACAATGCTTTACTGGATTAATTTTTTGACTTAAATGCCATTCTATAACGAAACATTCTCGCCAGTAGCGAAGCGATTCTGCCTAAAATAAATTCTGGGTCGGATTGCTTTGCTATTGAGTTGACCATTGGGGAAAAGCATGCAAATTTCGCTTGAATTTAACGATCTGCATCAAGCCGCTCAGCAATTTTCAGAGCAGTGTGATGGTGTTTGCCAAAGCGTTAACCAAGCAACCACCTTACTGATTCCTGAACAATTTGGGCAAGGGACGTTACGCTGCATTCAAGTACGCGAGGGATTAACGCTGCTAACGCATCACTATCAGCTCAACTGCGACTTGAGATTAGATTTTCAACAGTTTTCCTGTCAGAATGGGCTGGTGAATCTAAGCTTTTGTTTGGCTGGTCAGTATAGTGGCGCTATGCCAGGATTCAAGAATGACTTAGAGATGTCAATGGGGCAAATGGGCTTGGCAACCGTACCCGATGTTGCCGGTACCGTGAACCTGACACAAGACAAAAATATTCGGGTTTTAGAGCTTGTAATGGCACCTGAGCTGGTGACCGCTTTGGTTGGAGACAGCTTTAAAGCGATGCCAACCACCTGGCAGCAGCCACTGAAAGCGCTAGCTAGCTACCCTTTTTACCAATCAACCAAGTTTTCGCCTGATATTTCGCAGGTTTTGCAAGACCTTCTGTATTGTCCTTACGAAGGCGCACTCCGTCAGCTCTATTTAGAGGGAAAGTCTTTAGAGCTTCTTGCCTTATACTTTGCCCACGTGTCTGAGTCAGCTAGGCCACAAGCGTATCGTTTAACCCGCAAAGATCTAGACGGCTTACATCATGCTCAGTATATTCTTTTTGAGAAGATGGAAAATCCGCCGTCGTTAGCTGCACTTTCAAAACAGGTCGGGCTCAGTGAGCGTAGACTTCAGCAAGGATTTCAACAGTATTTTGGCACAACCGTATTTGGCGCGCTTCATGAGTATCGAATGGAGCAGGCTCGGCAGTTGTTAGACCACGGGAAAATGAGTGTAGGTGCGATCGCCCACACCGTCGGAATTTCTCATCGAGGCTATTTCGCCGCTGCTTTTAAGCGAAGATTTGGCATCACGCCGAGCGAGCATCTGAAGCGCATCGTTCAATAAATTCTGAAAACTCAGGGCTATAGCGTTTGAAAACTGAAGACGCTTGAAAACTTAAAACAATCTATATCTTATTCTACATTGCAGCTTAAGTGATCAGCGTAATCGCTCCAGTGATCATTTAGGTAAAAGCTGCACGGTACTATCCAAATATATTTGCAAGGGTGAGCACGGTAAGAACTCGGTTAACAGCTCGTTAGCCTTATTAGCAAAGGAATCAGTATTAGCTTTATGAACGACGATTCATTGAACACAATTGAAGGTGACTCTAATTATTTGGTAACCAACCTGGTTTCCAATAATCCGGATAACAATCCTCAACTGTTGGACTACTATGCCAGCTTAGGCTGGGGCATTGCTATTCGGCCCGCTGGCCTCGGGGGGCACTTTTGGATAAACAACAGCGGCACCGGTACGGTGACTGAATATGTCGGTGATGTGGGCGGTGTGCCTATTTACCAGGACGACCTAAAGGTTGTTGATGTTACGCCTACAGAATTTAATCCCTTTGAACTCTCTGGCCCTACGGGACAGGTTTTTAATGGCTCCAGTGATTTTGTTGTCACCCAAGAGCACCCCAACGGCGATATCACCGCACCCAGTAAGTTTATCTTTGTTGCCAGCGATGGCGGTATTTCTGCTTGGACTGAGCGCAGAAATGACGATGGTACCGTTGATCGCCCTTTGGTTTCTGAGGTCGTGGTAGATAAATTTGGCGATGCCATTTACTATGGTGCCGCCATTACCAATTTTGACAGCAATAATCGTCTATATGCAGTGGATTTTGGTCCCACTCCAGACATTGAGGTGTTTGATGCTAACTTTACCGAAATCACTGAGGATTTTGACTTTACCAATCCTTTTGCCGATGAAGGGTATGCCCCCTACAACATTCAAAATGTAAACGATTCGCTGCTGGTCGCCTATGCAGTGCCTTCTCCTGTGGTTCCTGGGGATGAGGTGATTGAGCCAGGGTTAGGCCGGATCGCTGAATTTGACCTGGATGGAGACTTAATTGCCACCTGGGACGATGAGGGTTTGCTGAACGCGCCTTGGGGATTTGTGGAAGCGCCTGATAACTTTGGTAAGTACAGCAATATGCTGCTGGTGTCTAACTTTGGCGATGGCACGATTGTGGCCTTTGACCCTGACACCCGTGAGGCTGTGGATTATCTCAGGGATGACGCTGGCGAGGCGATCGCCATTGACGGGCTTTGGGGACTTGTCTTCGGAAATGGCGGCAGCTTAGGAGAAACCAACGATCTCTATTTTGCTGCGGGCAATGACCTGGGCGATAATCCCGGTGATGGCGTCTTTGGCAAGGTGGAAGTGACTGCCGATGTGGATGTTCCCGCGCCGGGCGGCGATCAAACCTTTGATGGCTCCGATGGTGATGATCTGCTGGTAATCAGTGGTGACAACAATATTTTTAACCTTGGAGATGGCAACAATACCCTCACAGCTCGCGGCCTTAACCAGACGGTGGCCGTCGGCAGTGGTGACGATATTATTAGCATCGGCAGTGGTGTGGTTGAGCTAGGCGATGGCACCAACTTTGTTACCTCAAGTGCCGGGTCTGCCACAGTCACTGGAGGTTCAGGAGATGACACTGTCAACCAGGTACAAGGCAATCTCATCGCTAACTTGGGCGAGGGGAATAATCACGCCACATCAGGGGCTGGAGACGATGAGATTACTACAGGCAGTGGAGATGACTTTGCCCATGCAGGGGCAGGCACCAATACCCTAAACCTGGGTGAGGGCGACAACACGGTAAATACCACTGTTGTCCAGAACGCTTTCTTGACTTCCATTGGTCAAACCACCGTCACTACGGGCAGCGGCAGCGACACCTTCCAACTGGGGGCGGGCTCGGGTGTTGTCACCATTACTAACTTTGACGAGAGCGATCGCTTTGAATTAGTAGGCTTCAAGCCAGACTTTTCAGGGGTATTTAGCTTTAGTGATGTGGCGATCGCCCAAGACGATGCTGATACGGTGATTAGCTTAGCTGCCACTGAAGATGTCTTGGCAATTTTGCAAAACACAGAGGCCTCTACTATCAATGCAGGAACCTTTGGTGAGGCCGTAACTGAACCAGTATCCAGCGATCTTGTTGTCAGCTTTACCACCAGCACCAATAGTCTGAATGAAGCAGAAGGCACCCCCATCGCATTCAACTTTACGGTGACTGGAGACGAGTTCCCAGAACAGGGCGTTATTGTCCGTACAGACGAAAACTTCTTGACCAATGCTCAAGTCGATTTCAACATTAATCTCTTTGGTGTTCCAGGTCTAGAGTTTGTTGATTTTGAAGAAGTGAGTCCTGGTCTTATTACCGTAGACTGGCGCTTGAATCAGCCCGAAGTGTCCATAGAAACCACCGTCTTTGATGACAACTTCGCTGAGCCAGATAGCTCTTTTACCACCGGACTATTGCCCATTCCCGGTGCTGGCTATACGCTGGATCCGGATGCTACAACAGCTACGATCTTTGTCACCGATGGGGTGGATGGCACCGGCGGCCCGGTCGTCAGCTTAACCGTTGACCCTACTGACGTAAGGGAGGGTGAGGCCTTAACGCTGACACTGACGGCGGATGGTGAACTCCCCACCGATGGGCTAGAGGTCTCTGTTGCAGGAGATGTGGTTGGAGCCTTGGGAGAGTTTATTACCGTTGATGAGACCAGTGGGGTTCCAGCGCTGACCTTTGAGGGGTTGGCTAGCTTCCCCGCGCCGAATGAAGATGGGAGTGGTTTTATTGTCACCATGACGGATAACACTGCCACCATCAGTTTCTCCATCTTTGACGATGGCCCAGGGGAAGGTCCGGAGACCTTTGGCTTCAGTGTTGTAGATGGGGAAAACTACGATGTCAACCCAGATCTAGGCTCTGTAGACATTACCATTGATGATTCTGAGCCATCATCTTTACCTGTGGTCAGCTTTACCATTACCCCCGATAGTCTCAATGAGGCAGAAGGCACTCCCGTTTCTATCAACTTTAAGGTGACTGGAGATTTCCCAGAGGAAGGGGTGATTGTTCGCACCGATGAAAACTTCTTTCCCAATTCCCAGGTTGATTTCAATCTCGACTTGTTCTCGATTCCAGGTCTAGAATTTGTAGACTTTGAAGAAGTTACCCCTGGTCAATTTGTTGTTGATTGGCGCTTGACCTTGCCTGAGGTATCCATTGAAACCACTGTGTTTGATGACACCCTGGCAGAACCGGATGGATCGTTTACTACCGGTCTTTTACCCATTCCTGATGCCAACTATACCCTCGACCCTGACGCCACAACCGCCACCGTGTTTGTTACCGACGGTGTTGATGGTAGCGGTGGTCCTGTTGTTGGGCTAACCGTTGATCCTGCTGAGGTTAATGAGGGTAATGAGTTAACCGTTACCCTAACGGCTAACGGTGAGATTCCTGCGGATGGGTTGGCTGTCTTTGTTGATGGGGATACGCTTGGCGCACTTGGAGACTTTATTTCAACGGATGAAACGGGTATCCCCCAGGTGACCTTTGAGGGATTGTCAGGCTTTCCTACGCCGAACGAAGATGGAAGTGGTTTTATTGTCACCATGACGGATAACACTGCCACCATCAGTTTCAACATCTTTGACGATGGCCCAGGAGAAGGGGCCGAGACATTTAACTTTAGTCTGCTAGATGGTGAAATTTATGATGTGGATGCCAGCGCTAGCAGTGTGGCTATTACGATCAATGATCTTGATACCGTAGGCACCGATCAGCCGGAAAGCTTAGTCGGTGATAGCAATAATAATGCCATTGATGCCGGTGGTGGTGATGACACCGTTGCTGGTGACCTGGGTGATGACATCCTCTTGGGCGGAAATGGCGATGATGTGCTGCGGGGAGATCGCAACTCCCGCTCTACCCAAGACGGTGAACCCGGCGGTAACGACATTATCTTTGGTGGCGAGGGTAACGACCGCATTGGCGGCAAAGCCGGTAATGACATCCTTAGCGGTGATGCGGGCGATGACTTCATCTGGGGTGACGACGGCGACGACATCATCATGGGCGTGACCGGTAATGACACGTTGGTGGGCGACAACTTCTCCGATGGCAGCGGTAGTGACTTGTTTGTCTTTGGTAACGGTGACGGCACCGACACCATCCTCGACTTTGAGGTGGGTATTGATCGCATTGGTTTGGTAGAGGGTGAACTGGTCTTTGCTGAGCTAACGCTTACCCAGGACGGAGCCAATACCTTATTGGGCGTTGGCAGCAGTGGAGAAGTTTTGGCCGTACTAAACAACATCCAGGCATTGAGCTTAGGAGAGAGTGACTTTGTCACAGTGCCCGATGTGTCGAACCCGGCAGAGGCACTAGCAATTATCTAGAAGGCGTTTATCTGGTCTTTACTACACAAAAAGGTCCGGCGGTACTCATGGGAGACATCCGGACCTTTTTGTGGGCAGGTGGCAGGTGGCTGCGATTTTTTATTGCAGAAATATAAATAATTTATAAATACTGGATGTCAAAAGGCTATTAATAATGATTCTCAATTATACTGAGCCTTATGCCTTGTGAGGTTAACTATAAATACGTACTTTTTCTACATTCGCTCTGTCTGTCGCAGCGGGCGATATTGGGGTTGATATTTATATGAAACTTTTTTATGAGTGATGCAACGCGTAATGGAACCATTAGTTTGACTGAAACTGAATTCAGTCAGGCCCTTGCTACGGCCAATCGTCTGGTTTCAGAAGACGTTTCTTGTACAGACTCTTCTTGTACGGATTCTTCTGATAAAGCGATATCATCTAAAGCAATATCATCGTCACTGTCACGGCCTAATCCTATAATTGCAGAGCTTCAGAAAGAGTATGACAACAAACTACGGCTAGAACCTAATGAGTCTCTAATGATGTTTCCGCCTGCGTTAGGGCGCGGCTATCTGCGAGGCATTCGCTTACGAGAAGGGCTAGATTTGGGTGTTCAAGATTATGTCCTCAAGCAGGATCTGCTCATTCATGGTCAGAACTTCTCTTTGCAAGAGGCTTGTGCTAGCCTAACATTTTGCATTTCAGGTCAGTTCAATAGTACTTTCCCAGGGAGGCAATCTAGTCTTAAATTAGGGGCGAAAGAAGCAACTTTTTACACTACTCCTTATGCTGCTGGAACTATTGAATTTAAGGCAGGCGATCGCATTCATTTCGTAGACATTACGCTTTCTCCCAAGCTGCTGCGTTGTTTAGTCGGAGAAGATCTAGCCAGATTGCCAGAAAACTTACAAAAAGCCATTCAGGCAAACGCTTCAAAACCGTCATTTCATTTTTGTGATATATCTGCCGAAATTGATCAAGCACTACAAAAAGTAGTTCGCTGCCCCTATCACGGTAAGATTCGTAGCGTTTATCTTGAAAGTAAGGCTTTGGAGCTAATCGCACTATATTTCAGCCAGTTTTATCAGCCTTTAAGTCCTCTAGCCGATCCTCTAGCTGGCTCAACGAACAGCTTAAAGTATCAGAACTACAATCGCTTGCAAGAAGCAAGAGAATTTTTAAAACAGAACCTGATGACACCGCCTTCTCTGGCCGAACTATCTGAGAAAGTAGGACTCAATGAGCGCAATCTTCAGCAAGGGTTTAGAGAGTTGTTTGGCACCACTGTGTTTGGTGTGTTGCACGATGACCGAATGGACAAGGCGCGTCAACTGTTGGAGTCTCAACAAATGAGCATTGGCGCGATCGCTGATACCGTTGGCATTTCTCATCGCGGCTACTTTGCAAAGGCATTTAAGCGCAAGTTTGGCAGCACCCCTAGAGAATATCTAAAGCGACTTAGCTAAACGCTAATGATTCGGCTAAATGCTATAAAGTGGCAACAATTGCGGCTAACAAGCTGATCACGATGCCAATAATAATGCCTTTCAAAAATCCCTGAAAGTGAAAAAAATAGTCTCTATATCCTGGTGAGTTTTCTGTGCCAGGGATGGGAGGATTGCTTGGATCAACCAATAGAAAACCGATCCAGTCAATCACAATTAAATCCCAAAGGTTAAACACCTGAAAGAACAGAAAGGCATGAAGCCAGGCTGATAAGAAATTAATTTCAGTGGGTATTTGCTGTTTTAGCAGGCTAAATGAAACGGCCATACCCAGAAGAAGGAACGCGAGGAAGACTATGGCAATTAAAAGGGCCTTTCGCTTTTCTCTGTCGGTTTGTGGTTGCAAGACATCTTGGAGGTCAGGGGGAAAGTCTGACAGCCACCAGCGATAATTCCAGAATACCGTTCCGGCGACAAAAACGGTCAGAATTAGGCTGGTTACAACACCGTCAATTAGTAGCCTATAGGGATAAATCATTGACCTATGTGGAGAGTCTATGTTGTTCTATACCGAATCTATACCGATAAATCACCTTCAGCATGGCACAAAATGCGTGATGTCAATATAGCTATCGGTCTACTTTTTTGAATTTGCAGCTTGAGTGATCATTTTTTTTTGCTTTGGTGATCATTTTTCTTAAACGAACAAGATACGCTTCAAGAAGCCTACAAGCTCCATAAACAAATGTTTTGGAGTAGCTACCTTATAGCTTCAAGTTCAGACTGTATCAGGGGGTAATGGGCTTGAGGTCGGAAATTATTTTGAATCGCTCTAAATCTTGTAAGAAGTAAAGCCATGAATAGTAGCTATTTTCAGCTCACTGAGACAGAATCTAACGATACCCTGAATACTGCCAATGCTGTTGCTCTTTCTGCAAATAGTCCTAAGGCGATCGCAACTGGCACCCTTAATTTTGACTTTGACAACAACCGCGATGTTGATGCCACAGAAGATGTTGATTTTTATGCCTTTGAGTTGGCCGCAGGCGACACTATCAAACTCGACTTAGATACGGCTGAGGGCTCAATGCCCCTGGATATTGGAGAGCTGATCTTATTTGATAGTGAGGGCAACAATCTAGTTCGAGGTTTACCGACAGCACCTGCTCCAGATGATTCCTTTACCTCCATACAGCCCTACCTGGAGTACACCGCCACAGAAGCTGGCACCTACTACGCTGGAGTAAGTGCCTTTTTTAATCAGTCTTATGATCCGTTTACGCCTGGCTCTGGCAGCGGCCTTAACCTGGAAGAATTTGGGAATAACGGTTTTGGTAACTATGCCTTGGTCTTCGAACTCGTCAATAGTGAAACACCGGTGACGCCACTCCCTGATACCACACCGGATATTCTGCCTGCGGACGCGCCCCCCCAGGTGTCTCTTCAAACTTTCACTGGTACCTACGGAATAGATGAATCTCTCGTTGTGCCAGCCGTCGTTGAAACAGTCAATGATGTCGGTTTAGACCCCATTAATGCCTTGGGGGGAGCGGCCATTACCCTGGTGCTGACCACTGAAGGAGATCTTCCTGACTCAGGGGTTGAAGTGGCCGTAAATACGGGGGTAAACCTAGCCGAGTACGTGTTTACCTTTGAGCCTTTTGTTCGCGGTGCAGAGATCCTCGGGCCGGTGTTGGATGCAGCGGGCAATCCCACTGGCATTCGTTTGAATGTTACGGAAGCCAATGCGCTGCTTAACTTGACTTTGTTTGATAAGCCCGTGCCCGAAACTGACGGGCCAGAAGAGATTACCTTTGCCCTAGAAGACAATCCCGGCATTACCGTTAATCCAGCCGCCGCCGCCTCTACCGTGACTGTCTATGACAATGCCGCAAACGTTCCCACGCCTAGCACAGAGCCAGTGGTAGGCCTTACGGTGGAAAACGATGCTTTAATAGAAGCCGATGGCAATGCAGTCACGTTTGCATTTACCCTGAGTGAGCCCCCGCCACCAGAGGGGATTGTCGTTTTTGTAAAGACGGCTATCCCGAGCGCAGCCTCAGTCAGTGAAGGATTCCAAGGATTAGGCCAGTTCGATATTTTCAACGCGGAAGTCAGCGGCGGCGTTTTTCCTGCGCCCAACTTTACGGGGAGCGGTTTTTATTTCAACATTACTGAACAAACGGCTCAAATCACGGTTGCAGCGTTTCCTGATGCTGCGATTGAAGGGATTCAAGAATTTCAGGTTTCCCTTGGCGAGAGTGCTGGCTATCGGGTAGATCCTGCGGCAAGTTTAGCCGTTATTACCACCGCCGATACGGCCGACGCTTTGCCTCAACTTAGCTTGAGTGTGACACCGCCTGTTCTGATTGAATCAGAAGGCATGGTTTCGGTTCACACTTTTGGTCTTAGTACCACGCCTCCTGCCGAAGGCATTGTGGTATCGGTAAAGGTAGATGGCTTGGATGAGTTTGATTTAAGTGGCCTTGAAACCACGGGGATTACAGGAGACATTAGCGTTGCTGAAAGTAATCCCCCCCAACTGGTCTTTACGATGACCGAAGCAACTGCCACCATTAGCCTCCCTGTTGCCGAAGATGGAGAATCTGAGGGCATTGAAACAGCGACAGTTACCCTTAATCCCAGTGATGACTATCAGGTCTCTCCCTTAGCCGGGGGCGGCAGTTTTCAAATTGTTGATACTCTCGCGGAGGCACCGCCTTCGCCTGTGGAAACAGAGTTGAACGATACGCTGGAGAGTGCGATCGCCATTCCTAGCCCCACCCCGGACAACCCAATCGTTGTGTCTGGAGAAGCAAAATTTTCATTTAGTTTTGCCAACCCAAATACCATCATTGATATTTCCGAGGATGTAGATCTTTACTCATTTGAACTAGCGGGTGGAGCGTCTATTAATATTGATGTGGATGCGATCGCCCCCGATGGCTCTGAATCTTTGCTCCAGCCAGTCCTGCGGATTTTCGATGCTAACGGCAGCGAACTCGATTCAGTTGGCCAAGTAGAAATCCTAGAGGAGATTACGCCTGGGGCGGGTGAAGCTGCC
>JBCDAG010000181.1:0-14180 GCA_039186165.1 Cyanobacteria bacterium P01_F01_bin.53
ATAGGAGCGAGCCATATAAAGGTTCATAAAAGGCGAATTCAGCAAAGGGGCCGCCAATGGCAAACACCCACACAAAAAAAGAACCACAAGCGAGCAAAATTTGCCGCCATGCCGTCGGTTTACCTGGCTCATGGGTTTGCTTACGCGTCCAGAGGAAAGCCAAGACGATGCCAACAACGAACAGGAACCACAGCAGCCCAATGCGTGATGTGTCGCTTGCTTGACTGCGAATGAGACCACTACCTGTCAGCCATAGCCCGACAACATCCGCTGGAATATACTTCAGCAGACGATCGAAGTATCCATCGATCTGTTCTTCTGGCTCACTGGATTCATAGGCGGACCAAACGATACGACGACTCATGCTCGCTCCCTTACTTTGTCTGCAATCTCAACCCAAATCGATGATAAAAGAACACCTTCGCGCACACTACCAAATCCTCGGGACATGGACGCATGGTGCAAAGCCACCATCTGCCAATCGCTATTAAAGCATGGGGAACCACTAGAGCCACCTTTGGTCCTATTGACGTACCATACGCGGTGTCGTGCCGGGTCGACCTGTACGACACCGCTAGCACTCAACGATACTTGCATCACGTTCCCAGCAGGATGTTGGAGGACATTCAGCCCGTCTTCACTTTTTAAGTCAGGCAAGGAGGACAGTATAGGCACCGGCTGAATATGGTTGTAGGCAGCCGTCGTAATTTTGGCGTCTACCTTCAGCAAGGCATAATCCAATTTTGCTGGCGGGCTGGCGGCAATGAGCGGATTGGTTGCATCAACCGTAAAGGTATCTGGCACAACGGGGGTTTCATGCTCTTGGCTGACAAAGCCAAACTCAAACAGCAGCGTTTGTGCTGTGTCAGCTAGTTGCTCGACTTCCACGACTGTTTGACTCAGAACGTGATAGTTCGTCAGCACGAGATCAGAAGCAATTAAAACTCCAGTGCCGGTGGTTGGGCGATCGCTAAACGCAACTTTGCAGACCGCATTAGCCCACTGCAAACCGCGTCGCAATGTACCTACATCGGTATTGTAGGAAACTGGTTTGGGCAGAAACCCTTCAAGTTGTGCGTCACTATAAGCTTTAGGTAACTCAAACGGAGACGCCGCCAGTGTTGCTTCTTCGCCAGGCTCTAACACCCAGCGCTGCTCTATAAAGCCCTGCAAACGCTGCATAAGTGTTTGCACTTCTGGATTGCGGGGGCGCTCTTGATATAAGGCCCAAATCAAATTCGAGATATCGCCTTTTTGCTCAAACTCGATAATCAGGTCATCGGCAGCGTCCCTTAGAGCCTGAGAAGTGGCGATATCGTCCAGACGAAAATCAAAGTTATCGGACACAAATATGCGTAATGCGGCGTATTTTCGATAACTGGATGTTAAAGCTTTACGCAGTGTCTTTCGATCGTCCCCCGATAGCCTTAACATGCGCGCTCCCGTCGATGCATCAAACGGCAATACTCAGTATTATCCCCAAAGGCCATAGGCGTTTTCCGGAAAATCGGCACATTTTAATAAAGAATCCCGAAGAATTGCGGCATTTTTAAGGACAAGAGGGCAAGGTGCCCAAGGCAAAGCCTTGAACACCAGAGGGTAAAGGGCTATGGGAGAATCCTGGGCGCGGAACACACAACGCGAAAACCGAAGTCGTTGTCGCGGTAGTCGGGCGTAAAGCTGAAGCGACAAGCGGAGCGGCAATACCTCGGATCGAAGTCCCAGGAGCCCCCGCGTAGCATGCGCGTATTATTATCTTCACGATCTTCCCAGGCACTGCCATCGTTAGGAGCCCCTTCATAGTTTTGATGCCACTGGTCCTGACACCATTCCCACACATTGCCATGCATATCGTGGAGCCCCCAGCGATTAGCAGGATATCGGCCTACAGCCGTGGTTGTGTTCTCATTTTGTCCATAGTTAGCCACCTCCGATGTAATCTGAGGGCCAAAATGATAATCTGTATCGGTCCCAGCACGACAGGCGTACTCCCATTGCGCTTCACTGGGTAGGTGGTAGTTTCTACCGGTATGCATAGATAAACGCTGACAAAATTCCACCGCGTCATACCAGGTCACTGTATCTACCGGATGATTATCTCCTTTGAACGCAGCTGGATCAGCATCTAGCTCATGCTCCACCATGGGTAAGGTTTTTACGGCCCGCCACTGAGCCTGGGTTACCGGGTAACGCCCCATGAGAAACTGCGGCATATTTACCTGATGTTGACCGGCCTCTGCATCCCCCATCATGAACTGCTCTGCCGGAATCAGCATCAGCGTTAGGGTCACACCGTTACCCAACTCTTCGGTGTAGCTGTCATTTGTGCATTCGTTGCGGTAAAGGGTGAGGCTAGCTGGATAGTTTATGGTGCGACCGATTTGAGTAACATGGACGGCTTCGGCAAAGCCATCCGCGAATTGAACGTCTCGCAAATCGGACTTAGGGATTTCAGACATAAGAGGATTTTGCTACTAGCCGCGCCGTTACCTTCCATAAAGTTATAACTTCCAGAAAGTGTGGCTGCACTCTTATTGAAAAAACAGGAAGACGCTCTGGCAATCAACAATCAGCAGAAGTAGCGGGTATATAAGCAAGCATTACTTCCTTTCCAGAAGTTTTGTAATTTCTGAAGAAGGGCTATGGCATATGAAGCACCGGCCAAAGACTAATTGTGAGCCAGGGCAGGGGGAAGCTGTTCGTGTAAGTTTTAGTGTAAGCAATGAAAAAGAGCTGCAGTTAGCTAGGCGAATCACCTCACGGTGACCCGCCCGCCTTCAGCACCCCTAATCTGTGAAACTTCATTCCTCAGGGCACCCTTTTCCCACTCAGTCTTTCCAACACACACTCCAAGCCTCTGCCGATATGGTGGGGGCTTTTTATTTCGGCGCAGATGGCAAAGGCGTCAGAGGCTCTAGCGCATGAAAGCATTGATTTTCTCACAAAAATTCTGCATATCCCTTTTATTAGGTACAAGAGATTTTTTATGCAGAAGATATGTACGGCGCGGCTCAAGGAGAGTACTGCAGCCAGATTTGCCAAGATTCCAATAGATTTCTTGCACAATACTGTCGCTGGGCGAGTGCTGCTGCTGGCGCAGAAGAAAAGATATTCTGCAACGGCCATCGCTAATACCGTGAATGCCGACTTAGCCCTCAAAGGAGAGGATAAGCTTGGCGCAGTAAGGGTTGGGCGTATTTGTTCAATCGATTCTGATAAGGTCGTCGCAGCCCTCACAAAACAGTTCCATCATTATCTAAAGCAAAAGACTGCGGCAGCAATTACAACAATTAGGTCATTATCTAGAGATGTGTGTCCCAAACAACCGTTTCTACAGGGTACGCGCATAGATGCAATTATTTGTCCACCACCGCCTCCCTGTATTGGAATCGCGGGTCTTTATCAGAACCATGTGCCGCGCTTTGCCCGTTCAGGAAGAGCCGCCGCCATGAAACTGTCCCAGACAAAGCCAATACAAGCGCAGTCTGGCCAGGTGATCGCACCAGAAAGACCATATGTAAGACACCTGCCGGTGGGTATGGCTGTGGCCAACCTAAGATGGCCTGGCACAGCTGTCATGCATATGCCTTACCCCATAGCAGAGCGGCGACCACCACAGCAAGGCATCATGACCAACCAACAGTGGCAGATTTCCCGGCAGGTGAGTGAAGTTGCCCTTTATGGCGGCGGCCAGAACAATCCATTTGTGGACATTGAGCCGATAACAGCGGCGCACGTTGCCACCAGCAAACGATGGCGGGCAGCATAAACCATTAGCTTTTAGTCTGGTGTGCTGTGGGCATGGTGAACATGAGCATTTGCTCCAGGCCATCTTTAAGACTCAGCCATTGCTGCTGAAAGCTATGACTGCTGATGTTTTTCTGGTTGAGCATGGGCGGATGAATCATATAGTAGCCCTCGCCCTTAACATCGCCCAGCTCTAGTGCTGGTTCGGTGATAACCTGGGACACCTGACGGCCAAAGCGGACACCAGTGCCAATATCTTGACCATGTTCCATAGCAATACTGTCAAGGGCTGTGGCTAACGTCTCATAATCGCCCGTTTGCAGAACCTGAATGCGATTTTTGGTCTTAATGCCTGGCTCCTTGTTGCGTTTAATGTAGGGTTCATGGATTTGATCAACGCGGTATAGGTTCCACTCTGGTCTTTCAGCGGTCAGCCATTGCCAGGTACGTTCAAAGTTTTGGGCATGACGCACTTTATCTGGCATCACAGCCGGGCAAGCCACCCAAAAGCCTTCACAGCTATTGGAGGCATTGTTTTCTCGATGGTGACTGACGACACGCTGAAAGTGATGCATATCTTCAACAGACCGACCTTCGTCATGAGCCAGAACTTGTAGGCGGTCATGCATGGCCTGGCGGGTGCCGGTTTCAATTTGCGTCAAGCGACGGGCCACACTTTTGTAGGGTTTGCCGGTTTTATCGCTAAAGCGCTGCTCATAGGTACGCTCAATGCGGTAGATGCCCCATGGCACACTATCCATGTGCGTTTCAAATAGGGCAAGTGCCTGGTGATTCCCCGTATCCCGACACAGTTGATGCGCAGTGCCATGGCTGAAGAGCTGCATTCTCGGGTTGGTGGCTAGTGCCATAGCTTCATTGAAGAGAGCAAAAGAGGCAGATTCCGGTTCTTCCAGGTAGCGATCGGCAGCCACCTGGCGCTGAATAAAGGGGCAAAACACACAACAACTCTTCTTCCACACAACGCCCAAGTGTTGTTGGATGTACTGAATGCATTTGAGGCGGTCCCAACCCCACTCCTGCAGCGGATAGCGATACTCAAAGCCGCGTGCGCCATACTCGCTGGATTTGCTAATACGACCGGTTTCATCGGCGTTGTAACCGAGATAGGGACCAAAGACTCGTCCCTTCATCTCTGTGGCCAACCAGCTATCGATTACATCGCCTTTCCATTTTTGCGCGCAGATATGAGGGCCTGAGTACAGCGGTGTTGTGCCTGTCTTTAGATTTTCATCACTGAGGCGGTAATCGCCCTCGATATGGCATTCATCGGGTTGTCGGGTATCACTGAGAATCGTGATGCCATCTTTTACACTCGGTCCAGTCTTGGCGACCTGGACGTAGCGGATATTATGCTCCCGCAGCAGAGGCAGGAGGTATTGTTCAACTAAAAACTTCGTGCTGGGAAACTCATCGCCGGTTTGTGCCGAGAGCACAATGAGATTTTCAAGAGGGAAGGGGCGTGTTTCTGGCTCCAAGATCCAGCGGAGTAGAATTGCCGTGCTCTCCACGCCCATCCCAAAATTAAGGACATGGGGCATTGTGGCATCCTTGGGGATAGCCGCAGTGGTCATGAAAAACTCTCTTTATGGCTTAGGCCAATACTCCTTTTGACAACACGCAGACTCAAAGCGCTTGTAACACCTCAAATGTAGGCATCACAGCGAGTTGCCATTCCTGCTCTGCAATTTAATAAAATGATTTTTATTTATGTCAATGGTCTTTCTTGCTGGGCTGTCGCCAACTTTATGTGTGCAATAGGCCAGACAGGCATCCCAGTTGTCATCTAACCAATCAGCCCAAGACGTATCCAACTGCGTCATGATCAACGCGGCTGCTTTTTCAGCGGCGGTGCCTGTTTCATCGCCAATAACTTGCAAAGCGTTTGCTGCTAATAAGTCCGTTATGCGATCGAGCATGATAACGCGGCGTATGTTGAGGACTGGCGGAATTGGGGGATATAGCCTTGGGGAGCGTGCCAGATTGTGGCTCAGCTCTTAGCTCACTCAGCAACATCCAGGTCGTGATATAGCCATCGGCCTTGCTGCAGTTGGCATAACCGCCGCGCAGAATACTGCGAATGGGCAGGGAACCATGCAAAAAAGGCTTGTTGAGATTGGGGGATTGCTGCCGGTGTAGATAACTGAATCGCCGACTTTAAGGCGTGACATGCGTCTATCCGTGAATTGTAATACAGCCTTTTTCAATCAATTTGGGGCTGCGCCCGGCATATCTCATTGAAAATATCCGAGAGCAACCATTGCATTGGGGGCAACTGGAGCAGTCAGCATCACAACAGCAGATTGTGAGAACCGCCCTTTATTATGGAGTGTGATCAAGGGTGCTGAGTGTTCGCTCTGGTGGTAAAGCCTTAAACTGTTTGGTTCGTATACAGCCCTGACAAGTGCAATTTTTGGCACCATAAACCAACGCAATTGACTGATTATTCAAGGGAGCCGTCCACCGGCCACAGAATGTTAGCAAATTACCGCTGGCATCAAAAGCATTGCTATCTAGACCGGATAGCTTGGAGAGATGTCGTTTAGGCATAGCTGGCAAATAAGAAAAACAACAATAAAGAATCGCGCATAAGGCGGTTTTGGCTGTTTGATAGCAGCCGTAACTCTTAGGAGCTGTGGGCAATCTGTTGTCCAAGGAACATCTGCCGCTCTTTTTGTCTGCGTTTAACGAGGCCAGGAGAAACCTCAAGTTCGGTCTTATCGTGCGGCAGCCAGCGAATCCACTCACCGAACTGGAGGGCAGCCTGAGTCATCTCCCCTTTGTTGAGCGCCGTGAGCAATTTAGAACTCTCAAGCCCGCCGGTGTTGTACTGGAAGCTGATTAATGCAGCCCGCTGATTATCGTTCAGGGGCACGGTGACCAGGGTTTCAACCTGAGCGGCAGCAACCGCTAAGTGTGCTGCCAGGCGTTTTTCTGCTTCTTGCGCTGTGATGACTTCCCCTGGCCGCGATGGGGTGCCATAGCCAATCGACCAGCGTGCCTGGCCATTGGGTGCTGTGCCATCCGGGTAGGCTGATAGATGCAACCCTTCAACACTTTTAATTAAAGTAACAGTCTGCTTGGGCATCGAGCTGCCCATAAACTGGGCCGGGGTGTTGCCGTTCTGCCATAAAGCAAAGGCTTTATCGAGAATGGGCTTGGTGGCAGCTCTGTCGTCTCTCTCACCCTGGGGTGGATCAATGACAGCATGGATATGATCACCAGTGCTGTTCCCCGTGCTGCCTTGGATGGCCAGCGGTTGGCCAAGCTTAACGATACTGTCTATCGACACTTGATGGCTATCAAGATGCGCCATAAACCAACGGGTCTTATCTGTGCAGGTTAGCCACAGATAGTTACCCGCCCGCTTCGTTGTCCCAATATCATCGATCACACCGGGGCAGGGACTCGGGATGGGCACGTCCGTGCTATCCGAAACAGGATTAATGAGGGTAAAGTCCCACGCCCCTGGCGGCGAGTCATCATACAAATAGGGGGTGGCAATGTCCAGTTTGCCAAAGGCAACAGAGCCTGGGATAAAGCCACTGCGCGCAGTATCGCTGTCTTGTTCTGTAATCAGCCAGTCAAAACCCGGTACTTTATCCAGTAGCGCCAGGGGTGCCCCGAGCGTGTTGATCGCCCAGTCAAAGGCGGCATAGCTACCCACCCCAAGCAATAAAATAAAAACAACAATAAATTGCACCAGTGCTTCAATCAGGCTGCGTTGGTGCTCATAACGCTGTGTCAACGCCAGCTGACGGCGGCGGTTGAGATCATTTTGTTCTTTTAAGGCATCAACCAGGGCATTGAGCGCCAGGGTCGCAGCAATGCCTTGCTTAGTCTCCAGGGCTGGAATCTGGGTATCCATCACGTAACCTGCGACAAGATTTTGCCGGGTACGTTGTTGTCCACTTTTGGCTAAACGTTGAGCGATCTGCCATTTCCAGGACAGGGCGGTCTCTTTATTGGGGTTGGCTTTCTTGTTCGACATGTTCCACAGCCCGATTCCACCGGGTATCAGCGTCATTCAGCAAGGCTTCGGTCTTTTCCGGGAACACAATCTTGCTGATCAGTAAGATAATCATCAGCATCATGATGCAGGTGATCCCATCAACCAAGACTTTCATCGGGGCTGCTCCTGGTTGTTGTCGGGCAGCGGGGTTGTCACTGCGCGATAGATGCGGGCAAACATAACCAGGCCGTCGTCGGTAATCTCTCCGACTTTAAGGTTGCCTTTCTCCACGGAAGTAAAAAACAGCGTCAGTAGGGCGAACGCAATGAGAAGCGACGCGCCAGATTTAAGGAGGTTCCACATGGTTCGTTTTGGTATGCAGGGGTCAGGTGGTTAAGGTTATTGAGGGTTGGGGTTGGGCATCAGGGGTTAGTTTTTGTCTCCTGTATCCCGTCTTCTGTTTCAGTAATGGCCGTGCGAAATTCCCCACTGGTGATTTTCTCCCAGTAGGTCGAGAGCGCGACCCAGCGTTGGTCAGCGTTTTTACGTTGCAGTTTGTTTTCATCCAACAAGCTGGCCAATTCTGTTTGCCAGGGTAGGGTCGGGTCAGCCAGTTCGGTACGATTTTTAATCTCGCCGTTTTCAATAGCGTCAATAATGTGCGGGCAGGTCTGCCACACCTTCAGCAACCAGTCGAGACCGGGGTCGATAACTTTTGCGACTTCATGGGCCTCGAAATGGGGGATGAGCTTGCACGTCATACTTTCTTGAGTGAAGTAGAGCGCCGGATGCAACCTTGCATTGTTCATGGCCACCACTTCACCCATCTCAGCCAAAACCGCCAGAAACTGTCGCTTTTGGTTTTCTTCCAGGCCAAGAACAGTTTGAATGCGTTTGTTTCTGGCCAGCTTAGGAAACATCAGCCAGGGGAACGAGGCCAGATATTCCAAAGGCAGACCGGTTTCTTTTGCGCCAATCCGCTGAATACCGGTGACCAGCAACACGCCCCGTTTACCAGCGCGGTTATAGGCAACCTTCAGGTCTTTTAGAAACTCCAAATAATAGGTATCGTCGTCAGGCATTCCCGGAAACGACCGCAAGTTGTTGAACTCATCAAAGATAACCATCAACGGCGTGGCGGCTTCACGCGTTGCCAGACGCTTTTTAACCCGATCTCGCATCGCATTGAGTCCACTCAAATCGCTGAAGATATGGGTGCCGGGCTTAAAGTGCTCAGGCCAAGGGGTGCCGTTCGTATCACTTTGATTAAAGTCGTACTCCGGATCAAAAACCAGGACCTCCCCGGTGGGATTGAGCTGAATAAACCGCTCGGCCAAGCGCTGGATAACGCGGGTTTTGCCTTCGCCGGGCAGACCACCGAGAACCAGTGGGTTAAACCGTTTGGCGTTTGGGTCCATCGTGACCAGGGTATTAAAGAAACCTGGGTCTTCTGCCAGACGGGTATAGCTTTCCTGAAGTTGATTGAGGATCGGCACCTGTGCGGCCATCGCAGAGACCACCTGTCGTGTCCCGCTTTCAACAGTGGTTGGATTGCACAGCTCGGTGAGGCATTGCATCAGCACGCTGCTGTAAGTGGAGAGGGCATGGTCGGGGCGCACACCTTGGCGTCCGGCTGTTACAACGCCGAATGTGGTTAGGCCAGCCCCAAGGACATAGGCTGGAATATTCCGACACAGGATACCGCCGCCAATGCCCAAGGCGATAAGGTGTCCAGCAAGGAGCGCCCGCTGTTGTTGCTTAGCATTGTAGGTTTGTGTCATAGGTCTTCACCTCTGAACGGGGGTGGTTATGGCGCTCGGCGCGATGCCAACTTTGCGCAAGGGCAACGGCCAGGCGTTCGGCAGACAAGGTGGTCAGCGTAGCAAAGTGGTCGGGGTTTCCCTGGAAAGTGCCAGTTTTGGCGGAGAGAATGGCCATTTCACCAATCACGGTTTGCTCTCGGCTGGCTAAAAATTGGTCCGCATCTTGTTGAGCTTGATGTGTGCGGAGCAGATAAGCGGCGCGGGCTTCGATGTAGGAGAGGTATTGTTTAAGACCAACCTGGCATAGGGGTGCTTGCTGATCGGCAGCGTAGGCCACGGGACTGCCCACTGGAATATCTTCGGGTATCAGGCTTGTCTCTGCGTTAGCCGTCTCGTCCGCAAGGGACTCAGCTTGTGTGGCTACCGCTGCCGGGGTGATATCAGGGTCATCGGCTATGGGTCTTACAACCAGATTGGCGAGCATCCCTAAGCAGCCAATCCCAATCAGTGAGCAAGCAAAGATACCAAAGGTGTGAAAACGCTTCATGCAGCCCCTCCCTCATGCTCAAGGGCAAGGATCTGTTGATAGCGCTCCAGTACATCTTGCCAGACCATAAATTCCGGGCTATCGGTTTTATCCTGCTCAAGTAAGCGCGCCTGTTCTTCTTTGGCCAAGGCGATAGCCAGTTCGGTCCGTGAAGGCAGTGTTGGCAATTTTTGTCCTGGTAAAACCAGGGTTATAGCCATAAAGAAAAGCAGGGCAGTTATCGAGCCAAAAAACATCAGCAAGTGATAAGCACCAGCGCCCCAATGTAGCACCCCAGACATAAAAAAGCTGTAGATATTAAAGCCTAGAAAAGCCGCTATGGTTGGCAACCAAACCCGAAATCCAAATCGGCGAAAGCGGGTACAAAATAACCAACCCGTGCCTAGAACGAGACCAGCATCAACAATAACCCCAGCAGCATGATGCCCGGAATTACTAACAAGAGCAGCCCCTAACAGGCCGCCTAAAAAGCCACCATATTTGATAAACCACGGTTGGCGGGCACTGTGCGCTTGGTGTGGATATTCTGGCGCGCTGGGGGGGGTGCTGTGCGCTTCTTGGCGCTTAAAGCCTGAGCGCATGGGCGGCGCAGCGCTTTTTGCGGTCTCAGCTTGGGGGGTATCTGCTGGTGTGAGGGATGAGCGGGACATGGGGTAACCTCGACAACGAAAAGAACAGGAGGGGTAAGGCTAACATCTAAAAATCATGGTCAATAAATGCAGAGAATTTTTATCAAGAATTCAGCAAATCAATTGGATAAAGACACCTAATTAAGGGGCTGAATTTTCAGGATAATTTTTATTAGTTAATACGATTGATGGTGGTGCAAGCAAGGCAGCCATTCTTGGGTTTGAGCACAGATTTTTAGAGAGCGTTGTTACAGGGATATCAACAAATAGGGTATCTGAGATTTATGGGTTTAGAAGTGTGACGGTCAGCACAATAATTTGAGTGTTTTGAAGTATGAAACAACAGGTTCTTGGGGTGCTCTGGAAACTGGGTAATAGTGGTCAAAAGCTGGTATCGCAGTATCTACCCTGATACCTCTCTCCTGTAACCTGCCTATGATGGCGTCATCCCAAAATCGAGCAGACTGGTTAGTGAGGACAGCTGATCGGTGGTATCAGGGTAGGTATCAGGCTGCACAGGCGATGTGGCAGGAGTTTGGGCGTTATTGATATCAACCCCAGCGCGGCGATGCTCCAGAATGATGGTGTTGATGGTTTGTGAGTAATCGGTACCCCACTCCTGCATTTTTTGCTCAATGTAGGGGACATTTTCAGTGGTGACGGTCGCGCGGCGATTATTGGGAACGTTAGCCATGGTCTATCTCCGCGTGGTAGAAGCCGCCTCAGCAAGTAAATACAGCCCGTTTGCATGCGCCTGTGCGCCATTTTTGACCGGATTAATCTGCTGTGTTTTGAGCAAATCATAAATCAGCGGCAGTTGACTGCCGCCCCCAATGCCAAGGATATGGTCAGCATTGACCAGCCAGGGGCTGGCGGCCTTTTTGGCTGGGGCTAAAACAGCTGCTACCCAGGGGCCAAGCTCCGCATCATAGGAGGCTTTCAGGCTGAACTCAGTGGTGCCATACAAAAAGTCGCCCCGTTCGATAGCCTCACGAATAAGAACGGGGTCACCAGGCTGACTTAAAGCCTGACGCACCAAGGCATTGGTTGCAATTGCGTTAATCAACTTGCCAACACCGAGGTTGATAACGGTACGCCCGGCCAGAGAGCCATTTTCAGCAAATAAACTCACAATTGTTGTGCCATAGCCGAGGTCAAAGACGACCGTTTGACGACTATTGCGTAAGTTTTTGTGATGGGCAGCGATAACGCCAAAACTCTCCTCAAAGACGCGCAGAACCCTGATATTGACAGTACAAGGGGCATTATCCGCAAATTTGACGTGATGATACCCCGTTAAAGCCTCAGCCAAGCGTGCACCCATGACTTCAGCATCCTGAATGCTGGCGACCAGGTTGAGGTTCCAAAAGGCTTGGTAGGGCAGGGTTGCAAGACACCCCAGCAGCATTTGTAAACCATAAGTGATCTTGCCGTCTGGGGTGTCGACAACCCGTTGATGGTCTTGCGGAAAGTACTGGTAGGCGGGGAATCCGGTCATCCACAACGTCTCCTTGAGATCCTGACGCGGACCGTCAAGATAGGCCACTAGCCCCCCCTGGCGGCTGGTGGGCACATCGTGTAAATGGTTGCGCACCGGCGCGAGTAGGGCTGGGGTGGTGATGAATTCGTTGTTATAAACAATTTTTGCAAACCCAAAACCACCATCAAAGGCGATGGGTCTGAAGGCAGAAGAGCGGTCAGAAACAGTCAGACGCTGACGCTTACGGTCAGGAACGGTCAGGGGGCGTGGTGATTGTGTCATGGGCGAATGCCTCATCAAAAATGGTGATAACGCACGGGATACGAGGGATACAGCCGACAAAGGATAAAAGGACAGGGTGTCAGCTTTGGTCAGGGATAGTCGCAACGCGACCGATCCGGTCAATTGTGATTAATGCTAACATAGTCGCAAGCAATCAGTAAGCAATTACTTACTAAAAGGCAGTGATTAGATAGCAAATGGCAGCCAAAAGCTAACGCCAAGCAATAAAGAGCTAATCATGAATTTTTGTAAAAATCACCTTGTCACGGTCGCGCTATTGCAGGTGTGGTAGTGCATGACATACTTTTAAGAAGACCTTCCGCAAGAACGTTTCCGTGAGCAAACGCGTTATGATCACGCTCCCAGATGGCATTGCCGAGGCTTTAGAACGCTGGGCTAAATCTGAAGGCAATAAAGCCGCCACACTCGCAGCGTTTATTGTTGAGACAGAAGTTCGCACTGCTATGAGTGAAGGCAGGGTGCCTGATGCGCAGGAGGAAACCAAGAAAAAATGAGCGAACGGCTGGACAGAATTGAAAATTTACTGGTGCAACTGGTCGAAACACAGCAGCGCACACAGCAGCAAATCGACAGCACCAACCGGGCTGTTGAGGCATTTGGTACTTACACCAATGCCATGGGGGAGCGGCTGGAAGCCAGCATGGAAAACTTCACGCAAACGGTAAATGAGGCGATCGCGGCACAAGATGAACGCCAGCGCACCACCGATCAGCAAATTCAGGCATTGATTGATGAATCCCGCGAAAATGCCCGACAACACGCAGAATTTAGAGACACCAATGATCTGCAAGCCGCACAAGAAGAGTTAACGGTCATGGTCACCCAAGTCACAGGGGCGACGGCACTGAATAATCAGCAAATTGAGGTGCTTATCGCCGAGTCCCAGGAAAACACCCGGCAACATGCTGAGTTTAGAGAACGGATTGAGGCGCTGACTGAATCGCTGCAGACTTTACTTGGTCAAGTGATGAGTCGTGTCAATGATATTTGGGAGCGGATGGCGTCGTAAATCTTAACAAAAGCCCCTTTTGGCAGGTCGTAGCGGTGTGCAGCGCTAACGCGTAGCGGGTTCCGGTATTTTTATCTTGGAATTGGCAGAATTGAGCGCGGATTTTAGGTCTTCTATATATAAAGGGCGGTTTAGACCTACGGGATCAAGTGGAATGCATATATAGCAGTCTTTTAGATGTTTTGCAGGTGGCATTACTATGCATACCTTTGCCGATGGACAAAGCCGCAAAACCGCTGATCTGAGATCATTTTGGCTTTTGCTTGATCTTAAAGGTATTCACTATGCTATCTTGCACATGTTCAGAACATATGCACTCTGACCTATGAGTACCTCGGCACCGTCTTCGTCATCATCCAGCAAGGAAAACAAAACCAGGACGACGATGACGATTTCACCAACTGGGCTAAAAGGGCTTGATGACCTGGCGGCACTGTTCAATGTCTCCCGCTCGGAGTTCTGTGACCGGATTGGGAAAGGTCAGATTCAAATCTTCATCCCGCATTTTCATTCCGTTCCAGTTGCTGGTCGGCCTGAGAATACCGCTGGTGAAGCGGCATAGGTGCAAAGCTTTTGTATTGATTGGAGGCTACATATGGGCAAACAAAAACCCTAGGTTGCGCAAACAACCCAGGGCTTCTGCAAAATTCAACGCGGGAGTGATAGAAATTCAGCCTTGTGCTTGGCGGCCAGGAACTGAAGCTATCTAAAGCGTTACGCGTTTAATGGTAC
>JBCDAG010000182.1:0-14092 GCA_039186165.1 Cyanobacteria bacterium P01_F01_bin.53
GCCAGGTACGTCAAAGAATCTAAAATTTATAAACTCTCCTTTCCTCTTGTAGAACCATTGGGCACCCACTCCACTTGAATAAACGAAAACTGAAATTTCATTTCCGGTTTGACTAAACGAAACCTCGAAGCGATTATTTCTCTGGCTACTTAAGATGGGAAGCGCTGAGAAATTTTCTAGACTAATATCACTAATTAGCTTCCCTTCTAAGCTAAATACTTTGAGTTCTCCGTTTGTATCAACTGATGCTACGAACTGGTTGTCAGGACTGATGGCTAAACTCTTAACAGGTTTGGTATGAGTTGGAAGGTTACTATTTGGTTGCTTTGATGAATATAATCTACTACTGGAGAAAGAAAAGACCTCTACATTCCCTTCCTTATCAGCAGAAGCGAAGATTTTATCGTCTTGGCTAAATGCAAGTGCTGTAATCTCGCTAGAATGCTTAGATAGGAGCTGATGCTGTTTCCCATCCAACGTCCAAAGCCTAATGGTTTTATCTTTGCCTCCTGATGCAATAATATTTCCTTTGTTACTGAAAGTAACAAAATTAATTTCATCGGAGTGTCCATTCATTGTGCTTATATTTCTTCCATTGGTGTCCCATAACTTGACAGTTTTATCACGGCTGGCGGTAATAATCATGTCTTTGTTAGGATGAAATTCTATGCCTGTAACTTTGTCAGTATGCCCATCTAACACACTCACAGGTGTTCCCATAGTGACAACAGATTCTGCTAAACTCAAAGCCGTGTGCCGACGTATCTCAGGCAAGGCAAGCCATGAAAATCGCTTTTGCAACTTAGCGACTTTTAAGGTAGCTACTAACTTGTTTGGCCCCCATTTTTGGTTGGCGGCAAGTCTTATACTCGTCAGATAAAAATTGAATCCAACAACAACAGAAATGAGAGCAAAGAAACTAACAGAAGCGACCAAACCCATCAAGCTATTCCTCGCCCTTCGCGCAGCATAGAGCTCTTGTTTTTGTACCTCGATCAATCGTTTCTCGGTGAGCTTCCGCATTTCGCGCTCTTTCTCAATCTCCTTGACTAACCGAGCTGACTGGTCTTTGCGAACAAATTCAACCAAATAGTCATGAACGAGTTGATATCGATCTGCTGGCGTTGATGGAATTAGGAAGACCAATCGAGACCGCACCAAGATCTCCAAAATAAGATCGAGTTTCCCCTTTTCCACATCCAGCTCCAACTCCAAATCAGCCCGCGTCTTTAAGGGACGGGTATTATTCTCATCCGTCAATAAATACAACACCAACTTGGCGATTTGTTCCTGTTCCGACCCACAATCCTTTACGACCTCTTCCAGAAATCGTCCAACCAGTACCTCCTTAGGCCCTCGCTCCTGGTATAGAGATAAAGTTTTTATCTGCTCTGTTTGCAACTGTGCTCCAACTACCTGCAATTCAATAGGCCGCACTTCATTCAAATCCCCAGCTAGGTCCTCTACCAGCGCCTCTACTAAGTCGGGCTGTAAATAAAATGCCGTTTGCCCTGTTAGTGATTCAATCACTCTCGTAGTATCTTCCCTAGAGAAATTTCCCAGATAGTAGAGAATGTCTTTGTCTAAAATGTTATTGTTAATAACTTCCAAATTCTCTAGTCGATTGCATTCCAAGAGATAGTGAAGATAATCCTCTCTCAAGGACAACACCACTTTTACAAAAGGAATATTCAAACACTTTTGTAAAAACTCATAGAAAGTTTTTCGCTCTAATAGCTCTTTGTAAACAAAGAAAAACTCTTCAAATTGGTCAAAGACCAAAATCGTCAATAGATCTTGTTCCGAGTTTTTCCTCAAGGCCGCTACCACTTCATCAGCAGTCTTTACATCTGGCAACGGTTGCTCCGGATTAACCTCTCCCGATGCCTGCTGAAAACTCTGACACAGACTGACTATCCAATCTGTATATACCTGCTGCAACACTATTGCAATTCGCCGCGCATCTACCACTTTAGGGCTAATCGCCGGAATCAAACCTGCCTGAACGAGCGAACTCTTCCCCACCCCCGACTGACCATAAATCACTGTTAGCTTACAATCGGCGCGCCCCATTCGCTCAATTAGCCGCTCTACATCTTGTTGCCGCCCCGAAGCTGCAATTTCCTGAGAAACTTGTACCTTTTGTGCTGCTCCTAACCCTGGCCTCAACGCCACCTTCTGAGACTCTAGTCGCCCGGCACCCACAAAAGCTCGCAACCCGTACTGTCGCTCTATTGAGCGATATTCCTGCTTTAGTTCAAACGCTGCTAAGTATTGTTTCTGCTCAAAAAACAGCGCTTGTAACTGTTTCAAAATTTGGATATAAAGTTGAGGATCATATTGAGGATCTCCAACCTGCCGAGCGATTTCTAACTGTTCAATCCCAAGAGAAGATTGCTCTAATGCTAAAAATGCGCGAGCGAGCGAAAAATGCGTTGCCGAGCGCTCGTAGGCCAAAATAAACTTCAAAGGACCATGCTGATCACCTAGCGCATCTGTCCCTAGAGTTTGGCTCACCTCATCCAGTACTTTTAAGGCTTCTTCGGCCTGTTGTTTCGCATTCTCCCCTTGCTCCCTCGCTAATGCGACATCTGTTAAGAATCGATATCCCTGTGCCCGTTGTAAGTAACAACGCCAGTACATTTCAGGCTGAACTTCAACATCAAGTTCAGCCATGTGACTGTTAGCTAAAGCCAATCCTCGCTGAGCCAATGTCTCTAACTCATCCCACAGCTCCAGCCGATGCAACACTTCGCCTAAAGGCCGAACACACTTTGCCTCAAGGTCTGAGCGCTGCTCAACCTGAAAAATAACTATTGCCTGTTGTAAGTAGTCTTGAGCTTGCTGAAGTGCGCTTTTCTCTTCTTCTCGTCGTTGCAAGCCCTCTTCTTGCCACCACTTTCCCAATTGTAAGAGTACAATCCCCTTCCGAATAGAGTTATCCAATCTCTCCCAAAGTCCCAGGCTTTGCTCATAATGTCCCCGAGCTGTAGTACTTATTCCCTCAGCGCCCAAAGCGATTTGCCCTAGGGCAAAGGCAACGCTGGCACCTACTTCAGGCTCAAGCTCAATACTGCGAGACTCTAAATCTTTTACTGCCGATTCCAACTCTTGTTGTAATCGAAGATTTTCGTTAATCGTGGCCTCTGTTATCATTAGCTCATTGCCAATTTTTGCAGAGTCGTAGAAGCGATCAGTTGTCTGGTTTAAAAAGTCCCGTAGTAAGTCAGGCTCACTAACAAATGGAATTGGCGTTGCCCAACTCTCAATGTCGGGCACTTGGCGAATAAGCTTTTGCTGGACTGCATCATTGACCCAAATCCAAATAGGAAAGGGAAAATGTTTTCTAAATTCTTCTCGCACAAGGTTAGTGGCTGCTAGCCTGGCATCAATGTCCTGAACGCGCTCTAAGCCAACAATCATCAAAGCAGATGGCTGACGATGGGCGACCGCTTCTTGTACTACACTATAAAGGGACTCAATGCGTTTAGGCAGCTGTAGAATTTGGATGTCAGCTGAGGATTGGACCTTGATTTGCTCTATTATTGTTTGCTGAAGGGCTTCATAGTTGCACACAGGCAGCAGCAGCGTGAATTCTCCCGGAGAGAGTTCGATCGATTTCAACAAAGTCTCGAGAGAACTTTGATTGTCAGGGGACAATAAACGAGGTGCCGGTGATTCACTCATAATCGATCATTCCTCTCAACATAGCCTAATTATTTTCGTGGCCTAATTTTTTTAATAGCGACCTAATTTGGGTAGTCGGATTAACATAAGGATATAGTCTTGACTTAATCATTTGGCATAGCTCCTAAAAGAATAGGATTGATATCAAACCAAGACCCCTCTATATCTTGATACTCATACACAAATAAACTCCTAAGCAATAGGTGATAATCCTCCTCACCTTTCGTACTCTTCTGGTTTACTACTCTTCGTAGTACTGTCCACTCTTCATCCTCAATAGCCCGCGTTAGCTCCCCGCGTCGTCGCCGTACCACATTTTCCAAGCACTGACGACTAAAGGGCGGATCGCCTTGCTGCATACAGCGAAATAGTAAGCTTAGCAAAGTTCGCACATGACCACCGCTCATTTGACAAATATAATCTAGATCCTCAGATTGCTTAAAAATTTCGGTAACTAACTCAAGCTGCTCTGCTTCAGAATGTTTAGGAAACGCGCGAGCTAGGACCATTCTCCGTAATGTCGCTAACCCTTCTTCATAAAGGCTTTCGTCGCGCCATTTTACAGGCACCATGGGTAGCACTTTAGGCTCTACGCCAAATCGATTCGTAATTTGGCCTAAGTCATTTGAGAACGCGAGCACCAACGGAATTGTGTATACCAAGTGACAGTTTAGCCCTTTCAATTGCTCTCCTCGATCCACAAAGAGATACTCTGGCTGTCTACGTCCGGAGGGCTTGAGTGTACTGTCTATCCGATCAAGGTTATCAACGATAACAACCAAGCCTTTTTGACCATTTTTTCGAAGATTTTCTTTCGCAGGCTGAAAAAACTCCTTATTAATGGAGTCTAGGATGTTACTGGTCCGAGGCTCTAGGTATTGGCGTAACTGCTTCCGCAGCTGGGGGCTCTCTTTCGTTTTGGCCGTCACCTTACCAATGCCTAAGGAGAGTTCTGCCTCCACATCTACCTCAATAGGTGTTTGTAGCCACTCAACTATCTCCTGAAATAGCTTTTTGAAATAAGTCGGTTTTAAGAAAATGTCAACTTTCTCTAAACTTTCACTGACCTGTCGCGTAATTGCCAATAAAATATCTGTAATATCAACATCGGCCATATCCAAGTCTTGACTCGACTCAAAATAGACGACGTGGTAGTCCTGCTTTTCTAGCTGATACTTAAGTCGCAGTAGCTCCGTAGACTTGCCACAGCCAATATGGCCAGTAAAAAGTTGACACGTTGGTTCATTGCCCGAAAGTACCGTAATCGTACGTTCTAGTTCCCGAATAACGTTACTACCCCGTACATTTGAAAAGTCAATGTACATTTTGCGATCACCAGGCTTCGCAGTATTCAGCGTTTTGCTTGGATTGCAAGCTTTATAAAAATGTCTGAGATCAAGCATCATTTTGACACTCTAATATTTATTTACTGTAGAACTTGGGAGATATTGCCTCACAGTACTGAGTAGTGCTCTAATGGCATCTACTCGTTAGACCCGTGCGACTTAAGAACACTTTATCAATCACTAGGTTCCAGATTGTGATGATAGGTTGACCCAGGCCTTAAATTGATACAAAACTATGTCGAAATTGTATCAAAGCTTGTCTTTTATTCGTCTTGAAAACGGCTGTAATCCTTATATAAGGGGGGTTAGGCGATTTATTTCATCCAACGGAACCAGTGCCAAAAATTGCGAAAAAGACGGCGGCATAAGCTTTTGTTCGCATCTGCTAACGTCCCTTAGATTCTGCACGTTCTTATTGGATACGTCACTTGTACAGAGAATTACAATTTCTCCAGATATTTGCCACGGTAGGCCTTGTGTTAGAGGACTTAGATATCCAGTTGAGTTTTTGCTAGAACTTTTGAGTTTGGGTATGACCCACGATGAGATTTTGGCAGACTATAAAGCTCTTTAGGGAGCGGCTCTTTTGGCAGTGATATTGTTTGCTAGTGATTCAGCATAGGTCGAACCGACTGGTCGGCGCTTACGCGATCGCACTTGCCTACCTGTAAACTGAGAGCAGCTTTCAACCATATCCTGTAACCAAAATTGATGGCTCGCGCTCAATCCATTTTTATTTCCTATCGTCGTAGTGATGCCATTTCTGAAACAGGGCGAATTTATGACCGACTAGTGACTGACTTTGGCCGGGATAATGTGTTTAAGGATGTAGACAATATTCCGCTCGGCGTGAACTTTGTCGAGTATCTGGATAATGCTGTGAGTCAGTGTCAGATAGTGCTGGTGGTGATTGGCAAAACCTGGACGACGGTGGAAGAAAAAAATGGAACCCGTCGTTTAGAGAATCCGAAGGACTTTGTACGTATTGAGGTGGAGTCCGCACTGAAGCGAGGGATTCCAGTAGTGCCGATTTTACTGGATGGGGTGAGTATGCCTATCGCTTCTGAGCTGCCAAAGTCATTGTATCCGCTGACGGAACGCAATGGTATTGAAGTGGGCCACGATCCGCGATTTCATGCGGACATGAGTCGGCTGATTAAAGGGCTGAAGGATTTGATGAGAGTCGTAGAGGGTATACCTAAGGACGAAACGACACCAGTGGCAGAGGTTGTGAAAGAGGTGCTGATTGAAGAGACTTCCATGGCCCCGTCCAAGCCATCTGTGCTGACGTTTCCCTTTGAAGTAGTTAAGGTCGATGCAAAAGGAAAAGAGATTCAGCGGAAGCAGCGGAGCGCGGAGTACCAACAGGAAGACTTAGGCCAGGGGGTAACGTTAGATATGGTGGCAATACCCGGTGGGAGCTTTCAAATGGGCTCAGCGGATGGCCAAGGGGATGCTGATGAAAGGCCTCATCATAAGGTAACGGTAAAGCCCTTTTTGATGGGGAAATATGCGGTGACTCAGGCTCAATGGAAATCCGTTGTGGCGTTGCCTGAAGTCGAGCGATCTCTAGAGGCTACGCCTTCTGGGTTCAGCGGAAATCATCTACCTGTAGAGCAGGTAGATTGGGATGCTGCCGTTGAATTTTGCAAGCGGCTGTCACGTAAAACAGGGCGGGACTATCGACTACCGAGCGAAGCGGAGTGGGAATATGCTTGCAGGGCTGGTACGAGTAGCGCCTTTCACTATGGTGAAACACTGACTGCTGAGTTAGCCAACTGCGATGCGAGCTATACCTTTGATTCTGACCCCAAAGGCACATATAGGGAGATGACAACGGATGTAGGTAGCTTTCCCGCGAATGATTTTGGCCTGTACGATATGCACGGTAATGTGCGGGAATGGTGCCAGGACCATTGGCATGACAATTATAAGGGAGGACCAACTGATGGAAGTGCTTGGCTATCTTCTGATGAAAATGCCGAAAGGCTGCTGCGGGGTGGTTCTTGGCTCAACTATCCTGACTTCTGCCGCTCTGCCAATCGCGGCAAGCTCGCGCGCGCGCGCAGGTTCAACGGCATCGGTTTTCGTGTAGTTTGTGCCGACGCGTGGACTCTGTAAGCCTTGATCCTATTGCCCTTTAGCTCTTACCTCTGCTTAATTCTTGACCTTTCTTGCCCCATCCCGACCTCCGTTCCGTTCCGGCCACCCTTGTCTTGGTAGGCATTCCCTGTCTTGGGAACCGACTTTTCCCGTTAAGTTTTATGAGCGAGATTCCAGCCCCCAACCAAGTCCTGTAGCTTAGCCCATCCTTTCCAGGGCACCTGAATACCAGCGGGCGTCTTGCACCGATGTTCTAAATAGCCTCCCAGCCGAGCAATCGATGAGAGCGCCCAACGCACAGTCAACGCGTTGGGGCGTTGAGAAGACTTGGCGTTAAGGACCTGGATTTGAAACGAAGAGAGCACTGTTTCTGCTGGCATTTCAAGCTGTGTCCGTTTCAAGTAGGTTAACCGCAACAAGTCGACAGCAATGACATAGAGGAAGCCTAGCAACGGTTTCATGCCCTCGGCAGCGAGTCTATAGCGCTCCGCATGGCACCCCGATTTCAACACTTTATGATATTCCTCGACCCGCCAACGATAGCCGTACCATCGCAAAATAGTTTGAGCCCTGGCCAGTGTGGTCACCGGTTCACTGGTCAACAACATCCAGGAAACGGGGTCTTCCCCCTCAGGGCAATCCACTTCATGGGCATAGACCGCATAGACCGGACACGCGTCGTCTGGCAATCGTGGCGGCATCGATAACTGCACCGGACAAAACCGCACAGCGAGCTTGGCGGTGCGAGCTTGGCGCTTTTTGGTCTCACTCAACTCAAGCTCGTAGAACGACTGAATCGGTTGACCTTCCAGCGTCTCCCATAAGCGATAGGGGTCCGATTCAAGACTGCGATTGTGGGACGCCCGCACCAACACACCGCTATGGGTAGACTGATTGACTTGATCAAACACTTCAGCAATATCCCCTTCTCGGTCAAACACGTAAATCACCCGTGTTGATGGTTTCACCAAGGGCTCAACGGTCGTCATCGCTTCGACCCAACGGTAAGACTCTTTCTCCTCAAAGGCATGGGCTCGATTGGCTTTTCGCGCCTGGGCAAGACGCCTTTTTTCTGCGCCGATGTTTTTCCCGTAGGCGGTTTCTCTCGATGCTGACGGTTCCACAGCTTTTGCCACAGCAGCCCTAACGGCTGACCTTGCTCCGGGTCTACGGCCTGTGCAGGAGCAAGCCGTTTCCACCCCTGTCCTGAGGGCCGTAACCTTCCCGCTTGGTCAGAATCTTCTGGTAGTCCAGGTAGGTGGTATCGCCAACACTCAGCACCACTGGCAGCGCTGACACCTGCTGGGCAGTCTCTAGACAGTGAGGGGCTATCAATTTCTCAAAACTCGTTTTGGGGTTGGCGAAAACTCATAAGCTCGTTTTAGCTCTTGAGCACACTCAAAGACGCACGATAGTCCCTGCCCAACCTTTTCGCTCAGCGCTTGAAATACTCAGGGCTCGACGATTCAATCGCTGGCCTCCCAACTTACAGTGGCCAAAATTTTGCTCATAGCGGGCGGCTTCCATCTTCGACTCCGGGCTTACGGTAAGGTTACTCTATCCCAACGCTGACCCTAAAAGTGCGATCGCGGATGCGCGGTAGGACTTAACAGGAAAAGTCAGATACCTATAGGGTGTTGTGTGATCTCAACTTGTTGGCCTGGGAGACATCGGTATGAAAGGCATAAAAAAACCTCCTTTAGAAGTGAAAGACCTTCTAAAGGAGGAGACACTGTTGTCGAGATCTGCTTTATAGGCAGAACCTCAGAGATACTACTGATTACTCAGCAGACTTTTCCTCAGCTTTAGCGCTGTCCTGTTGAGGGGCTTGTGCAGGCTGAGAGGGGGCAGGATTTGCGCCTAAGGGCGCGATCTTGATAATTTCTCCACCCAACATTGTGATTCGCCGCATTTCATCATTCATACGATGAAAGGGCACCTGAAAAAACTGATTTTGGCTACTGCGAATAGGTGCTTCCAGGCGAGCTGTTAAGTCGTTTTGGTTCAAGCCGGTGACTTCATAGACAAAGATTCTATTATCTATGGTTGAGCCTGTACTGGTGGCGCACTGTCCTAACATGATGGATACCTTATGGTGAATGGCACTGGTTTAAGGGTGGTTTTAGAAAAGGGGTGAGCAGTCTGGTGTACAGTTTATGCTGGGCTTACGCTGGCAACGCGTCCGCCCGTTTTGTTAATCCGCCGTAGGGTTTGGTTGAGGTCTTCGTAAGGGACGGCAACAGCCTGATTACTACGGCGAATGCTAGGATACCCTGGGTGTCGCCGTCCCGCAATTTCAATGCGGTACAGATTGCCCCGCTCGCCGGTGGAGCCTGGTCTACCAAACACTCGATTGGTCATCGTTCCCCGTGCCCGCCGATAGGCCCAACCATTGTTGTTGCTCCCTGACGGAGGCACTACGGCAGAAACCACACCTTGGGCGAGGTCTTCGGCCAAGCGTGCACTTGTTCCCGAAATTTGTGAGCGATCGCTATTGGCATAGCCCCGATACAGACTAAACATCCGGGGAAAGCCTGCTATTTTTTGTCCTGTTTGAGTACTGAAGCCTCGGCAAAACGGCACGATGCCATCGCCAAAATTTCTCTCGTACTCCGCTGAATCAATATCGGCTTCAAATCCCTCATTTTGATAACGATCGAGGTGTTCGATGATTTCCGATTCATCGTAGGGCGCGCGGCCCAAAAGATGCTTGATATTCAGCTCAATGACACGAGTTTGAAAGTTGGGATATAAGAACTTTTTTTTGTAGAGATCTGACTTGGCAAGTGCGCGGATAAAATCTCTGACCGTTAGGCTGCCGCTATTGACCAGAGACTCTAGGCCGACTAAACGCTCTGAGAGCATGATGTAATCGTTGCCGATGACCTGCCTGTAGGCCGCGTAAATCACTGCTTGGGCATCGCCAGAAGATGCGTTAGGCCTCATTTCTATAGGATTTTTCTCAGTAAAGGGAGTCGTCCCAAGTCTGGCAGACTCGGTTGTAATGGCCACAGATTAATCTCCTGCTAAAGGGGAAATCTTAAAGGGGTGAATGTTGTTGTGAGAGTCCTGCAAACTATGCTGGGGTAACTGTCACAATCTGGCAGCCTCGCTTATTGAGTCGCTGCATCGTGGGCGAGAGCTGTTCGTAGGACACCACATATTCTTGAATACTCTGGCGAACTTGTGGGGTTCGTTTGGTGGCTGATTGGGAGACTCTAATGCGGTATAGCTGTTCGCGATCGCCCCCAGTAACCCCTTGTAATTCTTTACCTAAATTAGCAGCTCTTACTGGCGTTGCCGAATTACGAGCAAGTTCTGTGGTGAGGTTGCCCTTCTTGTGGTTCACGCGGGCCCTGTCACTGCTTGCGGCTCCTCGATAAAGCTGAAACATGCGGCCAAAGCCAACCGTCTTTTGCCCCTTTTGGGAGGCAAACCCTCGGTAGTAAGGAACCACATGCTCCCCAAAATTATTCTGGTACTCGTCAGAGTCTAGGTAGCTACTAATTTCAGCTTCATAGCCTTTTTGGACATAGAGATTAACGTGTTCTGTAATCTCTGATTCGTCGTAGGGCGCTCGCCCTAATAAATGCTTGAAATTCAGCTCAATAAAACGCACATTAGGCGTGCTGTAGAAGAACTTTCCTTTGTAGAGTTCGGAGAGTGCTAGGGTACGAACAAAATCGCAGACCCTGATGTGGCCCTGCCTAAGAAGAGATTCAGCGCTGGTGAGCCGTTCTGCACTCATAATATGATCATTGCCGAGTACCTGGCGATAGGCTCCCCAAATAACACCCTGAATATCTTTCTCAGAAGCATTGAACCGTAGCTCAAGGGGCTTAGCTTGGTCGCAGGGCTCAAATCCTAACAGTCTGGCTGAAGTTTCACTCGTCATAACAGGTCGCTTCCTCAAAGCGTAGGCTAATATGATGCGTCATTGGACATGGAAAAAGTTAAGTCGGGAGTAGCCTGGCTCAATGCCATTATCTTGGTTGTTCTAGACGGCCATTGTGTCAGCCAAAATCTAGAGACATTGAGCAAGGCGGTTGCTAGCTCAGAGACTTGCTAGCTCAGGCTATTGATAGCATAGTCAATATAGGAGTTCGCTTCAGCAGCTGCATCACCCGTCAGGCCATGGTTGGCTTTAATGTGTTTGAGTGCTTCTACATACCAGCTAGGCGAGAGATCAAACGTGGTGTTGATTTCTTTGATACCTGCGATCAGATACTCATCCAATGGGCCTGTTCCCCCAGCAATGAGGCAATAGGTGATCATCCTTAGGTAGTAGCCGATATCTCGGGCGCACTTCTCTTTCCCAGTGGGCGTTGAGGCGTAGTTATTCCCCTCCATTTGGGTGGTGTACGGAAACTTCTGGTAAACGGCTTGAGCCGCATTATTCACCAAACTGTCAGCATTTTGGGTAAGTGACTGGGCGGCAGATAGTCCGGTCTGCGCCTGACGAAAACGACCAAAAGCAACCTGTAGTTCCGAACTGCTCAGGAAACGGCCCTGGGAATCAGCGGTTGCAACCGCTTCAGTCATTGGGGTTTTCATGTTAGGATCCCTCTCTCTTTAAAAAAATTACAAAGAACAAAGATTTAATGGCAAGTTATGGTCAACTGTAGGCACAATTAACCGCAGGAAATAAGGCACCTAAAGAAACAAGGTACCTAAAGAAGTAAAGCACCTAGCCAACGGCAGCCGCTGCCGTATCAAAATAACCGCCAAGCTCGGCCATCAGGGAGCTACAGTCGCCAGGGGTAATACCATTACTATCATTAGCAATGGCAATGGCAGCTTCTTTCATTTTGCTGACTCCTGCGGCGACTGATGCCCCAGGCACACCCAGTGCTGTATAAGTTTCACGCAAGCCGTTCAAGCAACGATCTGACATCACGCTGCCATCGCCGGTAAATACGGCATAGGTGACATAGCGCAAAATAATCTCCATATCCCGCAGGCAAGCGGCCATCCGGCGAGAGGTGTAGGCATTGCCCCCAGGTGCAATTAACTGGGGTTGATCGGCAAATAACGAACGCGCTGCGCTGGCTACAATGACAGAAGAGTTGCTAGTGATTCGGTTGACCGTGTCGATACGCTTATTGCCTTCAGCTACCAGCTGGTTTAGGGCACTGATTTTGTCATCGTTAATGTATTCACCCCGTGCATCAGCCTGGGAAACGACTTTGGTAAAAACGTCGTACATCTGGAATCGATCTCCTACTCTAGAAGTTTGAACATTGCTGAACATAAACTTGGCTTAAATATTGGCTCGAGCCACCGTTCTCTTTCAATGTGTGCTTTTCTCTTGCGTGCTCTTCTCGGTTTCTGGGTGATGATGGCCGTTAGGTGCTGCATTATTGACTGCATGACTAATCTGCACTGCGCAGCGGCTGCTTGCCATTGAATGAGGATCTCTACCCCACAACAGCAGGAAACCTTTTCTAGCGCGTCAGCGTCAGCGCGTCAGAGGCCAACCATCGCACCATGAAAACGAAGGAAGGCAACAAGTTAAGTAAAACAACATTGAGAGGCCCAGCCTTGAATCATTGATTGATCAGGACGCGGTTTTTTTACCGCTATTCGCCTAAGGGCTACCCCCGGATTTTCCTAAGCGAAGAAAGACCAGAGCTTAGGCATATTGGCGATAAATGCAGACCATTGATAACAAATGATTGAAGGCTGAGTCAGGGGGTTATTTAAGAGAACCCATCCTCGGCAGTTGAACTGCTTTGGATTAGGCAGCTCGAACCAATGACTTGATTTAACCAATTTGGCTGTGCAGTTATTGTGCACAGCTTTGTATACAACCAGTTACAAAGCGTCCAATACCCGGCTTGAAAGGGGTTACGAGTGTTACAAGCTAAGCTGTATAGCGCTAAGAAACTTTACGTTCCGTTGCATAAGGTCGGACAGTAGTCTCGCTGCTGCTGTCAGGGACACAGTCAAACAACATTGTTTCCAAATAACGTTGCGCCCAGTTGTCGTTGAACGCACGCGCTAAAATTCGTCGCGTTTTGTCGTTCTTTTGCTGCTGTGAGCAGTAGTAGTTTTGTCCTTTGAGGATAGCTGCGCGTGTAGCCCTATCTTCAATAATGTGGGCTTCACAGGCTAGCTGACAGTGGACTGAAAGGTACTCACTCACCCGGCTTAAGAAAGTCTGTTCTTCTTGTGATGTTGTCGGACGCACGAACAGGCAATAGTCTGAGAAGATATCTCCCCAGGCTGGTAGGTCTCGAGGGGCCTCAAAGGACACGGGGGAGAGCTTTTTGAGTGCTTGGCTATAGGATCGGGGTAAGGCGCGCCCCGTGGAGACCGGTGATAAATCGACGATGGCAGCGGTGATTGAACCTCGAACGGCGACAATATCCACCCCAAAAATGGGGAGATTGAAACAGGGGTGCGGGAACATCACGCAGTGAAGAATATCGAGATTTTCTCCAAATTTTGCCAGTTCTAAGTGAATTTTCCGAAACTGAAAGGTCTGGTAGCAGAGGTTTTGAATGGTGAGTTGTTCCCCTTCAAGCGTGCCTTCTACATACCCTAAGTCCGCTGGCGTCTCGTATGGGAAAAGCATGAGCTGGCTACGCCAAATGCTTTTGATCGTCTGGGCAAGGTGGGCAATGGTAGGATGCTGTTGTTTTTGGGGCTTATGGCGCGTTTGAACCATGGTATTTTTATGTTCCTTACTTAGATGTTTTAGAGTCGTTCTCTTCTTTTTTTGGGAAACTACGTTGTACCTATCGTGCCTTATGGGTTGTGCAGACTTTGTGCAACGGAAAACAGGGGAAATAAGAAACGGGGGAATGGGAAACAGGGGAATGGGAAACAGCCTGCCAATTAACTTCTTGCTAACGTGCAACTCAGTGCAGGTGCCCTAGCTCAAGGGCACAGCGGGATAGACGCAAGACAGCACTTTTTTATTTATGGTTTTCAAAAGAGAAATCACAAACAAA
>JBCDAG010000183.1:0-14042 GCA_039186165.1 Cyanobacteria bacterium P01_F01_bin.53
TCATCGAAAGTATTTGGCAGGCCGTAATGCCACTGACGAAATCAAGCGAAATCTAAAAATCGTTGCCGATGAGTTCTTACCCAAATGGAACTACAAGGCTATTCCGCAAAATCCGACAGTTGTTTATTGAGCGTTCCTAAGTGGCTCGCAGAAGGTCGATTAGTAATCGAAATAGACAACCTGTTGGCTGCCAACTGTATCAATCTCTACGACAGTCCCATAGAAGAACCACCTATAGAAATCGTCCGTAAAGGCAACACCGCCATCCTTAACTACTACGCACAGCTCGATGCCCAGGGACAAGATCAACTATACGAAGCTAAAATGCTCATCGTCGGTGGTGGAGAAGCAGGCAAAACCACCCTGGCCCACAAAATCGCTGACCCCAACTGCCCCCTACCCCACGTCGAAGATAGAACCCGAGGCATCAGCATCCAAACCCATACATTTTCCTGTCGCAATCGAGACCTGTATGGCACCACACAATCTCAAAACTTTCATCTCAATATTTGGGACTTTGGCGGCCAAGAGATTTATCACTCCACCCATCGTTTTTTCCTCTCCAAGCGCTCCCTTTACGTCCTCGTTGTCGACAACCGTAAAAACGACAACGACTTCAGCTATTGGCTGAACATCATTGAACAATTCGCGGGCAAAAGTCCCCTGATTATTGTCCTCAATGAAAAAGACGACATCCAGTGTAACCACAACCCGGCCGAGCTTCGCAGCCGCTACCCCGACAGCATTAAAGAAATTATCCCTATCAACTTCAAAACCCACGAAGAAGCTAACGATACTAAAGCACAACAACGCCTAAATGCCATCCACACCCTCATCGGCCACATCGAGCACTGCGCCCAAAACCTGCCTCACATCGGCGAAACCGTCCCCGCCCGCTGGGTCGATGTCCGCCAAGCCATCGAAGCCGACACCCGCAACCACATCTACCGCGAACAGTTCGATGAACTCTGCCAAGAGCAAGGCATCACCACCCGCCAAGACATAGACACCCTACTCAGCTACTTCCACGACCTGGGCATTCTCCTTCACTTCGCCAGCAATCCCCTCCTGCGCAACCGAGTAATCCTCAACCCCGCTTGGGCTACCAACGCCGTCTACCGCATTTTCGACAACGACACCATCAAGGCCAAAGCAGGCCGCTTCACCCACCGAGACTGCGCCAACATTTGGCAAGATCCAAACTACATCCACATGCATGATGTCCTCATCGAGCTAATGAAAAACTTTCGGCTAGTGTACGAAATTGACACCACTGGTCAACTCGTCGCCCCCCAACTGCTCCCACAAAACACTCCAACCTACGACTGGGACATCGACAACAACAGCCACATGCAACTCCGCTACGACGCCTTCATGCCCAAAGGCATCTTCTGGCAGTTCGCCGTCACCCTATATCGCTACATCCACAACCACGCCTGGGTCTGGCGAAACGGCATGGTCATCAAACGCGGCGACACTTGGGCAGAAATCATTGAAGACCTTAACCTACGCCGCATCTCCCTCCGATTTATCGGCCCCAGCATCCCCGAATTCCGCGCCGTCATCATCGACGAGCTAGATGCCATCAGCCAGTCCTATCAAGGGCTAGCCTACGAAAAAATGATTCCCTGCATCTGTAGCCATTGCAAAGAGAGCAAGGATCCCCACTTCTTCAAATACTCACGCCTTAAAACGCGCCAGGAATCCCGAGCAAAATCCACTATAGAATGTGAAATCAGCGCCATAGATGTAGACCTCATCACCCTCCTAGAAGGCTTTGAAATAGAAAAAATCGTCGAAACCCTCCCTGACAAAAAAGGCCAAGAGCCCACCCCACCAGAAATCGTCGAACCACCCACCCCAAAAACAATCAAAATCTTCCTGGCCTCTTCCTCCGAGCTAAAAGAAGATAGAACAGAATTTGAAGTCTTCGTTCGCCGCAAGAATAAAGAATACCGAGGGCAAGGCATCTATCTAGACCTAATCATTTGGGAAGACTTCCTCAATGCCATGTCAAAAACGCGCTCCTAAGACGAATACAACAAGGCCATTGAAGGCTGTGACATTTTTGTTGCCCTCTTCCACACCAAAGTCGGCAAATACACCAATGAAGAATTCCTCGTCGCCCTAAACACCTTCCAAAATAGCGACAAGCCCCTAATTTACACCTATTTCAAAGATGCCGCCATCAACATGAGCAGCATCACCCCAGAAATCATGACCCTCCTCAACTTCAAGCAGAAGCTCTCCGACATGGGCCACTTTTATCAACCCTACAACGATGCCAACGATCTCCTACGCCAGTTTGGCGATCAGCTCACAAAGCTTCTGCCATCGCGTCTTCCATCGCCATACCAGCCCACCTAAGCACAGGACGATCTTCACTCACTACAATGCCGACCCTACGTGCGGGCGGCTTGAACCCAAACTTGAGAGATGGATGCATTTTCGAAGAACGCGGGAGTTTCGTTGAAGCTGCCGTTGCGGATAGCATCGGGAACAGAATAGTCTCCGGCAAAGGTGTGGGTCAGGGCCTCGGCTCTAAAGGTGACGTTCTCCGGGGCTCTTTCAAAGCGAGCAAATTCTCTCGATTCGGCTTCTGTATTAAAGCCTAAGGTCACCTTGCCATAGTCTTTAACCGCTTCGCTGATCAGCGATCCAGGGCCAGTGCCAAGTGACAGGTTGTACTTAGGATTGGCGGTAATCATCAGGTTGATGGGCGTGGTCGGCTCTAAGGTAGTGTCTGCGGGATACGCCAGATAAAATGCGATCGCCCTACCTGGGAAAAAGCCCGAAATCCCCTCTCTTAAAACGGCCATGGCTGACAGATCCACCAAAAATGGAGACACCTCAGTGTAGGTGTAGTCGCTGCCCAAGTCTTGCTGAATTTGGCCGAAGGTTTTGCCCAGTTGAGCGGGGCCAATGCCCGTCGGTGTAATTAAAAATTCGCTTTCTACCGACGTTTGTTGTCGCCATAGGCGAGCAAAGTCAGAGTCATCGGCGAGTAGTGCTGGATTGGTGTTTTCAATATCTTGTTGTAGACGCTGTAGCGCTTCAGTTTGGTGAACAGCACCAGCGTAATACTTAGCAACATCAACGAGAGAAATTGGCATGGCGATGGTGGGGCTATCAACGCTTCTAGTTTGGCTAACGCAGACGCGATCGCACAGTACTCGTTAGGGTTATTTAAAAATCGTTTATTTGCGAAAGGGGCCAACCCAAATGGCTGCACCCGTCACTAGGGGAATGAGCGCAAAAATGCCACCAAACATGAGGGGATAACTTTTTGCTGCGGGAACGGTGAGTAGGGTGCCTACGGTGAGGCCGCAGTACAGCAGGGCGGCAAAGGGCACAGCGCAAATGAGAATGATCATCGTGCGGTCACTGGATTCGATGGGGGCCATGGCCAGATGAGGTAAGACAGTGGTTGTGTGCGTTGAGCGGATTTTAGTGAAAACTGACGATTAAAGTAGGTGCTGTAAGGAATGGGCTGAACACTAAGTGTAGCTATTTTGTAGCGTTATGCGGACCCTTTCGAGGACCCGTTAAAATTGGATTGACTATTGCCAATCTTAAAAAGCTAATGGGTTTGCACTAATGGGTTTACAAAATGGCTGCTGGTCTCGTTTCTTGAGCCCGCTTATCTGAATCTGTTTCTTGGGTCCGTTTAGTCGGCTCGTTCACTTACAACACTATCCTCCCTTGGTTTTCTCTCGTTTGTCATCTAAAAAAAAGACTCAAACAAAGTCTAAAAAATCGGCGAAGGATCGTCAGCGAAAGGGCCCCAGTAAAGATGATATGGGCCCCATTATTTTGACGATGCTGATGTTTGTGGGTGTGGCATGGACTCTGCACCGCTGGTCGATGTCGCCTAGGTCTTTAGAGCTACTGGGGGCGACGGACTATGTGGCCTCGCCGTTGCCGCTCCAAATGCAAGGCGGTGATCCTTACGTGCGGGCATTGATGCGAACGATTTCAGCGGCAGAGTCGAATACCGAAGACCCGTATCGATTACTGTACGGCGGTAAGCGGGTGAAGGATTTGAGTCAGCATCCCGATGAGTGCGTACGGATTGTCAATGGACCCAATAAGGACGACTGTACGACGGCGGCGGGTCGCTACCAGTTTTTGACCACGACATGGCAAACCCAGGCGCGAGCGTATCATCCTGAACGACCTGCCTGGTATGAAATTTGGGAGCGCCCTAGTTTTGAGCCGGTGTATCAGGATGTGGTCGTACATGACTGGCTAGCGGATTCGCAGGTATGGGGCACTGATATTTCCCAGCGGTTGCGTGAGGGTGAGGTGAATGAGGTGCTGAGGATGCTCTCAGGAACTTGGACCAGCTTAGGATATGGCATTGAGACCAATAGTATGTCGTCGCTATTGCCGCAGATTTATAAGGATATGCTGGCGGAGGAGTTAGCGGCGGTAGGGGAGTAAGGGATAGGACATGGCTTTGAAGTGTCTGCAAAATACCCTGAGCAATCCCTGTAGGATAGCGGTGTTAACGCCGCGCTAAAATAGGAAGATTGCTTTCTCAGTGCTGAGCTTCATGCTTTCTCTAGGTCTCTTTAGAGGCCCTTTCTAGGGGCTTTTTTCAGGCTAAGCGTTTCCTTTGAGAAAGTGCACAGGGGTAAAGCTATGTCGACATATCGGACCGTAATTTTAGAGGCGCATGATGGGTCGCGGTGGCGATCGCTCTCCCAGCTTCCCACTTGCGACGATGCCAAATTTAATCAATACTTGCTCTGGGAAAATCCAAGCCTGTCACCACTGCCCCAAAAAGCTGGGGATTTTCCGTCGTTGCCTGATAACTGTAGTGGCCGAGTCGGTGACCGATTAAAAGGGGTGGCCTACTACGTGACCACTTGCCTAGATTTGGATGGGTTTCGGCTTGGGGTGAAGCACGCTGCACGAAATTATAAGGATCACAGCGCGCAGGTGATGACTGAAATGAAAGGCGTGATCGCTATGGCAGAGGTGTTAGCTGATGGTAATATCCCAGTGCGCTTCATTATTTTGCTCGATCATTAAGATTTTGCTCGATCATTAGGTCCAATATTCGATTTTATTCAGTGTGCAAAGTATTAATTAATACAAGTGATTTTATGCCCTGAAATGGTTGAATTTCCGGTGAATAGGCGAATTCTAAAATCAGGATAGAAATACAAAAATTCCTTGATTGGTCATCTTTCCTAGGGAATCTTTATTAAATCCCTAAAATAAAAATTGGTTTTCTGGGCCATGCTTGTGGAGTGAATATACTTAGAGCGTTCGGTATAAAGTACGTCATCCACAAGGCATGCTATGGCTCAGCGAACAGTAGGTCAGAGTGATACCCATCGGACAGAGGTCAATCACGGAAATATTGCCCCAGCAGGCGGTCGAACAGGCGGTCGAACAGTCAGCCGAAAAGACGGCTTCACCAAGGCATTGCCTGGGGTTTCGCTCTTATCGCCTCCGTTGACAATGCCTCAACTGACGGGCGCGCAACTCGGAGATCGCGCCCCAAAGCCGCTGACTTACAACAGCAGTTTTGGCCTGCCCGGCTATATTGATCGCCGTCAATCAGCTGCTGCGGTAGGCTCCTCGGGTAGTGATTTGCTCGATTCGTTTTACAGCAATGGCGCTAGGAAGAAGGTTCAGGCTTTATTCAAGGCGACCCCTAGGGCAAATATAAGCTTGCCGTGTGGTGACTTGCCCCAAGCGAATGCTGCCAAGCCGTCTGCCTCAAATGCTGCGCCGAGTGCTGACGCTCAAGTGAGGGGTGTGGCCGAAATTAATTCCGTCAAGAATAAAATAATGGACAATAAAGCAGCCAAAACTAAAGCAAGCAAAACCGTTGGAGAACATAAAACCTCTCGAGATTCTGCTGTGGAACGTCTTTCCAGCATTGTGAAGGGCGATCGCTTAAGCATTGAGCGTGGTCGCCATCAGCCGTAATTTGGGTCTGGTTAGTGGCCTGTTGAGACGGTGTCGATAGCCATCTGTATTTTATGGAGTTTGTCATTCGCTGCGCCGGTTTCCAGTAGCGATCGCGCTAACGCAAATCCAGCTTCAATACTCTCTGAACGCCCTACGCGCCACAGATAAAAACCACTATTCCAAACGGCCGAAATGCCAATCTCTGTGGTTTTGCCTGCTAAGATGGCCCGATAATGCTCCAGTAGCGTGTCTAGGGGCATAATTTCAGGATCTACACCATCGAACCCGTAGTCCCTGGGATGTAAGATCAGCCTTTCAGTGTCCAGGGTGCCGTCTTTGAGTTGGCTAAGGCCAATGATTGCAGTGCGGGCGCGGGCCATATCGCTACTGCCTTCTAGTCCCTTTACCGTGGTGAAAAAAGGTGTGCCGCGCTGACTAAAGGCCTCCTGGGTGCGACCCTCTGTGGGGGGGTGTACATAACCGCTCACCACATTGCTGCGGCCTGTGTAGGGTGACCACATAATTTCCACCGTGGCGATAGTGGGACGCTTGCCGATTTGTTCTCGGTAGGGCACCAAGCCTTCTGCCAAGGGAAAAAGGATGGGTTGGTAAACAAAGCCCAGTCCGGTTTGTTCGAGAACAGTTTGGACCTGTGCCAGGGTAAGGGCGGGCCAATTTAGACCAAGCCCTTGGAAAATTTCGGCGGTGGGCAGGCCATGCTTGGTGGGCAGCCGTCCGCTGCCGTGGAGTACGACGGGGCACTCGGCGCTTGTGAGAATCAGGGCGGTGAGTGGGGTGATGGGCGCGGTGCGGGATCTGCCATCGTAGGGCGAGCAAAAAACCGTGGTGGGATAAGCGCCGTTAACTTCAGTCAGCTTTGGCCCTAAGGCATCGTAGGTATCTAGCATGCCCGCTAACTCTGTGGGGGTGGGACGCCTAATGCGATGGGCAATCATGAACGCACCAATTTGGGCCGGGGTAGCGGCTTGGGTAAGCATGAGCTCTGTGGCGATCGCAGCTTCTTTTCGGCTGAGCGACTTAGAGGTGTGAGTGCCGCTGCCGACTTTCTTGAGGAGGTCTCGAAACTGTGCGATCGTAGGCTCGCTGATAGGTTCGCTGACTGGGCGGTTCACGGTGGTGTTCAATAGAATTCTGTTAGTGAGGGCGTTCCTTTAGTAGCATTATGCTCTCTAGTGGCGGGATTTAGTTGGCAGTAGATGTCGGTAATGAATTTTAACTGGCGGAGGAGGAGCTGAGTTGCCAGTGAAGTTGAGCCAGTGAGGTTGTGCCAGTGGAGTTGTCAGGCAGTGCTCAACTAGCGGTAGGCAACGTTGTGAGATTGCTTATTTGGGTGAGATAGTCTCCCGCATGCTGGCGCACTAGCTCGCAAAAGTGCTGAATCGGTGGAATGCTCAGGCGGTCATGGGTGGTGACCATCACGACCTTACGCATTAACATGGGCTCTTCGGTAGGGCGTACGGCCAGGGCGATGTCACGACGGCTTTCAGCCAGGGCCGAGCGTGGCAGTAGGGCAACCATATTACCCTGTCGAACGACGCCCCGGAAGGCATCTAAGGTATTTAGCTCAAGGGCTACTTTGAAGTCCCGCTCCTGTTCGCGAAACTGGCTTTGTACGATGCGCTGCATGCCGTACCCATCTTTAAAGACCACCTGGGGATAGTTCGAAATTTCTTCCCAAGGGATTGCGGCATATTGCGTCAGGGCATGATCTGCCGCCATGAGCACTTCTACCGGCTCTTCATAAAGCGGGGTGACCACCATCTCCTGATTGCTGGTCAGCAGTGGGTTTTGCATAACGATAGAGATATCGACCAGACCATCACGCAGTACTTTAAGGGATCTGTCGCTACCCAGGGCCGTGACCCGCAGCTGCACGTCCGGGTGGGTGCGGCAAAACTGGGTAACGATGGGGGGGAGCAAGTAGGCACACACTGAATGAATCCCTGAAATGCACAGTTCAGTTTGCTTGCCATTGACCAGATCATCAATGTCTTGCTGAGCCTGCTGCCATTCCTTGCAAATTCGCAGGGCCCTAGGCATAAGGCTATTGCCTGCCAGCGTGAGCTTGGCCTGGGCTGTACGGTGAAACAGGGGGACGCCAAGGCTATCTTCGATGGCGCGTACCTGACGACTCACCGTAGATTGGGTGACACCACATTGCCGAGCAGCCGCTTGAAAGCTGCCGGTGTCGGCCACGGCTAAAAAAGCCTGCAACTGCTCTAGGCGCATAGGATGTCTCTACAGGTTTGGACACTAGATGGACGCTCAAGGGTAGTCTGCCAGGCCCATAAACTCAGGCTAATACTCTAAAACGCATATGTGTTCTATTTGGTAAGCGTTGTTACTGCCTGAACGATTAACCTACGCGTAATTCTTTGCAAAGCTTGATTTGCGAAGGCTTTGGGGTTGCTGTAACGGACTTTTAAGATTGAAGAAATAATTTTAGATTAAAGCAACAGTTTCATATCTTGGTGTGCCGCTGTGATTATTAATCGTGACCTAGGTTGGGGCTGATGCAAGGTCAGATGTGATCTCTGGCTCATCGCTCTGGCTAGGATACGGGCTAAGGCCAGAAAGCGATTCAGTGGCTCGCGCTCGTTGTGTTTTGAGCAAGCCGATATTGCTGGTGAGCAGGAAGCTGGTAAAGCTTGCGATCGCAATGACCGGCAAAATAGTGGTGTCTGACAGCACGGTCAAAATAATGGTTGTGCTAACCGGGGTTTTGGTAATAGCAACATTAATAGCGGCCATGCAGCACAGCACCGCAATAGTAGGATGTATGGCTGGAATACCGAAGGTGATCGCAAGTCCTAAGCTGGCCCCCGCAAAAAACAACGGAAAAATAAATCCGCCCCTAAACCCACCGTGAATGGTGAAACAAATCGCTAGCATTTTAGCCAGACATAGGCATAAAAGCGTGACCACCCCCAGAGAGGCTGAGCGAGAGAGCAGCTGCGTTTCAATTTGCTGCTCACTAAAAAAGAGTGTCGCCGGATAGAGTACGGCAATCCAACCGATACCCAGGCCACCCATGAGGGCCAACACAATGTGTCGATGTTCGATTTTTTGAATCATCCAATTCATGGCACGAAAGATGCCAATAAATAGAATCCCAGCGAGGGCACCTGCCAGGCCCAGACCAACGCCTTCTACCAAGTTGAGCCATGATAAAACTGGTAAATCACCAAATCGACCGAAATTATAGATGCCACCTACTTCTAACCCAGTACCGGCACGGAAAACCGCAAAGCTACAAATACCAGCAACCATGGCCGGAATAATGGCCTCGTAGTACTCCAGCCCACGTCGATGGGGAATTTCTAAGGCAAATAAAGGCCCACCAATCGGATCACCAAAAAAAGCTGCCAGGGCCGCGCCCATCCCACAAAACGTCATGACGCGGGTGTTTTCAATCGTTAAATTGAGCTTTTCAGATATCCAACTGCCGACGCTGCCATTGATTTGAACTAAGGGTGCTTCAGGGCCCAGACTCCCGCCAGCGGTAATAGAGACCAAAGACGTCGCAATCATCCCAGGTGTTTGCTTGGGCTCCAAGCGCCCAGCATCATGCACCCGGTCAATCACGACCGCCATTTCTCCCGGTAAGCCTAAAAAGAACAGACAGAGGCCTACCCCCAGTCCGCCGATCGTCGGCACGAACCAGGTGTAGTGCCAGTGAGGCAGCCAGGCTGGGAACCCGGCTGTGATTAACTCTCTACCAGTCTCCCAAACAAGCTCTAACAAGTTTTCCAGTACAAAATAGTAAATTGTTGCAACAGCCCCTCCGACCACACCGACAATACCTGCATACAGAAGGGTGCGAAAGTAGCTCAGGGCCTGTGGTTGCAAGATTGTCTGTTCTGATGTGGAAAGCATTTTAAGCTTCTCAAGGCGACTCATCATAGGGATTTAGAGTGGGGTTTCTATTGCCCTAGCATCGTAACGAGCGGTCCTTTGGCCTATCGTAGCCAGCGTTACGATAGTGAACTCTCATATTCCATAAGTGGATACCCTAAGTGCTATTACTGCATTCAGCGAGTGTCTGGTGAGACTTGTTTTTATAGGCACAACTTCGCCTGCTATGGTGAGACCATAGATGCGATGATGTCTACATTTCCCTGCACCTGACTTTCTAGCTCTTGTAATCGAGCAATCTCTTGTTCTTTATTAATCTCATGTTTTTGCTTTTGTTCGACTAGGTTAGTGAGTTCCACCCTGCGTGAATCAATGTCACTGTCAATTCGGCCAATCGCCTGCTTTTCATACTCTTTAAAACAATCTTTGACAGAGCGATAAATGTTGGGCGCTTGCTCTGTCGCAATTTTAGGTAAGTGCTTGGCAAACTCTTTTTTGGTCGCTTTCAAAAACTCTTGCCGAACAAACTCTGCTTGAACGGCAAGAATGCCGCCCGCTGCCAAAATGACGCCGATGACGTTCAGGAACAAACTGCTAAAGATGAGGCCTAAAATTTGCAGTGCGATCACAACGCACACATAGGCCAGCGCCGTTTGCAGTACAGACTGCCAAAAGTAGTTAAAACCGCGAATGCTGTTATTTAAGCCTTCAGGAATGCCGCCGAAGACGTCTTTTATACTATCGAGCCAAATGTTGTTGCCGTCTGGGTCAAAGCGTTTTCCGACGGCGTGGTAGCGCTGACCCATGATTTTCTCATGGATGACATCGACCACTTCGGCGTAGGCAACTTGGTATTCAGCGGCGTTGTCGTTGAGTTCATCAAAGGCTTTACCGATGCTTTGCTTGGCCGTAAAGCCCCAGGCTGATAGCCGGTCGTTAATGTATCGTTCGAAGGCCCGTTTGAATTCTCGGTAGAATTCTTGGCGTTTTTCAGTTTGGAGAAAATCGGCAAATTCTAGGTCGGGTTGGGAGGCGGCAAAATCCTCTTCAAAGGTATCTTCGAGTTCGAGAATGTATTTCTTAAAGGAGTCGCTGATGGTTTGGGCTTGGATTTCGCTGCTAGTGCGGATCACTTTGCGGTAGCGATCGCGAATGGCCTCAAGCTTGCCAAAGTCGCTTTGCACGGAGTCAACTTTTTCCTCTAGGCCTTCAAGGGTTTCATCCAGGAGCGGAATGCGTCGTGATATCGATGTGCTGATGTTGCGGTAGGCCCGCTGGGCCACGCTTAGCGCCCGTTGTAGTTCGGCAGGGCCACGCTCGTAGGCCAGGAAGTGATCGAGGCCGGTGAGTAGTGCAGGCAGTCCCGTGCCTTCAAGCGGTTGCCCCTTTAGTCGCTGGCGCAGGGACTGGAGCGCAGAAATTTCAAAGAGTCTCAGATTAGCGTTGGGATCAGCGCTGGTGTCGGTGGCGTCTGTGTCTTGTGCCTGGCCTGCTATTTGGGCATAGTCTGCAAGGTTTGTGCTAAACACCTGTCTGACTTTGGCTTCCGCTTCAGCCACGGCATCGGCATCGTCTGGATTGACCAGCCCTGATTTAAGCCGGTCCCAACCGTTGACCACAAAGAAAAGTGCCTGGCCAGAGTCTTTGAGGTAGTTGTTGAGGTAGCGCTGCTCGTCGAGGGTGAGTGGCTGGGTGGCATCGAGCACAAACAACACGGCTTGGCAGTCGCTGAGGTAACTCAACACCTGGTCGTTGCGGGCTTCTGTATCGTTAAGGCCGGGCGTGTCAATCAGCTCTAGGCCTTGTTGGAGCATGGGGAGTGGATATTCGACGACGACATGACGAATATCGGGAAAGGCCTCTGTGCCCTGTTCTTCTAGCTTTTTCGATTCAGTCGGGTCGATGGTATAGCTTTCTTTAAAGGTTGCAATACTGATGGTTTCTGGTGTGCGTGCCTCATCTTTGTAATGTAGGGTGACCCGCTTTTCGAGGCCGTAGCGCAAAAAGGTGAGCAGGGCGGTGCAGGGATTGACATCGCTGGGCAGAAGGTTTTCGCCGAGGAGGGCGTTGAGCAGGGTACTTTTCCCGCGCTTCATGTCGCCCATGATCATCAGCCGGTAGGTACCCTGGCTGAGGCTTTCAGAGGCTTGCTGAATTTCATGCATGGCATCTTCAATCCCCAGCTGGCCCGATCGCCCTTCCACTTGCTCCTTGGTCTCGCCGAGTGCTGTGGCTTCAGCGGCTTGGAGAATGCCCGTAATTTGCTCAAGAATGCTGACAACTTCTGCTTTTTGATCGGTGAACTGCGCCCACGCCTGTAGCGTTCTGCTCTCAGAAGGGTTGCTTGAACGGTTGTCGGGGCCTGTTCCTGAAGGTGTCATTGGTGCCGATTCCATCTGCTTATTGGGTCTAGCGGGTTCTGTTTGGTCTCCTTTAACACTACTGAAGAACAGTCGTCAGGTGACCTTATAAGGATTCAACCTAGGCTACCCGTGATTCGGATGAAATCGGAATTGCTTGATGCCAGAAAATTGATGCCGTTGCATTACCAGGCCGCTAGGCTTTCGGCAGCTTGCTGACGGTGCTGGGGCGAAATATTTGTATCGTCTAGGTATTTCTGTACTTTGGATTGAGCTGCTCTGGGGTCAATTTGCTTGAGGGCGCTCAATACATGCATGCGAATGCGCGAGTCAGGGTCACTGAGCAACGGAATTAAGCTATCGAGGGCGTCAGTGACCCCTAGCCTCGCCAGGGCAGAAATAATTGTCTGCTTGAGGGTGAGGGTTTCTGGGTCTGCGGCCAGGCTGGTTTCGGGTGTGTGGCTGGTCTGACTGGCTGCTGGGTCGTGGAGCGCGGCGGTGGCTTGCAGCCAGGCGATCAAGGGTGTAGCAGCGGGTTCTTTGAGCTCAGCGGCTTGGGTTTGAGCGATCGCACGTACAATTTCTTCTTTGACGCTGGGCATCACCACCGGCACTTTACAGTCAAAGGCTTGCACTAAATAGTCCACGGCAGTAGGGGTATTCATCCAGCCGAGGGCACGCACAGCGGCAACTTTGGCCTTGGTAGAAACCGGTTGCGTGAGGATATTGCCCAGGGCTTGGGTGGCCGCTTCTGTGCCGAGGCGTCCGAGGGCGATCGCGCTTTCTTTGGCAATGGTCTCTTGTTCTTGGGCATTGCCCTTTGAGGGGGCTTGCAAGCACTGTGATAGGGGGCCAATCAAATCGGTTGTGGCCAGCAAATCACGGCGGCGACCCAACGTGCGAATGGCCTCAATACACATCGCGGGTTCATCACTCAGACCTGCTAGGAGCACTGGCGTAATCCGCGCGTCGTGGAAACTCCCAAGGGCTTCGATGGCAATTGCCCTAAGTTCTGGCACAGAGTCGGTGGCAAGGCTGAGTAAGGGCTCAATCGTGCCGCTGCGACGAATGTGGGAGAGCGTGCGTGCAGCTAAAATCCGCTGCTGTTGTGAGGCGTTACTCTCTAGCTGTGCCGTGAGGGCTGCGATCGCACTGGTACCCAACATCGTGAGTGCTTTGGTGGCTTCTACCTGTAAATCTTCGTCGGGGGTAGTGGTGAGGATGTGTGCGATCGCAGCCACCACTTCGGGCGTATCGAACTGACTTAAAATGCGAACGAGAAACCACTGATCTTCTGGATTCGAGGTGCTCTCTAGCTGGTTGATCAGATGCGGAACAATGCGATCACCCCATTCGGCAAACTGTTTTGAGAAGCGTTTGGCACTGTCCCACTTGCTATGAAAGTCTCCTTGGGAGAGCTGGGCCACCATCTCTTCTATCGCTCCTTTTTCTACGGCACTCTCTTCTATCGTGCTGAAGGGGTCTGTCGCCGCAGTGTTGTTCAGTGTGCTGTTGTTAGATGGACTGCTTTGAGACGCTTTGGGGTTCAATCTTCTGCCTGTACGTTGTTTTTCTGAAGGCTGTTCTTCTTCAGCTTTTAGGACCGTTGGGATGCTGTTTTGATCAGTCGATTTGACCTTTTTGACCTTAGCGTCGACCTCAGAATCGTTAGCCTCAGAAGCCGTCCCAGAAAAGGCCGATGGCGTCACAGGAGGGGAGGGCGAGAAAGATTCTGCAGACGACATAGACTTTTAGTTGACTCCTTACATTAAGGCTGTTGTATCCAAAGGTGCGTTTAAGAGACTTTGTTTAAGAGGCTTTAGGTGGTGAGAGCTACATCGCTGAGAAAATAATTGCTGGGGAAATAAATAGAACAAA
>JBCDAG010000184.1:0-14036 GCA_039186165.1 Cyanobacteria bacterium P01_F01_bin.53
TCCGTTGGATCTTCAGCTATTTATGCTCCAACCTAAACAAAAGGGTAAAAAAGGCACGCCAAAGGGCACGACCAAAGCCGCGACTAATGCAGACCCCTTACAGCAGCTCATTCATTTGGTGTATGAAAGGACGGGCTATCCTGCCAAACAAACACCGCTGACGACGACCGCCCTTAGAAAGACTTCTCCAGAGGTCTCTCCAGAAGCATGCCCGGTGCAGCCTATGCCTTTAATTCCGGTGTATCTACAATCTCATCTACAATCTTGCAGTGCAAGCGCTTCTAGGCCTACACCGCAACGGGCTGATGGGTCTGAAACGGTCACGATCACCATCGGCACCCAAAACAAAACTATCCAAACGGTGACAGCAGGGGTGATTATTCAGCAGCTAGGGCTGTTAGAACATTTTTTGCCCCGACAGGGCCGCTACAACACTACAGAGTATAAGATTCAGTGGCGAGACTTTACCTCTGGGGCTCCGATTGTATCTGGCTTGCAATCTGATCAATTAGATATTGGTATTTTGGGAGATTATCCCCTACTACTCAGTGGGGTTTCGCCAGCGGATGCGCCATCGCCTGTTGCCAAAACTCGCCTAGTGAGTTTTGTGGCCAGCAATCCAGACGGGGCAGGCAATACGGTGATTGTGCCCAATTGTTCTTCGCTGACGAGTCTGGATGATTTACGCTCTCGGGTGATTGCAGTACCCTTCGCCTCGGCAGCCCATGGCATGATTATGCGGACCCTGGCACGGGCAGATTTGCTGCCGGAGGTGACGCTTACTTCGATTGAGAATCTCAACATTCACCGGCTGACGCCTCGGAATAATCAGGCGGATGGCTATGCTTATTTTGCGCCGCTGCATGATATTGCTAGCCATAAGGGCCAGTTTCGGCGGCTAGAGGGGGATATGGAGCAGCTACCAACGTTCCATGGCATTGTGGTGAGAGAAGATTTTGCTGAGGCGCATCCTGAGATTGTGGTGGCTTATCTCAAGGCGCTAATCGCGGCACAGTATTGGTATGAGACGACGCCAAGTGCCTTATTGCTGGTCAGTAACTGGGTGAATTTGGCTCCTGACATTGTGGCGAAAACGTTGGCTTATCAACATTCAGATGCCACAGGGCTGTTTTTTCCGGATACGACAATTCGGACTGATTGGGTAGAAGAACATGTCCGACAGCTCTCTACGATTTCCGGCAATGAGGCGTTAGGTGATATAAATCTCTCTACATGGATTCAGCCAGAGTTGTTGGGTGCCGCACTGGCTTCTATGTAGGCTTTCTGGGAAAAGATATTTCTTATCTTTCTATAGATTTTTGTGGGGAAATGATATGGGCTTATTTGATGCTGGCCTGATAAGGTAACCTCGGCAGAACTTCACCGACTGAAGGATTGGGTGTACGAGACATTGACACTGGAGAGGACTGTGCCTATTTCGATCAGTTCAGTTGAAATGCGCTGAACCCGGTGTCCCCCTTTGGAAACCATTATTGCAGTGATGACCCAACCGCCTCAAACCTACAAGATCCATTGGCCTGCAGTGGCGGTAGAATGAGCCGATGTGATCCATGCACTCAGCCCTGATTGAAACATTAGTCTTAAGATCCTAGATTAATAGTCTAGCCTATCAATTTGTCCCCTTTCCCTCGGTTTAACCCTCTCTTTTTCCTGAGTTTAGCGCCTCTACAGTGAAGCCTCAATCTTTACAAATTGATAGGCCATTTTGTTTGCTGTGAACTATCTCAGGTATGCCAGTGTTTGAAAATATTATACAAAGCCTTGGCCCTATACTTAGATCTGTACGTAGATTGGCAGACAAGATTAACGGGCGAATTACGAGAAGATTTATCCTATGGCTGTAGCAACTTTGCCAACGACTGTACCCGTAACGGTTTTGACTGGATATTTGGGGGCGGGGAAAACAACACTTCTCAACAATATTTTGACCCATGAGCATGGGAAGAAAGTCGCCGTCATTGTCAATGAATTTGGTGAAGTGGGCATCGACAATCAGCTGGTGATTGATGCCGATGAAGAAATCTTTGAAATGAATAATGGGTGCATTTGCTGCACGGTGAGGGGGGATCTTATTCGCATCATTGGCAACCTAATGCGCAGGCGTGATAAGTTTGACCATCTAGTGATTGAAACAACGGGTTTAGCCGATCCGGCCCCGGTGATTCAGACCTTTTTTGTCGATGAAGATATTCAGTCGCAGCTGTTGCTAGATGCTGTCGTCACCGTGGTAGATGCGAAGCATATTCATCAGCACTGGGATAGTGACGAGGCCCAAGAGCAAATTGCCTTTGCCGATGTGATTTTACTGAACAAGGTGGATTTGGTAACCGCAGATGAACTGGATGCACTAGAGGCCAAAATCAAAGAAATGAACGCCTTAGTCAAGATTTATCGAACCCAAAATGCTGAGTTAGCGATGGACTCTATCTTGGGTGTGGGTGCGTTTGATTTGGATAAGGCGCTGGCTGTGGACCCTGATATTTTGAATGAGGATGCCCACGAGCATGATGAGTCGGTGTATTCTTTGGCGTTTGTGGAAAGCGGCTCGCTGGATAAGGACAAGCTGAATACCTGGATGTCCGATCTGTTGCAGACGAAGGGACCCTATATTTTCCGAATGAAGGGGATTTTGAATATTGAAGGTCAAGATGAGCGCTATGTTTTTCAGGGCGTGCATATGATTTTTGATGGTAAGGCTGAGCGCCCTTGGAAAGCAGAAGAGGCCAGAAAAAATGAGTTGGTGTTTATTGGCCGTAACCTAGATGAAGCTAAACTAAAAGCAGGATTTAAGGCTTGCTTGATATAACAGCCAAAACGCAGGTGAAGAAATTGGCTCGACAGAGCGCTAGAGAGACAAAATCTAAAAACAACAATAAACAACAGAGTGCTCGAAGCTTCGATACTTACTGGAAAGCTTCGCTGGCAGACTATGTAGCTGCTTTGGCTTGGTCTGTCAATGGCGACTACTTAGCAGCAGGTGCCGCGAGCGGGGAGATACTGTTGTGGACTGGGGCGCACTCAGTTCTTTTGCGCCCAGCTGCTAGTGAGCAGGCAATCGGCACACTTGAGTTCTCTGCAAATGGCCAGTATTTGGCGGCAGCAGGGCAGCAGGGATCAGTCTTTGTCTGGGATTTGAATGAGTTAGATTTAGCTGGGCTGGATTTGGCTGGACTAGACCCATCTACTGCGCCTCAACCCACCGTTACCCTAGAAAATCCCCACTGCTGGATTGATCGTTTAGCCTGGCATCCGAGTCAGCCTTGGTTGGCTTTTGGCGCAGGCGGGCAGGTAAAAGTGTGGGATATTTCACAGGAGAAATCGCTGAGCGAGCAAAGCTTTGCGGCATCTTCGGTGTTTGGTTTAGCTTGGCACCCAGACGGTCAGCAATTGGCCGCGAGCGGGCATACGGGTGTGAAGGTTTGGTCGGTTGATGATTGGGGTGCGCCGCCGGAACTGATTGAGGTGCCGGGTGCGAGCTTGAGTTTGGCTTGGTCGGCGGATGGGGCGTATTTGGCATCTGGAAATTTGGATAGAACGCTGACAGTCGTGAGTTTGGGAAATCCGCCGCCGTGGTTGATGCAGGGGTTTCCAGGCAAAGTGCGGCAGGTGGCCTGGGCGCGGACATCAGAGCATGAGGTGCCGGTGGTTGCAGCAGCTTGCATGGAAGGGATAACCGTGTGGCGGCGACAGGGAAAGAACTGGCAGAGTAAAGTGCTAGAGAAACATAAGGGTACGGTGGAGGCGATCGCCTTTCACCCCACTAAGCCGCTATTAGCGTCAGCGGCGCAAGATGGGCAGCTGTGTCTGTGGAAAAAGGCTGCGTTGTTGCAACAAACGCTATGGGGTGTGAAGGCAGGGTTTTCTGCGATCGCCTGGCATCCTCAAGGTCGCTATTTAGCCGCTGGCGGCAGTCATGGTGAGCTGATGGTATGGGCACCATCGAACCGGGGAACAGGCTTTCAAAGGCGCTAAAGACAAGCCGCTAAAGACAAGCCGCTAAAGACAAGCCAGAGAGATTATCTAAAACGGTAACAACGACAACAAAATAAAGCTGGAAATAGGAGAGTCCTACTAAAAAGTCCTAATTTCTCGAAAGATAGTCCGATCTGTTCCTCTCGTCAGCTTGGTATATTTACGGAAATTGCCCTACAACACGCTTTAGGTGAGCAACACATGGTTTCGACATCGTCAACAACTCAACCGGGTGGTTCAGATTGGAATAACCTTACGAGTGAGCGCGGTAATCTCTCCGACTTTGAGATGGCCTGTATCATTTGTGGTGGTGCCCATCTTAGCCGCGACCACTGGGAATTCCTCCAGACAATGCCCAGCGAGCCAGAAGACATGGTCGGTGACCTCGTCCGCATGGGCCTCTACAAAGACCAGCAGATGTACGCGGGCGATAAGGTCAATGCCTATGAGCTTAGAAAAGCCCTGATGCTGAAGGCCGCAGGGAAAGGAGATCCTAAACGCGAGAAGTTAGTCTTGGCCTTAGCTAGAGAAGCTGGCGGACTAGAGAATGCTTTTGCAGCTGCCTTTGGACCACAGGCCGGTGCGTTTTTTGCCGACACCAGACGACACAGTGCGTTTAGTCGCCGAGAGTTTTTGCGGAATTTGGCCATTGGCGCGGCGATGGTAACGCTCACTAACTGTGGTAGCAAAGAAGATATTCCCGCTGATACAGCCGATGATGCTGCGCCAGTGGATGTTTCTAACCTAGAGAAAACAGACTTGAAGATTGGGTTTATTCCCATTACCTGTGCGACGCCCATCATTATGTCTGAACCCTTGGGCTTTTATAAAAAGTATGGGTTCAACGCAGAAGTGGTGAAGATGCCGAGCTGGGGCGCAGTGAGAGACTCTGCGATCGCCGGAGAACTAGATGCCTATCACATGCTGGCTCCCATGCCGATTGCGATGACCCTGGGATTGGGTTCAGCCGCCTTTGGTGTCAAGCTCGCTAGTGTTGAAAATATCAATGGCCAAGCCATTACCGTCGCCAAGAAGTATCTAGGAAAGGTCAACGGCCCCGCCGACTTCAAAGGCTTCACGATTGGTGTACCTTTCCCCTATTCGATGCACAACTTGTTGCTGCGCTATTACCTAGCCACAGGCGGCATCGACCCCGATGTGGACGTTAAAATCCGCCCCGTACCACCCCCAGATAGTATTGCTCAGCTTGTTGCTGGAGATATTGACGCCTATCTCATGCCCGATCCGTTCAACCAGCGGGCTGTCTTTGAAGACGCTGGCTTTATCTTTAAGCTTACAAAAGAACTCTGGCCAGGTCATCCTTGTTGCGCCTTTGCAGCCAGTGACCAGTGGATAGATGCCAACCCCAATACTTTCAGGGCGCTGAATAAGTCAATTATTGAAGCGGCTGGCTACGCTAGCGATCCGGCTAACCGCAAAGAGATTGCGTCGGCGATTTCTGAAAGAGCTTTCCTGAACCAGCCGGTTGAGGTAGTTGAGGCCGTTCTTACTGGAAGCTTTGATGATGGCCAGGGTAATACCCTAGATGTCCCTGACCGGATCGACTTTGATCCGTATCCTTGGCAGAGTTTTGCTAACTGGATTTCTTCTCAGCTGGTGCGTTGGGATCTTCAGGGTGATGGCAAAGCTGCTGAAGAGATTACGGATGAGAGTTATGACACCGTGGGTAAGGATATCTTCTTGACTGATCTTGCAAGAGAGCTTGCAGAAGAGGTCGGACTCAATCCACCCTCGGATATTTATCGGAGCGAAACGCTTGAGTTCGACACGTTTGATCCTCAAGATCCAGGTGCTTATGTCAAAGAACAGATTGATAAATACGGTGTGTAAACTCTGGAATCTGATTAAAGGGAGAACTTAAGTACAACAACTTAAGCAAAATATAGTCTTGAGGTGAACAATAGATGACCCTGAGTAAACCAAACATAGGTGCTGTTAATAACCTTGAGGATAAAACACCCTGGGTCAATGACAATACGAAGGCGATCGCGCTTTTTCTGATTTCTCTGGTCTTATTTCTAGGCTTTTGGGAGGTCGGGGCGAACTTGAAGCTGTTTGCCAAAGGCATGCCGACCGCCTCTGCCACCCTCAAAGAACTCTGGTGGTGGACCACCAACCCCTTCTTTGACAATGGCCCCAATGACCTAGGCATTGGGTGGAACCTGTTAATTAGCTTGCGTCGTGTGGCCATTGGCTACATCCTGGCCTCACTGATTGCCGTCCCGATTGGTATCCTAATCGGCATGTCACCGATTGCTTACAAGGCCTTCAATCCCTATGTTCAGCTCCTGAAGCCAGTGTCTCCCTTGGCCTGGTTGCCCCTAGGCCTTTACATCTTCAGAAACTCCGAGAAAACGGGTGTTTTCATCATCTTGATCTCCAGCATCTGGCCGACACTCATCAACACTGCTTTTGGGGTGGCAAACGTCAATCCTGAGTATTTGGATGTCTCGAAAACCTTAGGGGCCTCTCGGTTAAGAACCATCTTCAAGGTCATTATTCCGGCCGCGCTGCCTAATATTATTGCTGGGTTGCGCATTAGCATGGGGATTGCGTGGCTGGTGATTGTGGCGGCTGAGATGCTTTTAGGTAGCGGGCTTGGCTACTTTATTTGGAATGAGTGGAACAACCTCTATATCCCTAATATTTTGGTTGCCATTTTTATTATTGGCTTGGTCGGGCTCATTTTGGATAACATTTTTGCGTTCCTCGAAAGATTTGTTGCGTTTGGTCGTAAAACGTGAATCACTCTTCTCTCAACTACTCAGTTCGCTCTTTAGCTAACGGTAACGTGTCTTCTCAATCCCCACCCTCTTCCTTATCAGACTCTCCCATGGCAGATCCTGAGTCCATGTCATCATCGGCTCAGCTATCTATCCGAAATGTGACGAAAGTCTTTTCGGGGAAGAAAGACATCTTCAGTAAGCTGACTCGGAAGACCAGCCGTGATTTCATGGCGATTGAAGATATCTCCCTTGATATTGAGCCCAATACCTTTGTCTCTATCATTGGGCCTTCGGGCTGTGGTAAGTCGACGCTGCTGAATATGATTGCAGGGCTCTCTGATATTACCAGCGGAGAGATTTTGCTCAATGGGCAGCCGATTCAAGGGCCAGGTCCTGATCGGGGAATGGTGTTTCAAAACTATGCCCTCATGCCTTGGATGACGGTAGAGGAGAATATTCGCTTTGCGGTGGAGACGGTGTATCCGAAGCTATCGCCCAAGCAGATGACTCGAAACATCAAAGAGCAGATTCAGCTGGTGGGGCTCGAAGGTGCTGAAAAAAAACATCCCCATGAGCTTTCAGGGGGAATGCGCCAGCGGGTTGGCATTGCCCGTGCGCTGGCGATTAATCCGCAAATTTTGCTGATGGATGAGCCTTTTGGCGCATTAGATGCGCTCACCAGGGGATTTTTGCAGACTGAGGTGGAGCGGATTTGGGAGCAGCAGCGGAAAACGGTCATCATGATTACCCATAGTATTGAGGAGGCACTGCTGCTTTCTGACCGCATTGTGATGATGACCCGAGGTCCCGCAGCACGGGTTGATGAGATTTTGGAAGTGCCGTTTGATCGGTCTCGCAACCGCGAAACGATTGACCAGCATCCGGCTTATCATGACCTCAAAGCCGAGATGGAGCGTCATTTGTTCCGAGAAACAAGGGCCGTAGAAGAATCCCGAATTCGCTAATTTTGGTCTCTATTTTTCACTAATTTTTTACTGTTTTTCCAATGAGGAATCTGTAGTATGGCTATCTCAGAAATTACGTCTCAACTGCTGGCTGCCAAAAAAGAGAAAGGACTAAGCTTTGCTGATCTTGAAGAGAAGCTCGGTTACGACGAGGTTTGGATTGCTTCTGTATTTTACCGACAGGCCAGTGCTTCTGCAGAAGAAGCCGGAAAAATGGTAGAGCTGCTTGACCTCGGCCCCGCGTATGCAGAGGCCCTCACGGAGTGCCCGGTGAAGGGCGGGCTTGACCCACTGGTGCCCACAGATCCACTGATTTATCGCTTTTACGAGATTATGCAGGTATATGGCATGCCGGTGAAGGCCGTGGTGCATGAGAAGTTTGGCGATGGCATTATGAGCGCGATTGATTTCTCGATTGATGTGGAAAGAGAAGAAGATCCGAAGGGCGATCGCGTGAAAGTCATTATGTGTGGGAAGTTTCTACCGTACAAAAAGTGGTAGAAACTAATGATTTAGTGGCATTCAAAGTTTTGTTATGTACATCTGGTTAGTCGCCCATGTTGAGGCTATTTTTGGTGCAGAAGCCTCACCGATGGTGGCTTACCTTATTGGCTTTGCGACGGTTTAGTCAGATGGCGATCACACTTCTGTTCTTTACGATTGACCTCAAGCGAGCTCAAGGGCTCAACGAGCCCTTGAGCTCGCTTGAGGAGGCTTTTCCTGAAAAGACTTGTAGTGAGTCACTCTCAAAGCATCGAAAAAAAGCATCGAAAATCAGAGACAGAATCAAATAGAACTTATCGATGATGATCATGCCAATGCCTTGCTATATCCACGCGCCGACAGATCCAAACCTTTTCGTGACCCTGCACATAGTCTAAAAATCTAGCCAGCGCAGCGGTTCTCCCAGGTCGCCCAGAAAGGCGACAGTGCAGACCCACACTCATCATTTTAGGAGACTGTTCTCCTTCTGCGTAAAGCACATCGAAAGCATCGCGTAGGTAAGTAAAAAACTGATCGCCTGAATTGAACCCCTGAGCTGTCGCGAATCGCATATCGTTGTTATCCAGGGTGTAGGGAATCACCAGATGTGGCTTGCCGTAGTCGCGATTCCAGTAGGGGAGGTCATCGGCGTAGCTGTCGGCATCGTATAGAAAGCCACCTTCTTCTACAACTAGGCGACGGGTGTTGGGACTCAGGCGTCCCTGATAGAAGCCGAGGGGGCGAGTGCCGATGACCTGGGTGTGGATGTCAATGGCTTTTTGGATGTGCGATCGCTCCACATCTTCTCCCACATATTGATAATCAATCCAGCGATAGCCATGGCTAGCCACTTCCCATCCGGCTTCTACCATCGCCTTGCCCGCATCCGGATTTCTCTCTAGCGCCATCGCCACCGCATACACGGTCAATGGCAGCTGCCGTTCAGTAAATAATCGATGTAGCCGCCAAAAGCCCGCCCGGCTGCCATATTCATATATTGATTCCATATTGAGATTGCGTACGCCCATCAAAGGCGCTGCCCCAATAATTTCAGACAAAAAAGCCTCCGAAGCGGCATCCCCATGCAACACACAATTCTCGCCTCCTTCTTCATAATTAATCACAAACTGAAGCGCTAGCTGTGCTTGGTTCGGCCACTGAGGATGAAGCGGTTGCTGTCCGTAGCCAATCATGTCCCGAGGATAGTTTGCAGTCATGGGAGCGATTTCTCTCAATGCTTAATACAGCATATTATCTGAAAAGGCTTCTAAAATCTCCTGATGCCTCAGGACGCGAACGAATGACGTCGACTCAAAACAGTCAACAAAACACGGACACTGCCTACACTATCAGGCCCATGACCCGCGATAATCTAGCGGTGGCGGTGGAGTGGGCAGCCGCTGAAGGATGGAACCCAGGGCTTCATGATGTTGATTACTTTTACGCGGCAGATCCTAACGGCTTTTTGATGGGCTTTTTAGGAGATCAGCCCATTGCTAGCATTTCAGTCGTCAAATATGGCAAAACCTTTGGATTTCTGGGATTTTATATCGTTAGGCCAGAATTTAGGGGCCGTGGGTATGGTTGGGCTCTGTGGCAGGCCGGACTCAATTATCTAAACGGTCGCAACATTGGGTTGGATGGTGTTGTTGAACAACAGAACAACTACATCAAATCCGGCTTTAAGCTGGCTCACAGAAACATCAGGTACGAAGGCATAAGTAAGCCAGATAAAATCGCTAATTCTCAGCTGGCTTCATCTACTGAAGATGCGGTGATGCTCTCTTCCATTTCATTGGACGCTATTTCATTGGACGCTATTTTTGATTACGACACCGCTATATTTCAAGCGGAACGCTCTACCTTTCTCGAAGGGTGGATAGGCTCGCCCCACCATACAGCTGTGGGCTTAGTTTCAAATCGCACTGCTAATCATACTTCCAATTATACCGAGAGCGAAGCGCCAATACTGTTGGGATATGGGGTATTGCGTCCCTGCCGACAGGGATACAAAATCGGTCCTCTGTTTGCAGATACCGCTGAATACGCCGAGGCCATTTTCCTTGAGCTGATGTCACACGTGGACTCTGGCAGCCCTTTTTATCTGGATGTTCCGGAGGTTAATGCAGCGGCTGTTGCACTGGCGGAAAAATACCAAATGACCAGTGTCTTTGAAACAGCCAGAATGTACACCCAAGAGCCGCCACCACTGCCTTTAAGACGTATCTTTGGCATTACAACTTTCGAGCTGGGCTAGAACTGTAGTCGCTGTAGGTAGCTTAGACATCTCCTCTATGTTGAAGATTGATTAACGGGTTGCAATCCTGCGAGTAAGCCACTTTGAGACCATAGCTGGGGGCGCTCTTCATCTAGCTGGCGCGATCGCTGCGTCCCAATCATGGCAATTTGCCCGGTCAAAATAAAGCTCGTAAAGCTAGAAATGACAATCACCGGCAGCATCGCCGTACCCGACAGTACGCTGAGAATGATGCTAGTGCTCACAGGCGTTTTGGTGACGGCCACATTTACCGCTGCCATCAGGCAAACCATGCCGACTGTGGGATGAACCTGAGGAACTGCGATCGCAATGGCCAAACCCACATTCGCACCAATAAAGAACAGCGGAAAAATAAAGCCTCCCAGAAAGCCAGAGTGCAGCGTAAAGCTAATTGCAAACATCTTGGCTACGGCGATCAGCAATAGCATCGTCACGCCAAGGGTAGAGCCCGTCTCAATCACAGTATGAATTTGTTCTTCACTAAAAAACAGAGTCTGTGGGAAGAAGAAGGCAATTATGCCAATGGAGAGTCCACCCAGGGTCGCCAAGACAATCAAAGAATGCTCTAACGGCTCTAACAAACGACCGATCCAGCGAAAAATATAGATGAACATCACCGCGACGCCCGCGCCCACCACACCTAGAATAAGACCTTCTAACAAATTCATCGGTGTTAACGCTGGCACAGACTCAAAATGATAAAAGCCTCCGATGGTAATGCCTGTGCTGATTCTAAAAACAGCGAAAGAGAAAATCGCTGAAATCACCGCCGGAGCAACGGCTTCATAGTATTCCAATCCTCTCCTGTGGGGAATCTCTAAGGCAAAAAGTGCCGCACCAATGGGAGCACCAAAAAAAGCACCCAGAGCCGCACTCATCCCACAAAATGTCAATACACGGATATTGTTCATACTCAGCCGGAAACGCTCACCGAGCCAGCTACCAAAGCTACCATTTACCTGCACCAAGGGCGCTTCCGGGCCTGCGCTCCCTCCAGAGGTAATGGCCAACAGTGAGGCAATCACCATCGCCGGTGATTTACGAATGTCTATTCGCCCCGGCTGGTGAATGCTGTCTACCACCTGAGCCATCTCGCCAGGCAACCCCATAAAATAGAGCACGAGGCCCACGCAAAAGCCCCCTATGGTTGTTGCAATCCACACGTAGTTGGTGGTAGGGAGCCAACTGGGAAAATGGGGCGTAATCCAGTCGGGAAGCGTATGCCACATCCCGTGCATCATCGTTTCCAAAACGAAGTAGTAGACAGTAGCGACTAGTCCACCAACAATGCCGATAACAACCGCACACAAAACAAGCTGCGGATAAGTTAGCAGGTGCTCTTCAGCGTCTTTGATTCTAGCTGTTGGTGTGGTGGCCACTGACTCTAGGCTAGTTTGAGTAGTCACAGCACTAATCCATGGATAAGGGGCATAATTCCGGATCTCTCTTTCTATAAAACTAATTCTTTCAATAACTAAATATATTGAACATATTGGGCTATTCCCATAGCTTTTTGATTGGGACAAATTGAGTAAAGGTGAGTAAAAACTGAGGAGATAGGAACCCCTATCAGCATGGACTGGCAATGAAGGTTTTACTTAATAAAACAGTCCCTTAGATGTCTAGAACAAGTAGCTGTAGAGAGCACAGCCAAACCTGCACAAACAGCCCTAAATAGTTCAGTCCGCTAATTAATTAAAGCTGAATTTATTAAATTACAAACTCTTTCCTAATTGGCGTGTCTGTTGATACACTTTGGCTCACCTCAACCAAATGGTCATCGTGATAGCCCCACCAAACCGATCGCAAAGAGTGTGTTGCCGGGTAGCTAGCGATCGGCTGCAATGATAAAAAAGCCCGTAAAAAAGCCCGTAAAAAAGCCCATAAAAAAGCCCGTAGGGCATTCCCTACAGGCTGCTAATCCAGGTGTATCGACTTTGTTTGGCTGACAGTCAGCCAGGCTTTTACGCGCTGCGACGGCGGGGGCGCTTGTATTCGGACTTTTTCTTATAGCCGACGGATTGGGCTTCGTCGCTATTGGGGCCAAACTGACCGCGTACGGATTCTTTCATGGCGAGCACGGCGTCGTGAAAGCTCACTTCGGCCTGGCGGGCGGCATCGGCGGCTGACTTCACCATGGCGGTGAGTTCAGTCTCTTTTTTTTGCTTGGCCATCATGGCATCGTAGGCGCTTTTGAGGGTTTTGGCAGAGGCTTCGTTACGGCTAGGTTTGTAGCCTGTGATGGTGCCCAGACCATGGTAGGCGGAAAGGTCGTTGTTGAGGGTTTTGACCGCTACGCGGCGGGAAAAGTTTACGGCAGTCATAGTAGATGACCTCGTTAGATAGGTGTACATAAAATAGTGGTGATAACCGCAACAAGCGGAGGGAGGTTTGTCTCTCTTTGGGCTTGTTGTTGGCTGTCTCTAAAGGCAGATTGCCCGAGGTCAGTGGCAAAATAGCAGGCGATTATCCGGGGAATCTCGTAAAAATAAATAAATTGGGAGAAAAAGGATACCTATTGGTGAAACAAGGTGTTGCATCGCTGACCGAACGGATCGCGAAACCGAATGAAAGGATCAGGGGCTGAATGCAAGAGTTTTATCTATGGTAGGAAAGGTTTGCATTGATGAAACAAGGTATTGCCCTGCCGAACGAACGGATCGCGACGCTGAATGAAAGGTTCGCGACGCTGAACAAAAGGATTGCGACGCTGAATGAAAGGTTCGCGACGCTAAACGAAAGGATCGCGACGCTGAACGAAAGGTTCATACGACTGAATCAGTGTATTGCGCGGTGGGATGGGCCGAGCGCTGGGTCAACCCCAGGGTTAAGTGTTCAAAACCCTGGGGTTGACGGAGGTGAGCTAGGGGGTGGCTGGGTGCACAAACGCTGGGCAGGGGGAATCGCGTGGCATGAGGCGCGGTTTGAGGCGGAACGGTGGGGAAGCCGGACTTTTCATCGCTGATAGTGGCCCATGGATAGTGGCCCATGACTGGAAAATATGCTGAAGCCATCCAGATATTTTTGCAGGATGACCGTAAGCTATGGGTAGCTTGCCTTATCTTGTGATGCTTGAGCCCATGGCACCCCCTAACCCTGCTGAACTTGACCTGATTAATCAACTCGGGGCGCTTTTGGGTCGCCCCCTAGAAAAAATTACTGAAGCGCGGTTTGAGCAGCATGGCCAGGCACTGTCTGTGCTGGGTAACGAAAAACAGCGTGAAAAACAGCGTCGTATAATCCGAGACGCCTATTCCCTGGCAAAGGATGGCAGCATCAGCGGGCTATTTTTACAGCCCGTGACCAGCCATATTTTACTGGACTTTCCTTTACAGGAACTCACCCATTTAAGGTATTTATATCTATACAGCGTTAGGTTACGCAGCTACTCCTTCTTAAGCACCCTGACGGGGCTCACCTCGCTTGACTTAGGTGAAAATAATATTTCAGATTGTTCCTTTTTAAGCACCCTGACGGGGCTCACCTCGCTTGAATTAGGTAGCAATAATATTTCAGATTGTTCCTTTTTAAGCACCCTGACGGGGCTCACCTCGCTTGACTTAGGTAGCA
>JBCDAG010000185.1:0-14034 GCA_039186165.1 Cyanobacteria bacterium P01_F01_bin.53
AATTTCTTGGCACCCCCAAGCTGCTCGCCTGCACATGGCTGAGGCGCCACCCAAGCGTCCTGATACCTTTACCTTTTCTCAGCAGCTAAAGCATCAGTTAGGCGGTTTGGCCCTGACCCAAATCCATCCTTTATCGCCTTGGGAAAGAGCCCTCGACCTTCAATTCGCTCGGCGACCGGACGAGCCTGCCTTGTGGCATCTATATGTTGAAATTATGGGCAAATACAGCAACGTGATATTGACGGGGGCCGATAATCAAATTGTCACTGCTGCTCATCAGGTAAGTGAGCAGCAGTCTAGCGTACGCCCGATTCAAACCAGCAAGCCCTATGTTCATCCGCCTGCTATTCGCGGTACGTTGCCTACTCTCGGTGAAGAGATAGGACCTTGGCGCGATCGCGTTTCCCTTATCCCTGGCAAACTCAAAAAAATGATGGTCAAATCCCATAGCGGGGTGAGTTCATCCGTGGCTGCTCAGTTGATTTTGGCGGCTGGTTTACCTGCCGATAGTGTCACCAGTGATTTGTCGGAGGCCGACTGGCAAAAACTTTTTCAGCATTGGTGCAACTGGTTAAGGTGCTTGGAGAGCGAGTCATTTGCCCCGGGCTGGCTAGCAGCTTCCCCAAAAAGTTCCCAGGCTGGTCAGCTAGGAGCCTATACCGTTTTAGGCATTGGCATTGCCAAACCTGCTGAGACTGTTCAAACGTTGCTGGATGGTTACTACCGCTACCAATTCAACCAAGAAGAGTTTCGCCGTTTGTACCATCGCATTGCCCAAAGGCTGAAAGTTCTGTTGGGTAAGCTGCGTCAAAAGGCGAATACTTTTGGTAATCGCTTACAGCAGTCTGATAAGGCTGAGGACTACCGCTTAAAAGCGGATCTGCTAATGGCTAACTTGCACCAGTGGACAGTGGGAATGTCTCAAATTGAGCTGGTTGATTTTGAGACAGGTGCTCCAGTGGTGTTGCCGTTGAATCCTGAAAAAAATGCGGTACAAAATGCTCAAGTGCTCTATAAAAAGCACCAAAAACTTAAGCGGGCGCGCGCAGCAGTGCTGCCCTTATTGGCGGCTGTGAATGCTGAGATCAGCTACCTAGAGCAGGTGGAAGAAACGTTACTGCAAGTCCCTGCCTACAAAGGTGAGGCCGATTTAAGATCACTTGAAGAAACCCGCAGTGAACTCATTGCCCAAGACTACCTTCGAGATACGACGGGCTACCAGCTAGGCCTGCCAGCAGCGGGCCAGAAATCGCGTCAGCAGTCCGGCCGTTCTAAAGATAAAAATGCCATTGATTTTCGGCGCTATCTGATGCCACAGGGACTAGAACTGCTGATTGGTCGAAACAATAGTCAAAATGAGCAGCTCACGTTTAATCGCTCTAGCGACTACGATCTCTGGCTTCATGCCCAGGAAATTCCGGGGAGTCACGTTTTGCTAAGGCTTGATGCGGGCGATGTTCCCAGCGATGAAACGCTACAGCTAGCGGCCAGTTTTGCGGCCTACTATAGCCGGGCCCGCCAGTCTGAACAGGTCCCAGTGGTGTATACCGAGCCTAAAAATGTGTATAAGCCGAAGGGCTCATTGCCGGGCATGGTGATTTATAAGCGTGAGCGTGTGCTTTGGGGACAGCCCCAGCAGGCTCAGAAATTTATAGATGACCTTGAAATGTCCTCTCTGGATTTGGTGGCTGCTGAAAAGTCTGTGGTTTAGAAATTATCGGCTGACATATTGGCTGACAGCTCATAGGGTAATTGCAGGTTATGAGGCGATCGCTAGCACGGGTAGATACAGTAACTTTGCAAGGGTTTTCACTTGGACGACGCCATTGTCTGGTAGACCAAAGTATTGCTGAAACGTAATCACGGCACGCCAAGTTTGCAAGCCGAAAATGCCATCGACTCTGACGTCATAACCGATGCGGCTCAGTTGAGATTGCACCTCTCTCACATCGGACCCAATCAGGTAAGGATCGTTCAGGTAGAGTGCCCGAGCATGAAGAATGCGCTGAGTTTGAACATCTGCTACGCCGTTAATAGGTAGCCCTGCCGCTGCCTGAAACTTCTCGACAGCCCATTGGGTAACGGGGCCAAACACGCTGTCTGGTTCTATCTCATAGCCATAACGGACTAGAGCTTGTTGTAGTGCCTGCACGTCTTGACCCTTGAGGAATGGGGTGGCGATGTCTAGCTGGCGAGTCCGATTGATGACGGTGTAGCTATCACGACGTATTTCCAGCTGGAAGAGGTCGGCTTCAGCCTTACGGCGATGGTCGATAGCGAGGGTTGTGCCTGAGCCGTAGCAATTCTCTAAAATATCGGGGATTAAATATGGCCTGCGATCGCGCATTGCCCTTGCCAATGGCAGTTGAGGCGATAAGGGAAATAGATCGTCTCCCAAGCTATGGGCAAAGCTCAGCAGTGCTCCTTGCTGATGTTCGTTCAGGTCATGCCAGCCAGCCAGCTGTGCAACTGTTGGGAGTACCACTTCTTGGAGCTGTATGTATAACAATTCATTCGCCTGAGCCTGGGTAAGCTGCTCTCCAGCCGCAAAGGGCCTGCCATTTTTATGGCGGAGACTTCCCCAGCCAGCCAAATAGGTTGGAGGCTGAGGCGTTGTTAAATCATCTCCTATATCTGTGCCCTTGGTTGTGTGGTCCGTTGAATTCAATCCCTTTGCCCCTGGGGCGAGATAGCTTTGAAGATGGCATTCAGAAAACTGCTTAATCAGCTCGACACCCCTAATCGGCAGATGATAGGTGAGCAGATCTGGGTATGTGACGGGCGTTAACTCAGCAGTCATGAGTGTGTCGTTTTTAATACTTGCAAAGGGGAAATATACTGAACCTTGGATTCAGTATGAAATGAGCAATAATGCGGTTTGAGGCGTTCAATACAGGCCTTGGGATTGGGCTAATTTCTAAATGCCCCAATCCTCAACAGTCATAGATAGTCATAGAGAGACGTTTGCAAGTTCTTACGTTGCTTGTCCTGACTTCAATGTATAAACCGGAACGGTGTTCGGCTACCGTTATTTCATGGTTATTTTGCTGAAAGTTCTATAGTTGATGTAGCTTGCGGGTGTGCGTACCACTGCAAAAAGGTCCGGTGATGCAAGGCTTGAAAGTTCTATAGTTGATGTAGCTTGCGGGTGTGCGTACCACTGCAAAAAGGTCCGGTGATGCAAGGCTGGTGAAGAGATACGCGCGAGCAAATACCCGTTAGAAAACGGAGGGAAAACTATGCTGCCGCTTAGCATTGCGCCCATGATGGATCGCACCGATCGCCACTACCGCTACTTTATGCGGCAGATTACACGGCGGACTTTGCTGTACACCGAAATGGTGACCAGCATGGCGATTCAGTATGGGAATACCGAAAAGCTGTTGGGGTTTACCCCCGATGAGAATCCGTTGGTGTTGCAGGTCGGGGGAGATGACCCTAAGCTGTTGACTCATTGCGCGCGCGTAGCCGCTGAGTTTGGCTACAGCGAAATTAATTTGAATGTGGGGTGCCCGAGCGATCGCGTCAAAAGCGGAAACTTTGGGGCCTGCTTGATGGCCCAACCCGAACGCGTGGCCGATGGCGTGGCTGCGATGATGGCGGCCTCTCCTTTACCCGTTAGCGTGAAACACCGAATCGGCATTGATGACCTAGATCGCTATGAGGATATGGCCCACTTCGTAAAGGTTGTATCAGCAACGGGTTGTCGCCGCTTTAGTGTCCATGCCCGTAAAGCTTGGCTGCAAGGGCTGAGCCCCAAGGACAACCGCACCGTGCCACCGCTACGCTACAGCGATGTCCATCGTCTGAAGCAAGACTTTCCGCATCTGGACATTGAAATTAACGGCGGCTTCAAAACCCTCGAACAGGCTAAGGCCCAGCTCGCGTCGGTCGATGCCGTCATGATTGGTCGTGCGGCTTACGACAATCCCTATTTATTTGCCCGTGCTGACCAAGACTTTTTTGGTGAAGTGGCCCCACCCCGAACACGTCATCAAATTGTTCAAGATATGCTTCCCTACATCGAGCAGTGGACCAGTCAGGGGTTGAAGCTCAACAGCATCACTCGCCATATGATGCACCTGTTCCATGGTCAGCCCGGTAGTCGCATTTGGAAGCGCTACATCACAGAGCGTGCGTGCAAGCCGGATGCAGGGGCACAGGTAGTGGCACAGGCCTTGTCGCTTGTGAGTGCTGCCGCTGATGCCGTCGCAGCGAACCAATCCGCCGCTGAGAACCCAACCCTGCATCCAAGCTCCGTTGCCTGACGGAGGCCGCTGTGAGGTTTCGGTGTCAGATTTCGGTGTGAGGTTTAGCCATTCATTTGTGCAATCGCGTCTCTACCAAAGGCTATCCAGGGATGCGTATCGTGGGCGAATTGAGCCACAGTTTCGACGATATCTGGACGCTTCCACTGCTCTGGTGAAATGTCTTGGCGCATGATGTGACCTTTCATTTTGAGAAGGTTCGCCACCTCAGCGTCTTGATGGGCTTCAAATCCTCGGGGCATTCGTTTTAGGGATGCTGTTGCCTGTAGCGGTAATTTTTTGGCGGAGAGGGCTTGGGTGATGGATAGGGACTGTTTTTGGTTTTGTGCGATTGCCTCTCGTATTGCACCCAGTACTTTGCTCTCCGGCTGATAAAAACCAGCAGTCATAAAACCGCCGTCACTGGCAAACTGTATGTACAGGATGCCACGCTGGTCTTTTTTGGTGCCACTGTAGCTGAGTACGCCACCTGCATGGGCTTTATAGGGCGTTTTATCCTTCGAAAATCGCGTGTCTCGATGGATTCGAAACACAGATTGTTTGCTACCCTGCAGATCGAGATCAGAGCCCTCTAATCGATAGCTCAGTGCCTCAATAAAGTCCACAAAGGGATCTCGCACACTTTGGTGATAGCGTTTTTTATTTTCTTGAAACCATTCCCGCTGATTGTTGTTTTCCAGGGCCGATAAAAAATCAAACCCGGCGGCGGTAAATCCTTCAAAGGTTGGGTTGATCGGGATTGTTTTTGCTTTCGTCTGGGATGTCTTTTGGCGGGTGTTCTTTTTGGCAGACATGGGGCGTGATAGGGGCAAGTGAGCGAGAAGAGGCCGGGGTTGCCTTCTTTTGGCTTACTCAGTGCTGAAGCAAGTGCCCTTAGTTGAGCATTAGGGCGTATTTTGGGCCTGCTGCTGGTGCAGCTTCCAAAAGAGGCTAGAAATAAAATTAGTGGTGACATGGGCCACAATCGGCACTAATAAATTGCCTGTCATTAAGGCGCTACCGCCCAGAAGTAAGCCAATGGCGCTGGCCCAAATAGCATAGGGCCATTGCTGGTGGCTGGACATGTGCAAGACCCCAAAGCACAGGCTCGAAACGACTAACCCCGTTGTATTAAGGCCAATCGCTGGCAACATCACGCCGCGAAATAAAAGCTCTTCACTCATGCCTGGTAAAAGCCCTATCCAAATAGAGTCCGAGGGGACCAAAGGTGCAAGGACAAAGGCTAAATAGAAATCAGCACTGCGGCGATAAGCGGGCCATATTTTATAGATTAAAGCGCTGATGGCAGAAATTCCTAAGCCTAGGCACAAACCTTTCGCGGCATCTGGGAAAGCCAATGCAATAGGAAAGCGAAAAGGTTCGAAGAACTGCCATATGCGTGCGATCAACAGCAAGATGATGGCAGTTGCTGCCATCGCAACCAGTAATTGCGCCCGATTGAGGGGTTCGATGTCTGGTTGTTGAGGCTTAGGTCGCTCACGAAACTTTTTTGACACACGCTTGCTCACTTCTAACCTTGGCAATGCCCATCATTCTATATCAACTTTTGGTAATGCATTAATTCCTCACCATGCCCATGAAAAAGCTTTCCAAGAGAGCTGTAGAAAAGACTTGGAAACTGCTAACAAAGAGGTTCATACTCAGAGACCCGTACCTCTGTGGAAAAGGATTTTCATATATTATCGCCCCTGAGAATAAGTATGCTGGGGCCTCCCGAAAAGCTGATGGCATAACTTTATTATTGCTGTTGGTCTTTGGTGCCTCAGTGCTACCCCATGCCGGGGGCCTGTTCTTGCTGAGCCCATCCTCTCTGAGACGGTATGAACTCGGTCTGAAGGTCCCTGAGTCTGATGTTGAAAGACAGTAGTGTTACTTCCTGTATTTGGAGTTTAGCCTACTTTACCTAGTTTTATAGATGTTTCACAGCCTTGGCGAAATCCTAATGATCGCACTTTCAATGTCTCAGGTGTGGCACTTGCAGGCGTTGGCTTTTGCGTGGGTGTTTTCGTTCCCAGCGTAAGACTTCCTCGATGGGTACCGTGATTTTCCTGGCGATTGTGTTGGGAGCGCAGGAATGGATTTACAATAACTTTACGAACAGTAAGCCAATTAGCTTACTGAATCTCCTAACAGTATGGGTGTGTTCTTATTGATACTCGGAAGTGGGAGATCCCTGTATGGTGGGCGTTTTGCATATTGGCTAAAATGACTACACTATTTGTCTCAAATGTCCAATGTTTTTGGATGAGTCGAATTGAATCAATAAATCAAAAAATATCTGTATAATTATTGGCTTAAACGCTTCTTGCGTTCTTCGTTTTAGACAACAAAGAGACCTTCCTAAGTTTTTTTTGATTTAGTCCTAATTTCAATCTTAATGACTGAAAAGCTGTCCGTGATAGCGAGGCCTAATTTAGTATAAAAACGTTGATTGTCAAGCAGGACAGTCGTCTTCTGATCCCAATCTATTGACCAGAATTGATTATTAGAAAGTAGGAGAAAGCCTCTCATATCAACTTCTTAAGGTGTTATCTCAAAAGAGATTAAGGGAATTCAATAGTTACTCAGATGGTCTGAATTTTGAGTAGTGATTAATTACCCAACGAATGCTCAGATTGCTGAATTCAAGGGTCTGCTGAATTCTTTAGATTTATATAGCCTGCGGAACTCAACTTTAAGATATGGACAGTTCAACGAACCAAGCTTTACCTGATAAGGATGTTGGAATCTATGAGTGTGAAGTGCGCCTCAAGTTCCGCATTATTGAAGAGCAGCTGACGATGACTAATCAAGATGAGTTGGTTGAGACCCTCGTCGATGCATTTGCCTACGGGAGCGATGAGTATCTAGAGGCTTTGGATAGCCAGGTTGCTATTCAGCAGCTTCAAGATGTTGGCGATGCTTCTCCTGAAATGCGACGGCAGCTGATTCGCCTGCGCAACTCCAATCGTCTTTCCTAAGTGTTGTGGGAGACTATTTTTGAGAGGTGCTAGTTCTGAGTCCTGAATAGACATTCCTTGACACCTGGTTTGCCTGTTTGCTAAGGGTTTTAGCGAAAAGGTAAGCCGAAACAAGATGCCTCAATGGTTTGACATGTAGTGCTAAAAGCGGCTACTCTTATAACTGTTGAAACGCGCAGGCCCCCATCGTCTAGAGGCCTAGGACACCTCCCTTTCACGGAGGCGACAGGGATTCGAATTCCCTTGGGGGTATTAATAAAAAACTCTGCCCTGACTGCTACTAAAGCGGTTGGGGCTTTGTTTTGCCTGCATTCTGGTATTGTCTGAATAACCTTGATTGACCCTAATCAACCCTGATTACCACCCTTTTTTTAGGTCGTATTTTAGTCTTGGATATTTCAGAAAAAATCGATGCTGTGAACGCCCAATTGCGTAGGCAGCGAGTTGGCATAACTGTGGGGCAATTTTCTGGAAAATTGCATCTGAGAGGGACGTTACCTGCCAAGCCTCACGGTAAAGCGACCAGACCCCATCAACAGCGAATCTTTCTGAGGCTACCAGCCAATCCTGCTGGGCTGAGAACTGCGGCGAAAGAGGCCCGTTTGGTCGGTGCGCTGTTAGCTAGTAAAGAATTTGACTGGGGGCGCTACATAGATGTAAAGGCCTTGGCTCCAGGTAACTGTGGAGAATGGATTGATAAATTCGAGCACTGGTACATCAATGCTAAGGGTGGCACTGTCACGACCTGGAAAGGTGACTATGTAAAGGGTTTAAAGCATTTGCCGGTGAGTAGTGAGCTGACACCGGCGGTGATGGAATCAGCGATCCTGAGAACGAAACCAAATACTAAGAGTCGTCAGCGTGCCTGTATGGCCGTGGGCGCTTTGGCTAAGTTTGCTGGGGTTGAATTGGATGTGGCGCAGCTGCGCGGTAATTACAGTCCGAGCAAGGTTCAACCGCGAAACTTACCCACTGATGCTGCGATCGCACAATGCCGTGATTCCCTAACCAACCCTGAATGGCGCTGGGTGTACGGCATGATGGCGGCATACGGCCTAAGAAATCACGAATGTTTTAGGGTCGATTTGACTGAATTTCCGGTGGTGTATGTTCAGCAAAATACAAAAACGGGTGACCGTGAGGTATGGCCGTGCTATCCCGAATGGGCCGAACAGTGGAGGCTAGATGATCAGCATCTGCCGCCTATCGATCTAGACCGTTCTAACGAATCAATTGGGCGGTCTGTTACGCATTACCTATCGCCCAGGCTGCCTTTTAAACCTTACGATTTACGGCACTGTTGGGCTGTTCGCACCCTTGAGTATGGGTGGCCTGATGCGCTGAGCGCCCAACAAATGGGGCACTCGCTTGATGTTCATAACAGGACATACCAGCGTTGGATTAGTAAGCGTCACCATCAGCGGGTTTATGACCTGTTGCTCAAGCGGGAGGATCGGCCAATGCCCCCTTAAGCCTTGCGGATTGGGGTCAAAAACTTTTCCGAAACCTAATTTTTGATTTCGTAGGGTTTGACGCCATCGATAAACGGTAGCTGCGTGCCACGGCCAACCACAGCAGCTTGTTGACTGGCCTCAATTTTGGCAGCTTTTTTGGTGGCCTTGTCCAATAGCGCGGCGCAGCGGGTCGGATTCCATCGGTAGGTGGGGCGGGCTGCGGTGGGATTTAGCACTCGGTAGTGATAGCCAGCTTTGAACAGTTTGAGCCGGTTTTCTCGAAGGTATTTTGGGCGGACGCTTAGCTCTTTAGCTAGCAGTGTGGTTGGGATCCAGCGGTTCTGTGGCATGGGGTAATGCTCTATCAAAAAAGGCTATGCGTCGGTTGAGAGAAATTCTGAAAGCGGTGAGGGCCTTTGGAGTTAAGTCGGCCATTTTGGCGAACTGGTAACGCTCCATCCAATCGATAACGGCGAGATGCCTGAGCCGTGGGCGACTATCGGCAAAGTCCCACCACACACCGGGCTCAATCAGCTCTAACTGGATACAGGCAAAGTGAATTTCAGCAAGGGTGGTGCTCAAGTCACGGGGCGGTAAGCGTAGCTCTGTCAGCAGTTCTTGAAATAGGGGGCCATCCATCATGTCAACCACCGTTCTGCCTGTGGAAAACCCTTTCCCCTTCCCCGGACCCCATCCCCTTTCCCTGGGTGAACGCTTTTTGGAGCATCCGTCATGGTCACACCCTTAGTAATTTGGCTGATGGTGTGTAATCTCTCCTCTGACAAGGGTTTGGGGCGATCTGGGGTATTTGCTATTACCTGGAGTGAATCGCTTGAATCGCCTTCGGGCTGGGAGATTACACACCTTTTTATGGCCCTCCAAAGGTGCGAATATTTGTATAAAGTCTTGAGACTGGTACGGGCTTTTTGAGACAGTGCCTTGAGCTGGGCGGTGACTGTTTCTGGCCACTCTCCTGTCTTCTTTAACCACTCATACGCCGCCTTGATTCGGGCCTGGGCATCTTCTGCCCGCTCGGTGTTGATATCAAAGGCGGTTTTGTCTCTCTTGGGTGCTTCTCCTAAGGGCCAGTAATAGCGCTCGGCAGCTAAGCACCAGGCGGCGGCTTTTCGGCCAATGTCATATTGATGGGCGCAGTAGTCTTCAAAGCCAGGGGCATGGATGGCAGTGTCTACAACAAATTCGTGTAGTTCTTCTCCTTCGAGTCGCAGAAAAACCCGGCCATAGCCTGATATAACTCTGAGCAGTCCATTGGTTTGGTTTGGACCGGTCCAGCCTTCGTTGATATCCAGTTCCCATTCATCGCGCCAGGCGTCAACGGGATGCGATCGCAATTTTGGTCGTTTGCGATGATGGTCGCGGCCATAGGTCATGGCATCGAGGAGCGCGGGCATGTCCTGAGCCTTGGCGCAGAATCGCCAGTTGGCAAAAAAGCGGCCAAGGTCCGCGCCGATGGACTGTAAGTCATCGTTGAGCATGCAGCTGCCCGAGCCAGGTTGAAGCGGTAGCCGATGGCCGTTGTACTCGCTGAACTGACCAAGCCTGCCACTGGCAAAGGCTTTCGTGTTTGGAAAAACTTCTAGCTGACCGGCTTCTATATATAGTTCCTGGGCCTCAAAGGCGTAGCGAATGGCGCAGGCCAGGTCAAAGGTTTTGACTTTGTTAGGCAGCGGGCAGTAGAGGTGTAGGCCACCGGACCACGAGGAGCGGATCGGGATGGTTCGAGATATGCCAATGGTTTCGAGGGCATCTCTAATGGCGTTAATGCCGTCGATGTTACAAAGCTTACTTCCTCGGTCAATGTCGATGAGGGCATATTCTGTCTCCCCACCGAACCGAACGCCAACGAGTGATTTGGCATCCTGCCATTTTTTCCAAAGGCTGCGTGGCCTGAGTGGATAGTTTTTGATGGTGCGCCAATTTGGGTTGGCCTGGTCTTCAATGTCACCTTCTAATGACATCCATCTATAACTAAATATTTCGCAGAGTCGGATTCCGAGTGGACTTTGTGGGAATGGGTCAGCTATCATATGGCTCAGTATTGTTTTACACATCCAAGCCGTTAGTGAGTGCGAGTCGCTAACGGCTTATTTATTGGGCGTTTGAGCACCTTTTAGGGGGCGGAACTAGGTACCTTCCCTGAAGGAATTTGGTAAACTAGGTCTGGTGATCGCTTCCTTTTTCTAAGGCCCGTCAAATTGTCTGTAGTCCTTTTACAGAAACGGTTTTAGGCTTTAGAAAAGGAGGAAACGGACGAGACTGCGATCACATGTGCAATCGCGAGAATCAACGCCAGTAGAACGGCAGTACTCGCGAATTTGAAAAAAGGTCAAAAGTCAATGGCAAACAAGAGCCAGCTGCCAAAATCTCTCTTAATCGCTGAAAATCAGCAGAAACGTGATCGCAGCGGCCTACGGTAGGCCGCTTTTTTAGTGCCGTTTTTGTGGTGTATTGGGTGTATCGACATGGCCAGCCGTGGAAAAGCAATCGCCATGCCGACAACTAAACACGAAGGACACTTCGCGCCTACCACTATACACGAAGTGTTCTTCACGAAGAGGAATTCGTGTACAATGGCGAAAAAAGATAGGCATCCATTTGTGACAAGACGCAAAGAACTTGGATATACGCAAGAGCAAATTGCAAGGGTTGTAGGGCTGACCGCCAGGGCAATACAGATGTGGGAAGCCGGAGTAACTCAACCAAGCTTGAGCTTCAGTCAGGTTGCAGATCTGTGTGATTTTCTGAAATGTACGCCCAGGGAATTAGCTACTGATTTCGAGCAGATTCAAACAACAGCTAAAGACTAAAAGGCCGTCAGTGGGCTGGAATCCCACTGACGGCATCACCGCGATGGAGCGCGGCGAACAATGATACTAATTTATTTTGGCATTAAGGGCCGCGACCCACCTCACGGCGCGGAACCCCATACCCAATAGCACAGTCCCCAACAGCACAGTCACCGCACATCGCTAGCACGTGGAAATGAGAGCGATCGCACAGTGACTGCACACACTTGAAACCCCTACAAGTAAAGGCTTCGTTTAAATGAATAGCACAACATACGACGTAGCAGCGCACGCATCGCCGCACGTTGAGAGCACATACACCGCACAGCAAATCGCTGATGCGCACAACGTCAAAAGTGTGACTGTGCGCACCCGCTGGTTTAAATGGCTAGAAAAGGTGGCACCGGCACAGCTGCTGAAGCATGGCGACCGATTTACAGAATTAGCCCACACACTTTTTGCCGAGTTCGCACAGGTCGATAAAAAAGAGCGGCCTGCCTGGGTGGCCGATGCCAAGCAACGCTATGCCTCCGAGTGGAACACCGTCGGCATTATTGACTGTGAGGTCATGCCCGCTGAAGTCGGCAGCACTCTGGCCACGCTCACCAGCCGCCTGGAGCTATCGCAGCAGAATTTTGCTTTAGAGCTAGCCGATGTTACCGACTTTATTGATCAGCTTAATGCAGTAGATGCCAACATCTCACAGGCTGAGGTAGCCAGCTGGGCAGCAGCAGGGCAAATGAAAGCTGTTGCTCAGTTCAAGACTGAGGAAGTCGCTAAGCAACAAACTCTAAATGCCTTGCGTCAGCAGCGTTTGCAGGGGAGCAAAAAGTCATGAAGGGAGGGAAAACAACAGCAATTTGCGTGATCGCCGTCGCCCTGGTCGGATTGTCAGGTGAAGTGCGATCGCACCATGTCATCGGTAGTGCGATCGCCTCTCAAGGGTTTGACCCAGGTGTGAGCTATCCGCATCGCGACCACACTTACGATGGCTACCTTCAAGCAGCGCCAGGCCTCAGCCAATACCAACTCAATCGGCTGTTTCATCACGTTGCGATGCCTCAATCCCATGGTGCGATGGTGAGCATTCTGGGTTATCCCACCGCTGAAGATGGCGATTTTGTGTACTGGTCGATTAACGGTGGCAGCTCGGAGCTTGCCGTTGAATACATTGGCAGCACCGCCTGGCGTTACACGGTCGGAGGCTTCTAGCAGTGGGCTTATTCTCCTTTTTTGGTAAGCCTGCCGATGATGTGGCGGGCAGCTACTGTGATACAGAGTCTGAGTCAGATGTTGAGTTCTATGCCAGTAATGACGGCGGTGACGATATCGAAGATCAGCTGCAAAGTGCCCATGACCGGAATGATAATTTGCACTACGGAGAGGAAGATTTTACTAATACATGTGTACACCAGCGCTATGATGATGATGCTCGACAAATTGAACAAGGTCCTAGGGAATATGGGCCGCAAAAGAGGTGGTACCAATTATGAGATTGATGACTGTTTCACTTCGTGACGAAAGGCTGGCAGCTGGGCCAATTTCGGCAACTCAGAATCAGTTGTTGGGATATTTGAGAGAGCATGGGGAAACTGAATTTAAGCGCTTGAGAACAGAGCATTCGTTTATTCGTTCTGTTTATTACAAAGCTGCTGATGATATGAAAACCCTCGGTGTTGTTGATTTCAATTTCTCCGATGTAGCCGTAGCTGCATAAATAAAAACAACAGTGTGAAGGCACCTGACGGAAAGTCCGTCAGGTGCTTTTTAGTGCAACGGATTGAATCAGTAATGCGCTATAAAAATGCACCGGGCTCAAGATTTCCCGATGCTAAAGGTTGTTGTTGTTCAATAGAGAATAACAACAAAGCATAAATGGTACCCACCTCAAATCTGTACTCTCTCGTGAACCCTGAACCCTGAACCAACAAAACTCGGTTGGTTAGATGCCATAAAGAAAAGATGCTGGTAACAACATTTATGGAGGCCAACTTGATTCTTCGGCAGAAAGACTCCAAGTGGGGGCACAGGCATTTCTTGCATCATTTGCAATCTCAGTAAAATCTGGATCTTGCGTTTCCATCAACAAGGGATGGTAACGGAGACGATTACAGGCAATCTCTAACCATACATTCCAAGAAGCTGGCCACAATCGCACCGTATTGTCCACACTGCCACTGACGATAGTGTTTCCATCCGGGCTCATGGCTACTGAAGAGACAAAACTCGTATGGCCTTCAAACGGCTCGCCTATGGGGTTACCTTGCCAGTCCCAGAGACGCACCGTATTGTCCCAACTGCCACTGACGATGGTGTTGCCATCCGGGCTCATGGCTACTGAAGAGACCTGCCCCGTATGGCCTTCAAACGGCTCGCCTATGGGGTTACCTTGCCGGTCCCACAGACGCACCGTATTGTCCCCACTGCCACTGACGATGGTGTTTCCATCCGGGCTCATGGCTACTGAAGAGACATAATCCGTATGGCCTTCAAACGGCTCGCCTATGGGGTTACCTTGCCGGTCCCACAGACGCACCGTATTGTC
>JBCDAG010000186.1:0-14028 GCA_039186165.1 Cyanobacteria bacterium P01_F01_bin.53
CGAGGATTGGAGCGAAAAGCATTTTCAGAACTAAAAAATCCTAAGCGACCCGTGAGGAAAGAAATCGGGGGCTTAGGCGGTGGCGGTGGGGCTTGGGCCGTTTGTAGAAGGCGTAAAACACCCAGCTCTTCATTGGCACGTCCCCGGGTTTGTTGGATGCGCAGCGTGCCCAGCTCATCATCCAGTTCACCGCTTTCCTCCGCCTGAGCTTCTCTTTGGAGTCTCTCTAACCTTTCTGAGAGCGGATCTGACGTTTCTTCGTCCTGTGCTTGAGCAAGTGTGCTGTCTGTTTCGTTTTTAAGCGCTGTTGAGGGAACAGCCGCATCGGCTGCTAATGCTCTGCTTTGTAAGGGCGTGTTTTTTAATACTGGTTTTAATACTGCCGCGTCAGTTTGCTCCTCCTCTGATGGTGTTGCTTCTGGTATTGCGCCTAATGATGTCGCTTGTGATGGGGGCTGGTCCTTTAGTGAAACCTCTTCTATCGTGATAAAAGCCTCTTTTTCTAAGGTTTCTATCGAGGCATCGCTTTCCTGACTGAGGGGCGCCTGACTGGGGAGTGTTGGCTCGAGTGTATTTGGCTCGAGTGTATTTTGTGCTTGATAACCCGTTGATAAGCTATTGCCTGATGCACTATCGCCGATTGCTGTTAGTGTACTAAGTTCAGGGGCTAGCGTGGCAATGTCCAATAGGTCATGGTTGCTATCTGGATGAAGAAGATTGGCGGCTTCCTCTGATCGTATCAGGGCTGTTCTGGTGACAGACTCTATGGGTGAAAGCTTAGATTGCGCTTTGGGTTGGGAGGCCCGTTTTGCTGTAGCCGGGGCAGTTTGGGCTGAAAACTTTGGATAGTAGTTGCCCTGAACGGCTAGCAGTCGAGCCTGATGATTGCCCGTGAGTGGTTGTGGCTGAGTGAGCAAGCGGGTTAGCTCACCCATGTCTGCAAGGGAGGGTGCCGGTTGTAGGCTTAGGGCTGTCCTACGGTCTTGGGACCTGAGCAGCGATGTCGTCATTTCCCAAGGGAGAATTGCCTGGGCTATTGAGGCTGAGGTTGAGCTTTCCTGATGGGATAGCTGTAGCCCAAGGTCGGTTGAGGTTGGCTGAGTATTACTTTTTTTAAGGTCTTCAGGGAACGATGCTGCCAATGCTGGCGTCCCATAAAATGCATTGAATACGCTCCCGATGCCAACGCCTAACTTAAGGACACTCTCTGTGAGCAGACTCGCTTTAGCAGGAGAGGGCTGAGGAGAACTAGGGCCAACCGTCGAAGCCTGCTTATTCACAAAAAAAACGACCTTGTCAACCAGGGGCGTTAGCGGTGCTTCTGGGTTGGAGGGGGGCAAATACATGGAAGACCGTATGGACTAATGCTAGTTATATCAATGGGGGTAAGCGGTAATCAGGCAAATGCAATCAAAATATTTTAAAAAAAGCCATGTGTTCTGATGCCCTTTAAAGCTCATGTATTAAGAAGAGCATCGTTGATGGAACTAATGCACCATTGGTGTTCACCAACATTAATTGTCATCTTGAAGTTTTATTGCCATCACGAAAGGATAGAATATAGAACGAAGAACATCCGCATAAGTCGGTATTTCTTGGCTCGCTACCTCCAATTTCACTGCATCTACCCTACATATTTCAGGCAGATTCACCTACATACACACAGAAGGTACCCAAGAAAGTTTACTAACCATAAACTTTCTTTAATGTGCTTATCCTACTGATAATGAGGACCTTCTGGCTAGTTTTTTTACGTATTACGACTTATGAATGGGTATCATTCCAAACGAAGACGCATGTCTAGGGCTTTACTAAGCGTGCTCTCAAAAGCGCTGCCAGCGGCCCTTGGTTTGGCTAGTGGTCTGAGCATTTTGGCTAGTGGTCTGAGCATTTTATTGATGCCGCGCCCCGTGAGTGCTGAGCAAGCCCTGGAGTGGGCTCGGGTCGATTTTCTACGTAATCGTGTTCAGTTGGTGCCTAGTCAGCAAAGGGCTCGGCGTGCCAGAATCTCAGATATTTTAGGGATTGGTGATTCCCTGCGGACAGCTCGCTCGTCCCGCGCTGAGCTACGTTTTAATGATGGCTCTCTGGCAAGGATTGGGGAACGGGCTACGTTTCGGTTCACGCCCAATACCCGCAATTTTCAGCTAACCAATGGCACGGCCCTTTTGCTTATTCCCCCCGAGCGCGGTCGAAGCACCATTCAAACGCCCAATGCGGTGACCGGTATCCAGGGGTCGGCGCTGTTCGTTCGCTATATCCCTGAAACGAATACGACGATTGTGGGCGCACTCACGGATAACCCCGATGGTCCGATGGTGCTCTTTAACCGAGATGGCTCAGAGCAGCAAGCGCTTCGTGCTAATGAAATTGGTGTGATTGAAGGCGATCAAATTACCCAGCTATACCAGTTCGATGGTGAACTGTTTTGGCAGAGTAGTGGCCTGGCTGAGGGCTTTAACTATCTGAACGATTCTTCTTCCACTGGCTCAGATGCTTTGGATGCAGTACGTCAGGAAATTCGGGATGCGATCGCAAATAAACCGTCTTTAGATGGCGGTAATGTCATCGAAAACCCCAGCTCATTTAGCCTTCCTGCGCCGGATGAAGTCCCTGCTAATCCGACGGGTGATTCGGACCTACCCGATGCCGATACCGACTTTGTTGATGAAGGCCTAGAAGAAGAGGCTCCTCTGCCGTTTGAAAATACGCCCGCAGATGAGTACCTAAATTCTGCTGCTGGGAATCAGGAAGATCGCAATTCCCTTGAATCTCAGCAACCCGCGTCTACGGAAAACCCTGAAAAGCCCACTAATGCTGGTAGTGTTGGCTCCTCTGCTGGGGAGGGTGGGGATGGCGAAGCAGACCCTGAAGACTCTGTTGTTGAAGAGTCCCTACCTGTTGAAGAGGCAGTTACCGAAGACGTCAATGTCAAGCCTGATATTGCCCCTGGTGTAGATTCTGCCGCTGGTTCCAGTTCAGGGGAGGCTGATGCAGGAGAGGCTAGTGCAGGGGGGGCTAATTCAGAAGCCCCTGTTGCAGAAGGTAACACCCCTGACACTTCACCCGTCGGTCCATCTGCAGGCGGAACAGGCTCTGGCACAATCGGTGATACGCCAGGCACAAATAATCCATTGTTGGCACCCACCGCCATTATGGAAGAAGAGCCTATGGAAGAAGAAAAACCTGATGAAGAGATGGGTGGGACCGAGGGCTCAACGCCTGATGAGACCCCAGGCGAAGGTGGTTCTGAAGAGGGCGACCCTGTCGGTGGCGGCTCTGTCGATGATGCCCAAACGCCGCCTGATGACACCGCGCCTACAGATGCCGCTCCTACAGATGGTTCATCAGGAGATGAAAATCCGGATGTAACCGGTGGGGCTGTTACTGATGGTGAGAATGTGTCTACTCCGGCGGAGCCAGTGGAAGACCCTACGAGTGAATCTCCTGACGCTGGATCTGCAGATGGTGGAAGTCCAGATACCTCAAATGCCGGAGTCACTGAGGGTCCTGTTGAGGTTATCGTTCCTGGTGATGCACAATCACCAGCAGGTCAGCCTGAGAACCCGCTGATTATTGATGATGGAGAGGAAACACCCTCGGTGGAGGAGGTTGTTCCTGAGCCAGTGCCTGTAGAAGCAGAGACAGTACCTGTAGAGACAGAGACAGTACCCGTAGAGACAGTACCTGCTGAGGTTGTGCCCGAGGCGGCAGCTCCAGAAGAGATAGTGCCTCCTACTGATGCACTGATTATCCCAGAGACAGAAACGGTGCCCGAGATAGAGAGTATTGAGCCAGTTGGTGAAAACTTCTTGGATGTTAGTGATGTGGTCGATGCCCCTTTGATGACTGAGCCCATGACTGAGATGACCGAGTCCATGACCGAGTCCATGAACAATATGGGTGATGGGGAAAATGGGAATGGGGATGTGCCTGTGACGCCCCCTAACGTGACGACGCCTAATACGGCTGACACACCTGCTGATAACCCAGCGACGAACGGTGGTGCCGACAATCCAGCGACAAACGGTTCTGATAACCCAGCGACGAATGGTGCAGATAGTCCAGGTAGTCCAGCCACCAGTGGCTCTGACAACCCGGTCCCGACCGATGATCGGCCTACAAACTAGTTGTCATAGGTTATGAAATAGCACCTAAGTGATCGTTCTAATTTGCTGGTCGTTTAGGGGCTATTTAGCTTTAAGGCGCTTTAAGGCCTTCACTTAAACGAGCTGAGCACCTTGGTGCCTGAGCGTCTTGGTATTTGTGCCCTCTGTACTTTTTGTGGAGACTCTGTTACGAAGGCTTTTCTGGTTCATCGGGAATAGCCGTTGGCTCACTGGTGACTACTGTTGGTGGGAGCTCTTCTCGGGTCTGCAATTCGTTAGGCCAGTTGTTGGGCAAGATTTGTGTGTTGTCCAGTTCTTGATTGGTTTCGATGACGCCCGGCCTAGTTCCCTGGTTATAGGTGGTTTCAGAGATTGGCTGGAAGGTGAGCCCAGTGGCAGGTTCATCCGTGAGTGTTGCGGCATCTAGCTGATTGATATCTTCCAGTACACTTTGGGCCGAATGATATCGCTTATTGAAGTCATAGCGCACCATGGTGTTGATGATTTTAGAGAGCGCCGGAGAGATATCTTTGATGTTGTGGGACCAGATAATTTCCCCATTTTCACTGCGTTTGAGGGCATGGGGGGGCCTGCCTGTGAGGGCTTCGATGGCAGTAATCCCCAGGGCATAGATGTCGCTGCGAACAGTCGGCATCCCGGCTGATTGTTCGCTGGGCATATACCCTTGGGTGCCGATGCCTACCGTAGACGTGATTTGTGTGTTGGTATCTAGGAGTTTATTGGAAATGGTTTTGACGGCACCAAAGTCGATCAGCACATAGCGTTTGTCCGAGGCTCGGCGGATAATGTTGGAGGGTTTGATATCTCGATGAATGACGCCCTTAGAGTGGACAAAACTGATCACGGGCAGTAGGTCGCGCAGCATGTTGACGACGGCCCGTTGGGACATTGGGCGACTTCTAGAGAGCACATTGCGCAGGAGTTTGCCTTCTACCATTTCTTGGACAAGATAGAACGACTGTTGAACGTCGAAATAGGCCAACAGTCGAGGGATTTGGCCATGTTCTCCGAGTTTTTCTAGGACGGCAGCTTCTGCTTCGAATAGGCGCTGTGCGAGGCGGTGCGCCTTGGGGTTATCGCTGACAATTTTGAGTTGTTTGACAACACAGACCGGGCTGCCTGGGCGGAGGGTGTCTTGGGCCAGGTAAGTTTCCCCAAAGCCACCTGCGCCAAGGATTTTGACGATGCGATAGCGATCGCGCAAGAGCTTGCCAATAATATCGGCTCGATTAATGTCTAATAAGTCTTGGAAATCATCTTGCTGGCTAATGATTTCTTGCACGAGTGGAGAGGTGGCATAGCGGGCCAAGGTGGTGCGCAGGCGTTTGCGCTTGAGCCTGTCAGCAGTGAATCCAACACCAAAATCGAGTAGCCCCAAACTAGCGATCGCCACCAAAGGCGTGCCCGTAATGAGAATGGTGCGACCGCCAATGAAGGCTCCGTAGCTAATGAGCGCCCATGCACTGATACCCCCTACGGCAACCAGGCTTCTACTGAAGGGTTTGTTGCTGAGATTCATCAGGCCCGCAACCCCAAGACCCAACGCTAAAACAAGCAGTGCATTGAGTGCGGGTTTTTGAATGAGAGCTGTAGGCGATAGGTCTTCTTTCAGCGTTGCGACCGTATTCGCCAGTATTTCGACCCCTGCCATCGGCGTAGGATAGAGCAGGCTATGGGAGAAAGGTGCTTCGTGGAAATCTTGGTGTACCACTGCCGTGGTTCCAATGATGACAATTTTGTCCTTGAAAAACTTACCTGACTTCAGCTGATTACGCCATGGATCGTTATCTAAGACGTAATAAAAGGGGCGATGTTCGAAGGTCTCCATCGGTCCATGGAAAAAAATATTTTCCTGGGCTTTAGGGCTATAGTCGATGCCAGCTGCCTGCAAAGTGGCCTGAGCAAAGCTCAGCCTGGGTTTTTCTTCGTCATTGAAGGTCGCTGAGGCTGAGCCCGATAGTTCTGCCTCATAAAGGGCTAGCTCTCTTAAAAACTCTTGACCTAACCGATGAATTTGTCCGTTGTGCTCCAGTCGAAAATTAATAGCACCTACTTTGGCCTCGGTATCTTGAAAATTTTGGAGAGGCAGTGAGGGCTGGACGAGCTCGCCTTGTCGAAGATCTTGTTTGTTACCGTTGTAGTTATAATCGGCGGCTAGGACTACATTTTTTCCATAGCGTTCTAACACTTGGGTAAAGGCTTCATCGTCGGCGGGGCCATAGGTGCTGGGTGCTGAAAATAAAACATCTAAGGCGACAGCCTTGGCCCCTGATTCCATTAATCGAGTAATGACTTGGGCATAGGCCTGTCGTTGCCAAGGCCATGATTCGATGGGCTGGAGTGCAGCGTGTCTTTCTGGATCTTCCCGGTAATGCTGACCCTGGGACAGTGATTCTTTATCAATCGCTAGAATCACAATGTCCTCTAGGGGCTCTACTGGCCCACGCAGTTCAAAGAATAAGCCTTGAACCTGACGCTCCCAAAGGTTGACGATACCCAAATCAAGCCCGACGGCGGTAGCTGCGATCGCACTGCAAACGGCTGAAATCGCAAAACGCCAGTGCTTTGCGATCGCATTTTGCTGCCAGGTCGAGAAGCGATCCTTCGTTGTCAGCGTTGCAGTCGCATCCTCTGTCGGCTTGAATCTAGAAGATTTGGGTGCAGATTTAGACATATCAGCGTGGGTCTCAGCGGTCTATATTGGGATGGGCGTCAGCAAGTTAGTCCTTGTTTCGTCGAGGTATTTACGCTGGATTAATCAACGTAACGCTACATGAGCAATCCGGAATAAGTCTTTACAAGTGTGGTATCAAAACGCACTTAACTTTCTGGAAAACGCTTATAATGTGCCTGTGAGCGTGTGCTTATCTACATCCCATTCTAGAGCTTTTGCTTCTATGACATACTCCCCATCTCAATATTTATACGGATTAGAGTACTCTTGTTCGAAATGGTTATGGTCAAATAGTCCTTTTAATTTCTAGAAGTTCCATTAAGTGTCTAGTCGAATGGCTATCTAGCCGAATGGCTATCTTATGCTAGGGGCTATCTCACTTATAGTGGTTGTGACTGTGTGCTTCATTCGTTCAAAATTGCAGTCCCATACAATTACAGTTCCATCTTTGCTGAGGTTTTCATCTCAGCCAAAATTGCACCCCAAATTCCATCTCAACCCAACTAAAGGCGAAACTCAAATTAAAACAAGCAAAGAGGAGACTAAGATAAAGGATAATTACGAACTCTATACGGCTCTACTAGAGCTTGATCAGGAATAAAGTGCCGCTTGCAACAGCTTGTTGAGTGCCTTGGTTTGTACCTTATCCCCTGATGAGAGTTCATCATTCTTATCCCTGAAGTTCACCATTAAACTCAACCTTCTGATTTTGAGCCTAAAGTTCTACCTTGATTGTGTCTTTGCCGCACCTTATGCCAAACCTTGTTCTAAATGTGCGTGCGAGCCAATGCTTCTTGGCGGGCAACCTAAGTGGACAGGACTCTATTTTCCAATTTTATTTAGTTTATAAATTACTTTTATCCTCAAAGGAAAGGACCAGCAGCCCTAGAAAGCGTATTGAGTGGTTATCAAGCCACCTTTTTCAGTAGCGGCTTCTTTCTACTCATTCATTATTCTTAATTCTATTAACTGTTATGGTGTCCTCTCCTCTTAACCGCCTTTCTATTTTTGTAGATGGCAACAACATGTTCTATGCCCAGCAAAAAAATGGCTGGTTCTTTGATCCTAAGCGTGTGCTAGAGCATTTTGTGAATGAAACAGATGGCCTTTCTTTAGTTAATGCTTTTTGGTACACCGGCCTTAAAGATCCCCAAGACCAACGCGGGTTTCGCGATGCGCTCATTAGTCTGGGGTACACCGTTCGAACCAAGGTCCTTAAAGAGTATTACGATGACACCTCTGGTCGATACTCGCAAAAAGCTAACTTAGATATAGAGATCGTTGTGGATATGTTCAATACCGTTGAACAATATGACCGGGTCGTTCTACTAAGTGGTGACGGTGACTTTGAACGGGCCATTGAGTTATTGCGTTCAAAAAACACGCACATCACGGTCGTTTCTACAGAGGGTATGATTGCCCGTGAACTGAGGAACGTGACCGATCGCTACATCGATTTGAATAAAATTCGTCAGACGATTGAGAAGTCAGACGGATAATAAAGCTGAGAAGTCAGACGGATAATAAAGCCAAAACTTAAGCTTCATAACTTAAGTTTTCTTCAGAGTCCCTAGAGCAGGGTTTACGGAAGCTGACCTTTGAGAGTCTGCCCTTGAAACGATTGGCTGCTGAGTTCTCGAAAACGGTTCAAATTAGCCGGACGCCGCCTTTCTGTTTGGGTGTTGTTGAGCAGGGTGACGACAGTTGCCCCTAGCGCTGCAACAATTACCAGTAATCCTTTTTTCCAATGGGGCACTTGTGCCGAAGACTGTGCCAAAGCGTCTGAGATTGCCAGTTGGCTATTAAAGCCTAGTGAACGGTTCCCTAATAAGCTCAAGGGCGAGAATACATTCAAAGACACCTCTTGTGAAGAGAGTTCCTTGATTGGGCATTCGTCTAATTCAGGGGCGGCTTCTAATTTGGGCTCTGAAGCCGCTGAATCGGTCGCAACGCTAAAAGCGCCTGCGCCTAGGCCTCTGATGGCCTGACGAATCTTGAGCTGATTTTGGTAGTACTTTTGTAGCTGCACATCATAGGCCAGCCAATTTGCCACCAGGTATCTTTCTTGTTCAGAGACCTCATCATCTAAGTAAGCGCTCAACAATTCAAACTTTTCAGCCTGTGAAAAAGTGTGTCCTGATAGCTCATCTTCGATAGATTCCTTATCGCTAGGTCTGCTATTCGGCAGGTTGTCAGGCAATTGTGGATCAAATTCGGCGGCGGGCATAATTACCTCAGATGAAAGGGGCTCGCATGCAGTACTTGCCGAAGGACTCGTTTGGGTTTGAGTCATCCTTTGCAACTTTCGAACGTGTGGTGCTCCAGCCTGCGGACTTCCGAAGCCGCCTGGGCGCATTGTATTTGATTTCTTAAGACGACCTGATTGCTTAGAGCACAGAATTTTAGAGATAGAATCGGGTAGCATGATGTGCTTTGGACCCTCGCCATCGGCGAAAAAAGAATAAAGTAGCCCTTTATAAGGTCGTGAAAGATGAATCAGGACTCATATGAAGGCGGCTGATGATACAGATGCTACGACTAACTTGCAGGGGTTTATCTGTGAAGGCATTTCCCCGTATTTTGGGGCACCTACAGTTGGCAAGTGGCGGTCAGCAAATGACTAGGAAAATATAGGCATTTGCAAACCATAGGAGTAGCCCTTCACGACATAATCTTTTGAGAATTAGGTTGGGAAACTGGTCATTCTCAAGGATTTTTTCAGAGAGTATGTACCCTCTAGCAGCCTAAGTATTTGTATAGACGGACAAAGCGAGCAATTGGTTCGCTATTTTAGATTTTTTTCTATATCAGTGATAGCACGGTCTGACTATTGCTGGAGCTTATTATTTACAGAATCTTTTTACAATAATAGTTTTTTGTCTGATTGGCCTATGAATTTTAAGAAAAATTTTGATGAAGCTCATTCCTGTTGGATGGTTTTAGGCCGGTGAGTGCGGTGAATCCTATGGCCGCTGCTGCTGATTTGCTCTATATCAATTACTTTCATCACATTGGGATGAGCCGATTTCGGATGGATTACATGGGTTGATGAAATTCTTTTCAGTCAGACCTTTGCTTTTATAGAGCGTGAAGCATCTGAGCAGTGGCGTGAAGCATCTGAGCAGTGATGATCTTTTGGTGGATAATGGGAGAGTAAATTTTGCTGCACTTTTGAGGAATAGTATAGGGAGCGGGTGTTTTGGATAGGTATTTCTAAAAAGCGCACCCGGTTATCCCTTTAAAGATTTGGCTGGCAAAGTTATAGGTTAGGCTGTTTTACGTATCAGGCAATGTATCTTGATATGTAACGCTTTCCTTTTAATTGTCCAGAGTTTTAGCTTCTTTACTACGCATCTTTTATCGTTTACGCACCCAATGCAGCATTTAGCAAAGGTTCATTCCAAATCCTCTGCAGACGGCACACAGCTCGAACTGTTGGCAGTCAATACACGTGAGCATACGTGGGAGCCTATTACACCCTGTCGCAAGGTATCTACTCCTCAGGCGGTTTCCTTTAATGAGCAAGTCTTAGTGCTGCTAGATCTCGATGACGATGATCAGGTGACGAACCTAAAAGACGCCACTGAGTGGGTTGTGGACTTTGTCTCTGAGTATTTAACCCTAGGGCTGACGCCTCAAGCTCTAGAAGAAGAGCTAGATCGTGCGGAAAAATGGCGACAGTCACTCACCTTGCAAAGCCAAGAGGTTCGCCGCAGAGCATTGGAGACGGCTGCTCGGCGCGATGAGATTCAAAACTTGGAAAAGCGACTGAAGCTTGAGCGAGAGATGTTAGAAAGTCAGGACTAATCTCTAAATCCTTAGCCTTGGCTTACCTTGCAGTGCTTGTGCCTCCTTCTACTCACAGATACATCAAGGACATAAGGGGCACGGGTTATGCTGGGTTTTCTTTCGGCAGAACGCCTTGTAATAAGGGTGCGAGCTCATCTTTGAGCTGGCCTGCTCGGATAAATTCTGCATAGGTATCCGATTCTATGGCGAGCAGCTCTTCGCGAATTTGTTCGGCGGCGTAGGCCAGCACTTCTGGGTTCGAGCGTTGAAGTTTGGCGAGATCTTCTTGCAGCTCTTCTAGCTGGCCTTCTACCAGGGCGATTTGATACCGGGCAAATTCTTCGTCGACTTCCTGCCGCTCAATGAGTTCTTTGAGCCGGTCGAGGACACGATTGAGCGCGACCCTATGGGCGACAAGCTGGGTGTACTTTTGGCGCGTGGGTTGGTCACCCAGAAGATCTAGCCAGGACAGTAAGGGCTGAGTGGTGAGTCCTTGGACAAGGAGAGTAAAGAGCATGACGCCAAAGACGACGGCGATGATTTCTTCCCGCTGGGCCAAAGATTCAGGCACGCTTAGGGCTAGGGCGACAGATACAGAGCCCCGCAGTCCGCCCCACCAGAGCACGGTTTGGCCGGGTAGGGAGATATTTTCGCCCTTGGTAATCAGGTTGCTGAAGGTGCCTAGGCCAAAGACGCTGACGGCACGGGCGACGATGATAATACCGATAGCAATGAAAATAGTGCCGCCGTTGTCAATGAGTGACTGGAAGCGAACCTGGTCGCCAATGAGCAGGAAGACGATGGAATTGACAAAAAATGCTAGAAACTCCCAAAACTCGGACACGACTAGGCGCGTTCGAGGGTTCATGCCGATGCGTGAGCCAAAGTTGCCGAGGATAAGGCCGGTGGTGACAACGGCGATAACGCCTGAGCCGCCCAGTTCTTCTGCCACGATATAGGTGCCGTAGGCGGAGACTAGGGTGAGAGACTGCTCTACAAGCGGGATATCAAATCGTTGGGTGAGGAAGGAAATGCCGAACCCGATGAGTCCACCTAGGCTGATGCCCAAGCCCACAAACAGGCCGAATCGGGCGATGGTGACTGATCCGTGGAATTTCTCTAATCCGAGGGCGATACCCAGCAGTAAGTTGAAGGCGACAACGGCAACGCCATCGTTAAAGAGGCTCTCGCCTTCCATCAGGGTGGTGAGTCGCTTGTCGACGCCGAGTTCCCGAAATAGAGCGGTGACGGATACGGGATCAGTGGCCGAAAGGCTAGCACCGACGAGCAGGGCAGTGGCGAGGGATGCGCCTGCAAACTGCTGTAGGCCAAATACTAAGCCCAATACGCAGATAACGACGCCTAATACGGCGTAGAGAAGAATCGGGACAAAGTCACTTTTTAATCGGTTCCATTGAATATTCCAGGCGGCTTCAAAGAGCAGTGGCGGCAGGAATATGAAGAGAATAAGCTCAGGCGAAAGGTTGACCAGGCGGACATCGACGACGGCAAGACCGAGGCCTACGAGTAGCAGCAGCAACGTGTAGGGAATGTTGCGCAGGATGCTAAAAACCCGCGAAAGAGTGGCGACACCCAAGGACACGGAAAGCACCAGCAAGAACTGACGCAGGTTGTCTTCAATGGCTTGGTTTTCTAGGGCGGGTTCCACCGCTGCGGCTAACCAATGCATATGTTCTGTGAGGCCGAGAAGGGGATCGGCGGGATTCAGAAAGGCGCTAAGCAAGGTGGTCACAAAAATTAAGTCAACAGATTTGTTTTGAGCAGTCTTTAATTACAGTCTTTATTCTTGGGGCTGAGTGTACCAGAGGATGCGTTAGCGTCTCTGTGTTGGAATGAACAGCGACGCTAGTGCTGAGATCACTCACGCTGAGCGTCGAAATCAGGGCATCTTATCGATACTACGTTTAGCCTTATGTTTAATAAACAGAGCCTATAGTAAGGCCTGATGGGTTTGGATTACCCTGCTTTGCGGATTGTTTCTGCTTGCAGGAGCAAAGAGTCGGCAAAGGCGATCGCCTCCGTGTGCGATCGCCCGCCCGCAAGCTGAGCCAATTCCTCCCGCCGAGCCTTGGCATCCAGCGGTGTCACTTTAACAATCGTGCGTTCTTCTCCATCTGCGCTGGCAGCGGACTTCACCGCAGATTTGATCTCTGCTGTAGCCATGTTTCCGGCAGCAACCTGGGCCGCAATTTTAGCCCTTGCTTTGGTTTCTTCTGATTCTGCCGCGGTGATCTTGCTCTTGACCTTGGTCGTTTTGCTTTTAGCCGTTTTCTTTTTGGCGGCTTTACCGTTCGTCCCTGTTGGCAACTCTGTGGGCAACGTCACAACGTGCTTGCCTACGTGATAGTGCGCGTCGGCCATGGCGGCGACGAGGGGCTGGTGGGTCACGCACAGGACTTGATGCTCGCGGCCTAGGTAGTATAGCTTTTCTGCGATCGCCTGAGCCACCCGACCCGAGACCCCCACGTCAATTTCATCGAACACCATGGTGCCAATGGGATCGACCCGTGAAAAACAGGCCTTTAGCGCCAGCAAAAAACGACTCATTTCGCCGCCTGAGGCGATTTCGATCAGGGGCTGAAGTGGCTCTCCAGGGTTGGGGCTAAACAGAAAGGAAATGAGATCTGCGCCATGGGCCGTGGGGGGTTGGGAGGCAATCTCAACCTTGAACTTTACCCGTTCCATGGCCAGGGGCTTGAGCTGAGTGACAATGCCTTTCTCAAGGGCTTTAGCGGCTTTTTCCCTGAGCTTGGTGAGCTTGTCGCAGCTCTCTATGAGCACTTGTTGCTTGGCTTGATACGTTGCTTCCAGGTCATCAATGGATTGTCCATCCCCATGGAGTGCTGCTAGTGAAGCCTGAATTCCCTGATAGTACTCAATGAGTTCAGGCAGCTCTCGATTGTATTTGCGGCAGAGCTGCTTGAGCTGTGCCATGCGCTGATCAATTTCTTCTAGCCGTTGAGGATCGGTTTCAAGCCCTTCTCCGTACGTATTAATTTGACGACCGGCTTCCTGAACTTGGGCCAGGGCATCGCTGACCATTTCTAAAACGGGGTTGACCTGAGGGTCGAACCGCAGCATATCGCTCAGCACGCTTTCGGCCTGTCCGAGCATATCGGCGCAAGCCTCACCGCCATCATTCTCGTACAGTATTTGATATACCTGATAGCTTTGCTGCTGAAGCTCCACGCCGTGGCTGAGTCGATGGTGCTCTATTTGTAAGCTTTCTAGCTCGTCGGGGGCTTCCAGATTGGCCTCGCCCAGTTCCTTGCTTTGAAACTCGAACATGTCGAGCTGATCCGTACGCTGCTGTTCAGCGCGGCGTCTGGCATCCAGTAGTTTTTTGGCGGCGGTGGCAGCTTCGTAGTCTTTGGCGACCTGGTCAAGCTGTTTGAACAGGGTCTTGTCTCCAAA
>JBCDAG010000187.1:0-13985 GCA_039186165.1 Cyanobacteria bacterium P01_F01_bin.53
CGGATGGATAATGAGTTTTATCATGAGTCACACTATCAGGCTGGTTTGGTTATTAGCCTGAATCTACTATGGTGTGGCTCTTTCCTTCAATTACAGTCTATTTTTGCCAGACTCCAGTAGAAAACTATCGAAACCTGCTGAATCTTGATAGGCTGTGCGGCATAGCTGTCCAGTTCGATTACACTCCATTACCAACAACTGGTCGTAGTTTATATCAATAGGCCAACCACCATAGGTCATTCGGTCTAATACATAGGTCATTCGGTCTAATACATAGGCCATTCGATAGACTCGGTTCCATGACTCGATCGTAAGGCTTGATCTAGCAGATAAGCCTTGAAGCGTAGGGGCAAACGCACCGACAACGAGCAACAGTAATAGCACAACCCGCACGAGCGATTGCCAATAGCGCTGACTACATCGCCACCATCCCAAAAAGCACACTGCCAACAGAACACCCAAAAGCAAAGGTATAAAGCTGATAAAGCCTATCGACAGTAACCCCATCGGAATAGCACCAACAGCGCTATACACCTCGGCCAAAGCATATATTCCCGGTAGCCATCCATCAACAAACGGCCTGTACAAAAACCAGCCTTGAAAAGCAATCAGCAATAACCAAAGCACCCACAGTTTCAACCACCCTTCCAGCGGCAACAAGACCGACTTCAGCGCCATTTAAAAAATCCTCAAAACCGCTCAAACGAACTTGGCTACAGCAACATTCCTGTGGCACAAAGTCCTTGAGATCATGACCGATGCCCCCGTACCGAGCTACCAGTGATAAAGACGCTGTTGGCTACACGTCGGATCATTTGGTACCCGATATCAATCGTGCCCAGCCTTGGTTGTAGGACTAGATTTTCTATGCAATCGCCACCTCTTCACAGGTGCTTGCAGTCGCTCCGGTAGCCAACCATCGTACTTGGCATAAACGGGCAGACGCTGACTCAAGTAATAACCTTGGGATGTCATCAGCTCAGCCATCGCGTCACGATGGCGATGGCCATAGTCGGGATTCACCTCATCAATCGGCCCAATCCCACCCAGGTCGTGGGCACCGGCCAAAATACACGCGAGTAACGCGTCATCTGAGCGAATCAGATTAGGTGGAATTTGAATCGTAATTTCAGCAGGCAAAATTTCACGGGCGATTTTTACAGCCTGCAACAGCGTTTCGCCATGACAAGGGGCTCTCCTCTCTGCCTGTGACTCTCCTGGCTGATGGGGCTGCAAAATCACTTCTTGAATATGCTGCCACTGGCTGTGTGATTGCGCGATCGCCCTCAAACTCTCCGCCCAATCCGCCACCGTTTCACCCAAGCCCAACAGTAACCCCGTTGTAAACGGAATCTTTAACTGCCCCGCAAACTCCAGCTGCTGCAACCGCACCTCAGGCAGCTTACTCGGCGCATGGGCGTGCACCGTTTCTAATAAAACAGGCGTGACCTGCTCCACCATTAGCCCCATCGACACATTGACCTGCCCCAGCTGTTCCATTTCCGTATAGCTGAGTGGCCCCACATTGGTATGGGGCAAAAATCCCAGCTCTAAAGCCAGCTCACACAGCTGATAAATTCGCTCAAACCACTCACCACGCCGCGGACTCCGGGGATGCACTTCCCCACTGAGAATCAAAATTTCGATCACGTCTTGAGACTGGAGACGCTGCAAAATAGTTCGAGCAGCCGCTAAGGTCATCCACTCATCAGTCCCTGGGTTGCGGCGAAAGTTGCAGTACGTGCAGCGATTAAAACACTCGTAGGTCGGCACTAGCGTATAGGCCGGCGAGTAAGTAATTATCCGTTCCATGGCCTTATCTTAAGATGGCCAGTGTAAGATAGCTCTGGCAATCCATTGGCGAGGTCAAAAGCCGTTGAAAACCAGAGTTATCATCGTTCGTCACGGTCAAAGTACCTCTAACCTAAATCGTATTATTCAAGGGCACCACGACAATGCGGTCCTCACTGAGCTGGGCGAGGCACAAGCCCAAAAAGTCGGTGCCATGCTCCAAGGGCTCACCCCAGATGCCATCTACGCAAGCCCCTTAAAACGGGCCTACCGCACCTGCGAAATTATCACCGAGACCCTAAAAAAGAACGGCACCACATTGCCTGATATTCAGGTAACTGATCGCATCAAAGAAATTAACCTGCCGCTGTGGGAAGACAAGTCCTTCTACGATGTCGAAACCAACTACCCCGACGCGTACAAAGCCTGGCGGCACAATCCCAACGAATTTAAGATGGCAGTGCCCAGCGACGATGGCACTACCACTGATTTCTACCCTGTCCGCGAAATTTGGGAACGGGCGACTCAATTTTGGCAGCATGTCCTAAAAGGGCATTCAGGACAAACCGTTCTCCTCGTCGGCCATAGTGCTATTAATAGAGCGCTTGTCGGCTCCGCCATTGGTGTAGGCCCAGAAAGCCTTAACAGCATGGGCCAAGATAACTGCGCGATTAATGTCTTGAACTTTTTAGGCAGCTTTGAAGAAGGCGCACAGCTAGAATCCCTTAATTTAACCAGTCACCTGGGTGATCCCATTCCGAAAAAGCGCAGCCGGTTCAAAGGGCCTCGCTTGCTTCTGGTACGCCACGGTGAAACCAACTGGAACCGCGATGGTCGCTTTCAAGGCCAAATCGACATTTCACTTAATGACAATGGCCATAAGCAAGCGGCCCAAGCGGGGGAGTTTCTTAAGGTCATCACCATTGATGCTGCGGTGAGTTCTTCGATGAAGCGTCCGAAGGAAACGGCTGAAGGCATTTTAAAACATCATCCTAACGTGACCTTAGAGACCACCGAACAACTGTGGGAAATTAGCCACGGTGAGTGGGAAGGCATGCTGGATACTGAAATTGAATCGGGCTATCCAGGCATGCTCGAGAAGTGGCAAAGCCAACCAGAAACGGTGCAGATGCCAGGCGGTGAAAACCTAGATGACGTGTGGCGACGAGCGAAAAAAGGCTGGGGTGATATCGTCAAAACCTATAGTGAAGGCAAAAAAAAGGACTGTGAGCAGCCCGTGGTAATGGTCGTGGCCCACGATGCGATTAACAAAGCAATTTTGTGCCAGGTGTTTGGGTTAGGGCCTAAGAACTTCTGGCAATTTAAGCAGGGGAACGGTGCCGTAAGCGTGATTGACTATCATGCGGGACCTGATAGCGTGCCTGTCTTAAGTGCGGCCAATATCACGACTCACCTATCGGGCAGTATCTTTGATAATACGGCTGCTGGGGCTTTGTAACTTACATGGCAACGCTAATTAAACAGGCATATCTCCTTGGCCTTGCGGCTGAAGCTTCTGACTCTGTTGACGCAGACGGTAAAGGAGATGTGCTTATCACAGATGGTCATATTACGGCCATTGCGCCCACCCTGGCAGAGCAGCCTAAGGGTGTGGAGATCGTTGAGGGCAAGGGTCAATTTTTAGGACCAGGCCTCATCGATTTGTACAGTCAAAGTGGTGAGCCGGGCCATGAGTCTCGGGAGACCCTCCAGTCCCTTCGGCAAGCCGCCGCCGCGGGCGGGTTCACCCGTGTGGGGTTGCTGCCGAATACACAACCAGCCGTAGATAATGCTGGCGCGATCGCAACTATACGCTCAGCTCAGCAACCGCAGAGCGGCCCTATTCCCCAAGATCCTATTTCCCAAGCTGAAGTGATGCCTTGGGCCGCTATCACACTGGGCACCAAAGGCGCTCAGCTTAGTGAACTGGCAGAATTAGCACAAGCAGGCGCTATTGGATTCACAGATTCCCAGCCCTTGACGAGTCCCGTACTCATCAGACGATTGCTGGAATACGCGCAACCGCTACAAAAGCCGATTGCACTGTGGCCCTACGATCCTCAACTCGGCGGCGATGGCGTTGCCAGAGAAGGGGCAGACGCCTTGAGGCTAGGACTGAGGGGCGTAAGTGCGATCGCTGAAACATCCCTACTCACCACCCTCCTAGAATGCGTCGCGGAAATTCAAACCCCCGTACACCTGATGCGCATCTCCACAGCCCGCAGTGTAGAACTCATTCGCCGGGCCAAAGCAGACGGTCTGCCCATTAGCGCCAGTGTCCCTTGGCACCATCTGGTGTTTGACACCCATGACTTGCGGCAGTACGACCCGAATCTGCGCCACGATCCACCCTTAGGTACCCCAACAGATCGGCAAGGACTCATTGAGGGAATCGTAGATGGGACCCTTGATACGATCGCCATCGACCACAGCCCTTACACTTACGAAGAAAAAACCGTCGCCTTCGACGCCACACCACCCGGAGCCATTGGATTAGAGCTGGCCCTCCCGATTTTATGGGAAACCTTCGTTACCCCTGGGACATGGAGCCCGCCGCAGCTGTGGAAATACCTCACGACAGGCCCAGCCCACTGCTTAAGCCTACGCCCTCCTCAGCTTGCTATCGGTGCACCCGCCGACATCACCTTGTTCGATCCAAAGGTGTCATGGCAGGTCAGAGAGGATTCACTACAGTCCCTAGCCAGCAATACATCGTTTTTATCACAGCCAATTCAAGGCAAAGCCTCAAGGATTTGGGTCTCTCACCTCTAAGTAAGGGCCATCTACTCTAGGCCGCCCACACGGTTCAGTGGCCAGAAACGGACAGCCGCTTTGCCAATAATGGAAGATTCCGGCAAAGAACCCCAGACATGGCTATCCAAACTACCGTTACGGTTATCGCCTAGCACCAAATATTCATTGTCAGGAACGACGTCAGGCCCCCAGGTATAGCTTGGGGGTGCTTTGATATAGTTCTCAGCGATCACTTCACCATTCACAAACACCTGACCACCTGACACTTCAACCGTTTCACCCGGCAACCCAATCACCCGCTTGAGATACGCATCATTGGTCATCGAGCCTGAAATCACCAACGCTTTTTCAGGGGCCTGAAACACAATAATGTCACCCCGCTGGGGTTGCTGAAACAGATAGCTGATTTTCTCAATGACGAGACGATCATTAATTTGGATCGTAGGCTCCATAGAACCCGTAGGGACCACTCTGGCCTCTGCCACAAACTGACGCACACCGAAGGCGAGCACAATACTTAAACCGATCGTTTGGATAGCTTCCACCCAAAAATTAGGCTGATCAGCAGGCTGTTTGGTAGGCATCACGGTCATGAATCACGCAACAATGAATCAACGCAAAAAATTGGGATAGAACAAGAAAGCATTCCATCCAAAAGCGTTCCACTCAACTCTAGCGATTGCGCAGCAATCTCCTGACGACAGGTATGACAATTGATACGTTGACCCAACTATCTAGCCAGTAATCTAGCCGTTATGGGTTTACCCTTGGCCCTAATCAAGACCACCAATACGGCGAGGGGGCCAAAAACGAACCACGGCTCGGCCAATAATGTTGTCATCGGGGAGAAAATCCCAAATGTGGCCGTCTGAACTACTATTACGATTATCACCCAGGACTAAATACTCATTTTCGGGCACCGTTTTTGGCCCCCATGTATAGGTCGGGGGTGCGTTGATATATTCTTCTTCTAAAGGTGTGCCATCAATAAAAACGGTTTCATCCTTAATTTCCACCGTTTCACCGGGCAGACCAATCACCCGCTTAATATAGGCATCTTTGGTTGAAGATTTCACCGCATCTAAAGCTGCTTGAGGTGCTTCAAACACAATGATGTCGCCGCGCTTAGGTGGATTGAATCGATAGCTAATTTTTTCGACAACTAAGCGATCATCAATTTGTAGGGTCGGAATCATCGAGCCCGAGGGAATAAACCTCGCTTCTGCGACAAATTGGCGAATGCCAAGGGCCAACACAATACTGAGCCCAATGGTTTGGAGCCCTTCAATCCAGGGATTTTGTTGCTTGTCAGACACGGTGTGGATTCAGCAAAGAGGGTGAGTTAGCAGAGGAGAGCAGTCGGGTTGTATGGACTAGCTTGTGTATTGATAATGCACCAATAGATAACATTTCTAGCAAACGTATCGCTAGCACAGTGTAAAGGCTAACGGCCACAGTCTTGGCTGTATTTGCTGAATGTAGTGACGGCATGACTCGTCACTGGAGACCACTAGCTGGGAGCCTTAGTTAACACTGTCTCAAGTAACAATGAATGACGGTACGCGTGGGAATAAGTGGCCTCAATCATAATAGGTTTAGTCACATCATGACAAAACCGGCGTGACGCCAATAAACCGTCCCTCTCTTCTAGGAAGCTAGACAGACAGAGAAGCTAGACAAACACTGAACATACACCTCAGTGTAGATACACACTCTATGACGCATTCTGCATCTATGATGTCCCCTATTATTATCCAGGGAGCCCAGGTATTATTGCCCTCTGGGGACATAGAACCGAGAGAAGTTGCGATCACCGATGGAAAAATCACTGCGGTAGGCACCCGGCTAGAAGCCCCCGCCAACACCCAACTCATCGATGGAAACGGGTTAACCCTTCTCCCTGGCGTGATCGATCCCCAAGTGCACTTTCGCGAACCGGGTTTAGAACACAAGGAAGATCTCTTTACCGCGACCTGCGCCTGTGCCAAAGGCGGTGTCACGTCTTTTTTAGAAATGCCCAATACGCTGCCGCTAACAACAAGCCAGGCGAATTTGAGTGAAAAGCTAGCGATCGCAGCGTCGAAAAGCCTGGTGAACTACGGATTTTTTATCGGCGCAACGGCTGACAACTTGCCTGACTTATACGAAGCCAACCCCACCTGCGGCATCAAAATAGCCATGGCCTCAGCCGCCCACAGCACCCTTGCAGTCGATACCGCTGAGACGATTGAACCCATTTTTGCCGTGGGCGATCGCCTAATCGCTATTCATGCTGAGCATCAAGCTCGCATCCTAGAGCGTCAAAAACAGTTTGAAGGCACAACCGACCCGGCTACTCACAGCAAAATACAAGACAACGAAACGGCCCTTATTGCCACCCAAATGGCCCTGAACTTTTCCAAAAAGCATCAGAGACGTTTGCACATTTTGCATCTGTCTACCGGGGAAGAAGCCGAACTTCTCAGACGCGATAAGCCCAGCTGGGTTACCGCTGAAGTCACCCCCCAACACCTCTTACTAGATATCAGTGCCTACGAAAAAATGGGCACGCTGGCACAAATAAATCCGCCCCTAAAGTATCCGCGCGACAGAGAGCTGCTGTGGCAAGCCCTACTCGACGGTGTGATTGACTTTATCGCCAGCAATCATGCTCCCCATACGCTGGAGGAAAAGTCAAAAGGATACCCCCATGCTCCTGCTGGCATGCCAGGGATAGAAACGGCCCTCCCCCTGATGCTCACCCAAGCTAAAGAAAATCGCTGCTCCGTTGCCCAGGTTTCCCACTGGATGTCCACCGCTGTCGCCCAGGCTTACAACATTCCAAATAAAGGCCTGATCGAACCCGGCTACGATGCCGACATCGTTTTAGTAGACCTTGCCACGTACCGCCCGGTCCGACGGGAAGAGCTGAAAACTAAGTGTGGCTGGAGCCCCTTTGAAGGGTGGACACTCACTGGCTGGCCTGTGATTACCCTAGTAGGCGGGCAAATCGTGTACGACCATGGCAACATCGATACCGATATCCGAGGACAGGCATTACAATTTGGCTAAAACAATTGGGCTGCAGGCTAATTCATATGGGCTGACTAATCCATGTGGGCTAGCTAATTCACATTAGCTCATGTACATTAAAGCCCATGGCTAATCCTTTTCGTTCCCTTCAGTATTTGCCCTGGCGTAGTCTGCTGCTGAGCGCAGGGCTGACTATTTTGATTGCGACGGCCCTTGACGTGGCCCTAATCTTTGCTTTGCAAGCCAGTCCAACGGCCAGAGGCATTGTCTTAGGAACACCTCTGTTGCGGCTCTTAGCAGGCCTCGCCGCAGCCTTTGGCATTGGCGCACTCGCCATCGTGGTCAGCTTAAACTTTTTTCGCCAAATCCCACTGCGGGCTGACACCATTTGGGCATTAGTAGCATGTGTTCTCTTAATCTTGCTGATGAAATCGCAGATTCGAGCCATTCCCACACTGTTTGTGCAAGGCCCGGATTACTTTGGCATCGTCACGATTGCAGTCGGTGCTTTTACACAGGGACGCCGTTACTGGAGATATTAGGCGCCAATATTCAAAGCAACAGTCGCGATCACTAGAACAGATTATATTGCACTGAAAAGTAAATTCCACTGTCTTGCAGGGTATCGCTAGTGCTATCAATATCGACTAGCGGAATCCCCCAGTCCACACGGGCGGTCAGGTCATCCCCTTGCTGCCACAGCAAGCCAAATCCGGTACCAACGAGAACATTGTTTCCGGCAGGTGTATCGGTATGGTTCCAGGCGGCACCCGCTTCTAGGAATGGTGTAATTTGAACGATGCTCTCTTCAGAGAACCGAATAATGGGGAATCTCGCTTCAGCCGACAGTAACGCTCCGTTGTCACGCAACAGCGCATCTTGCCGATAGCCGCGCACACTTTGCTGACCACCTAAACCAAACTGCTCGGAGGAGAGTAGACTATCGGTGGCAAGCTGAAAATCGCTGCGCAAGAAAAAGAGTGAATCTTGGCCCAGTAAGCGAACCCACTGCCCCTGACCACGCCAGGAAAAGAACTGACTATCGGGCACATTGCCGTCATTATCAGTCGCGTTGAGTAAGTCCAAGCCAATGTTGAACTGGGAGCGAGCTGCCAATACCTGCTTCTGAGAGCGCTGCGTATACCCCTGGGAAAATCGCAGGGCCGTTACCCGCGTTTCACCATTATCGTCCGCGCCCGGTGAGAGTGGAAACGGCCCGATATTATCAATTCCTAGCCGCGTTTGGTTTTGCTTATGGGATAGCGCCAAGCCGAGAAAGGCTTCCTGCGTAGGGCTTTCGAGCAAGGGATGGGTAATCCCCACTTCGTAGTAATGGGCATCGGAGCTGATATCGAGCACATCAAAAGTATCGTCAATCACGCGGCTCTCTGAGATACCGCCCTCAAGATTGATACGCGTGTTGTGCGGGCTCACCGGAACCGAGTAGCTGAGGTCTACGCTGTTGCTGCCGTTGGTGTTGGCATAGCCAATGTAAGCGCGATCGCCAATCCCAAACAAATTACCTTCTGAAATATCAATCCGGCGACGGTTACTGCCAATGTTCGGAGAGCGGCCATTATCCAAGCCTAGGCTCACATCGAACGAATCAGCTTCGGTCACCTCTACCCGTAAAATGCTGGTGCCTGGCCGAACTCCGGCCTGCAAGTCGGCTGAGACCGTTTCAATCAGCGGATCAATCTGTAGGCGCTGCAAACCTTCGAGGAGCTTATCAGCATTAATCGGCGGCCTAGCGGCAAGCCCCAAACGGCTACGAATATAGCCAGGCTTCAACCGACGCGTTCCAACAATTTCAATTTCTTCGATTTCACCTTCAATCACCTGAACGGTCACAATGCCGTTCTCCAGGGTTTGGGGCGGAATGAACGCACCAGAGGTTAAAAAGCCTTCATCGACATAACGCTGAGTCACCGCTGAGCGCAGTTGCAACAGCTCATTAAACGAAATCGGTCGCCCAATGTACTCAGCAAACAGCTCGGCAAAATCTTCATTGGTAAAGACCGTGCTGCCCTCTAGCTGAATACCGTCAACCTCAAACGTTTCGTCACTACCGCTGGTCACGCCTTCAGGCGTATTTGTACCTTCAGGATCACCCAAGAGTTCTTCCACTGGCGGCAGCTGTGGAATAGGTGCTTCTGGGAGTGGCTCGGTCGGACGGGTATCGGGAGTCACATCTGCTGGCGGCAAGGGCTCCGAAGGCAAACTGTCCGAGGGAATAGAATCAGGAAAATTAACTTGTGCAATCGTCTGGGCCAAACCCAAATTTTCAGCTTTGGGCTGAGCAGCTTTTGGAGAAGGACTCGCAGGTCCTTTCCCAGTAGCCAACGCCGGTGATGACAAAAATGCAGTGGAAGCACTCAATAGAAGAAGTAAAGAATGGCGGGAGAACATAGCACCGACTGCACAAAGAAGCTTTGCCCTGTAATATTCCCGCATCATCAACTTTTGTTCACAGACCATAGGATAAAGTGGCCGCTAAGGCCAACAGACCCTAACAACCAAACATAAGTATTAGACTGAATATCATCAATCCATCAATAACAGTTGATTATTCAGAGTTAATTCACTAATTCATCAATAACGATTGATTATTTAGAGTTAATTCACATCAATCCGGCATCTCGCTCCGGCACCTCAATGCGATACAGCCTAACGCGCAACTAAAATCGCGCGGATACCCAACGCCTTCGCACCGGCATAGTCTTCAGACTCACTATCGCCAATGTGCCAGGCCTGAGAAGCTGTGCAGCGATGTTTGGCTAAGGCAACTTGAAAAATTTTGGCAGCGGGCTTTGCAGCGCCCACTTCTGTAGAAATGGTGACGGAGTGAAAATAAGGCGACAGCCCTAGGACACCTAAGACACGATAAATACGGGAATCAAAGTTAGAGATAACGCCCAGCTGAATGCCCATAGAGCGCCACCTTTTGAGCGAGGAGACGGTATCGGGATACACACGCCAGGGTGCAGCCGTTTCAAAGTAGCCGTACAGCCCTGCATAGAAGGTATCGAAGTCATCGAATTTTTCTAGGGCGCCTACCCGTGCGAACGTGTCTTCGACAATAACTTTCCACCAGCGATACTCCAGCTCTGGAATGGCCGCTGGATCAACACCGGGGAAGGCTAGGCGCTCAGAGGCTGCAAAGCTTTGGTAAAAAGCTCGGTTCACCGCTTGCGGATCGGTCATGACCTGAGCTGTACGCGCCAAATTGCTATAGAGATCACCAACGCTGCCTTTGACGCCAAAAAGTGTGCCAAAGGCATCGAGGAAGATGACTTTTGGCCTAGTTACTGAGTGCTGATTTACGGGATGTTGGGGCGTGGAGGATTGGGTCGTTGATGGTTGCTGCACCGGCATGGCCTCTATTTTTCCGAGTTGGCCAACAGATCCTGAAGGGGTTGGGTAATCCAGTTTAGACCGACGCGGATTTGGTGGTCTAGTGTGGGCATACGATAGAGGTAGGTAAGGCGGCGAACGACGTGGGCGAGGTTGCCTTCTAGCTTGACGCCGAGGCCTGAAAGGGTAGCGTTATCGGTGCCTAGGGTCATCATTTCACCGAGGTGCTGGTAGCGGAAGGGGAGCAGGGGCCTGCCGGTGAGTCCGGCCCAGATATTCCAGGCGGCATAGTCGGCTTGCTGTAGGGCTGACTGGGCAGTGGTCGGCACGGTTTTACCATCACCATCTTTGCCATCGGCTAGGTCGCCCAGAGCAAAGACTAAGGGGTGCTTCGTGACTTGCAAAGTGGGATCGATGGTGAACTGTCTGCGCTCATTCCGGGGGAGATCAAGTGCATCAAGGGCTGGGCTGACTTTATTGCCCACGGTCCACAACACAATATCGACGGGAATGGTATCAATTTTGTCTTTGTAGCTAAGGGAAATCGTGTCGGCGGTGACTTCGGTGACGGTGGTTTCGTAGTCGATCCAAACGTCTTTATCACTGAGGGCTTTTTGGGCGGCTTTTTGGTTGAACCCTGGAGAGGTTTGAAGGATTTTATCAGCAAGTTCTACGATGCGGACTCTGCCTCGGGAGCCCAGTCGCTCTGCGGTTTTACAGGCAATTTCTACACCGCTATAGCCGCCGCCGACTACTGCGACACGGATTTTATCGGTGTCCGTGGCTTCTAGCTGGCGCAGACGCTCTTTCAGGCGGTAGGCATCGTCTAGGGTGCGGAAGGGAATGGCGTGCTCGGCGACGCCGGGGGCCATGTCCATGGGTGTTTCGCCGCCGAGGGCGAGGACGATGCGGTCGTAGGGGAGGGTATCGCCATCGGAGAGGGATACTTTTTGACTGGCAAGATCAATGCTGTCTACACCGCTTTGGTGAAAGCGGACGCCGGTGTTGGCGAGGAGTTCTTCGTAGGGTGGGGCGATTTCCCAGGTTTGCAGTTCTCCGGTGACTAGCTCGTAGAGAAGGGGGGCGAAGACAAAGCGATCGCGCTTATCGACCAACGTAATATCGGGCTGCTCATCACCCCAAGCGAGCTTACTGAGGGCGAGGGCGGTGTAAAGGCCACCGAAGCCGCCACCGAGAATGCAAATGGAATGGGACATAAAAGTAAGCGCTACGATTCGCATACTAGGATAACGCTAGTTTTGAGCCGTTGCCCTTGCCATGTTCTGTGGTTAGAGCTGGTTTAAGAGTTCTGTAGGAGAGTAAACCGGGAGGTTGCTTCCAATGAAGTCTTTGAGATCGCGAGTAACCAGACCATCTAGCTGATTAAGGGTTGCACAGGCGAGCTGAATGCTGTCTTCAAAGTCGGTTAGACCGAGGTTGAGAGCTGCTTCGACGGTTTGGCGATTAACCTCACAGAATTGTAGGCCCGCCATTATCCGATTGATGGCGGCCATAGCGACTTCACGACCTTCAGATTTACGGATGATATAGAAAATATTGGTGACAGTGGTTGCAGCGATATAGCCTTCTAGCTTACCGCGTTCAATTTGAGCAAAGAGGGAGAGTGCATCTTCAACAAAGGGTTCGCGTTCTAGAAGTAGATCGAGGACGATATTAGTATCAATGAGAATTTTCAAATGCAGGCTCACTGATATTTTTGGGCTAGATAGTCTGTGTATTCTGTTTGGAGTTCCTCATCGGTAGGGGCTGAGCCAGAGCGTTTAGCTATGCCACGAAGGCCCGTAAGGGTACCAACAGGAATGGTATCAGGTTGTGTGGAGCTCTGTTTTTGGTGTAGGAATTCAGCGAAATGCAAAACTTCTTTGATTTGGCTTTCTGGAAGGATTTGAATGAGCTGTTGGAGCTTTTCGACGGCTGTCATGGCTTGACGGTGTGGCTAGGCTACTAGTTGCATTATTACTGAATTTGACAGTGGGTCTTGAAGGTTTTTCGCAGTAATTCTCGCAGTGATTTGCTCGCGCTTATCGACCAACGTAATATCGGGCTGGTCATCACCCCAATCGAGCTTACTGAGAGCGAGGGCGGTGTAAAGGCCACCGAAGCCGCCACCGAGAATACAAATAGAGTGAGACATAAAAGTAAGCGCTACGATTCGCCTACTAGGATAACGCTAGTGAGCCGTTACTGCCCTTTAGTGACCCCGTAGACATTACGCGACAACTGGCAGGTTTCATACCTCGACGACTTGGAGTTGTTAGAGGGCTAAAGTGTGAACTACAGTTGACATATGTTTGAAATTCGTCAGACGGAAATATTTGTCAAATGGTTTAAGGGATTGAGAGACCGTAGGGCCAAAGCACGGGTTCAAGCCCGAATTGATCGTTTGTCAATTGGCAACTTTGGAGATGTCACAGCAGTTGGAGAGGGTGTTAGCGAACTTCGCATTCGCTATGGTCCAGGATATCAGGTTGTATTTTGTACAGCGTGGTCCTGTTGTTGTTGTGCTTCTCTCAGGTGGTAACAAAGGATCTCAAACTGCTGATATTTCGAAAGCAACACGTCTCGCCCAGCAACTCGATGAATAATGGAAGCAAGGAAAATGACACTAAAAACGACTCGTTGGGATTCCGCAGAACATCTGCAAACGGAAGAAGATATGCAGCTTTACCTAGAGGCTTGTCTGGAAGAAGCCGAGGGTGATCCTGCATTGATTGTTCATGCTTTGGGGGTAATTGCCAGGGCCAAAAATATGAGTCAGCTTTCTAGAGAGACTGGTCTGAGTCGAGAAGGCTTGTATAAGGCGCTATCGCCTGAGGGAAATCCGACCTTTGCAACGGTTTCAAAAGTTGCGAAGGCACTGGGCTTGAAATTGACGGTACAGCTCGTTGCTTAAGCATAATTTTTTAGTTTCAAGTGGGGTTGTTGCATAAAGAACATGAGTTAGCTGCGATAATAGTGTCTAGCCCCCTTCCTTTCGCGCCCATGTCAGAAAAACCCGTCAAAACCCAGTATCGAATTCGCAACTGGCGAGAGTACGATGCAGCGCTCAAAAA
>JBCDAG010000188.1:0-13982 GCA_039186165.1 Cyanobacteria bacterium P01_F01_bin.53
ATTGAATTGACCTTCAGCTTTTACCCGTTCGATGAGCTACTGCATTCTCGAATTCGCACCTCTAACTTGATTGAGCGCTTGTTTGAAGAGTTTCGGCGAAAATCTGATGAGATTGGCGCGTTCCCAAATGAGCAAAGCTGTCTGACGGTCTTCTTCCTCATCGTTCAACGGGATCATGCTAAACACGAGCGCTCAAACATGGCGAAAAACTAAAGACACCAACAGCAACCAATTTTGCCTTGGCTTCCGCAAACTCCGTCAGTAGTGTCTGACCAGTCATTGGTCTGACACCTTGCACCAGTTCCCCTTTGTACTTTGCAAGGGTCGGGTCAAACTGCCCGGTCGCCATATCAATTTCAATCTGCCGAGCTTTCATTTCAGCGGCAGCCTTACCAATTACATCTGCCTGTAGCTTCGGACTAAACTGATAGCGCTTACCGCGCCAAGACCATCGGAGCGAAAGCAGCTGATTCCGCTCAAAAACGACTACAGACCCTGCTTTAGCCTTCGACTTAGCAGCCATAAATTTTGCACCAATTTTGCACCAGTCTTTATCGAATCTGATGCTATATTATCGAATCTGATGCAAATATTCCGCCTCAAAGCGAACTGAACGAATGGCTGAACGTCAGTTATACTAAGGATTTTAGGGAATGGACGTACGCCGACTCGAACGGCGGACCTCATCGATGTCAACGATGCGCTCTAACCAACTGAGCTATACGTCCCTATCACTCATAAGAGTGAGCATGAATATACCATAGCGGTTTGTCCCAGCGCAATACTAGATTTTAGCCAACTGAGTTAGGGCTCAAAGTTACTAGAATATGGCGGTATGGCGACTGCATTTTAGACCCTTATGTACTGGCAAGAAGTTTCTGGCAATTGGTTCTTGGTTCCTGAGCGCCCTCGGGCGATTGTGCACTTCCTGGGCGGTGCTTTTGTGGCCGCTGCGCCTCATCTTACCTACCGCTGGCTGCTAGAGTCGCTGTACCAAGCAGGGTATGCCGTGATTGCGACGCCTTTTGTGAATACGTTTGACCATGGCGCGATCGCACAAGAAGTGCTCATCACCTTTGAGCAAGGCTTAGCCTATCTCAACAAAAAACGTCCTGAACTGCGGGCGCAACCCATCTATGGCGTGGGCCATAGTATGGGTTGCAAGGTTCATCTACTCATTGGCAGCTTGCTGAATACCAAGCAATCTATTGAGCGCAACGGTAACATTTTTATTTCTTTTAATAATTTTCCAGCCCGAAAATCCATTCCATTGCTCGATCAGGCCATTGCACAAGCCAGGCAATTTGCGCCGGATTTGCAATTGGATCGCCGTTTAGAATTTACGCCTAGCCCTGGGGAAACGCTTGCCCTCATTGAGGCGCAGTATGAGACGCCGTACAACCTACTCGTCAAATTTCGCAATGACACGATTGATCAAACCCGACCTTTGAGTGATGTTCTCGTGCATCGTTTCCCCAGGACAACTTCTGTCAGAATTATTAAAGGGACCCATACAACCCCCATTGCTCAAGATGTTCAATGGGAAGCCAGTGGCTCTTTTAGCCCCTTTGATGCCATTGGTCAGTTCGTTAAGCAAGAGTTTTATCGAGATATCAAGGTTCTAAAAGAAGAAGTCCTGTACTGGTTAGAAGGTGAATAGGCTATTGGGATAAAGAAGAGGTTGTTGCTGCGATCGCTTGTGATCGCGGAATTTTCATCACAAAGCAGGTTCCTTCTCCGGGGGCAGAAACACATTCAATTTCACCACGGTGCTTATCAACAACAATCTGATGGCTGATAGAGAGCCCGAGCCCAGTCCCCTTGCCAACAGATTTAGTGGTGAAAAAGGGATCAAATAGCCGCGTGCGAATGTGCTCTGGAATCCCAGGGCCATTGTCAGAGATCTTGATAATGGCGTATTGGTCTGAGCTGAGCTCAGTACTGATATTAACAACCGGTAAAAATGACTCAGCTTCTGGCTTGTCTAGTGCTTTGACGTGCTCTTCAAGTGCATCTACAGCATTCGCCAAAATATTCATAAAAACCTGGTTGAGCTGGCTAGGGAAGCACTCTATCTCACCTATTTCACTGTAGTTTTTTACCACTTCTACAGGGTGAATTCCTGTTGCTCCATGTAGTTTATGTTGCAAAATTAGCAGCGTACTGTCGATGCCCTCGTGAAGGTTTACCGATTTGATATCGGCTTCATCTAAGCGGGAGAAGTTTCGGAGTGAAAGTACAATTTGCCGAATCCGATTGGCCCCAATTTTTAGCGAATCTAATAGCTTGTAGGTATCTTCTTTAAGGAAAGAGAGATCCACCTCCGCTAAGTGTTCTTGTAGCGCTCCGTCAGGCTGGGGATAACATTGTTGATAATGTTCAACTAGCTCTATTAACTCTTTGAAGTAGTCTTGTGCGGGCCGTAAATTTCCATAAATAAAATTTACAGGATTGTTGATTTCATGGGCAATCCCAGCAACCATTTGACCTAAAGAGGACATTTTTTCACTTTGCACTAAGTGCACTTGGGCTTGCTTAAGATTTTCTACGACTTCGCTCAGCTCAGTAGTCCGTGTTTGTACTCGCTGCTCGAGTTCTTCGGTTAGTTGTTGTAGCGCAGCTTCTGTTTTAACTTGTTCAGCTATTTTTTGATTCAATAGCTGATTTTTGTGTTCTAGCTGTCGGTTCATTGTGTGTAACCGAAGCTGCATCCCGACACGGGCTATGACTTCTTCTTGTTGAAAAGGTTTTGTAATGTAATCTACCGCGCCTAGGTTGAGGCCTTTTACCTTATCGACGGTATCTGAAAGCGCCGTCATAAAAATAATCGGAATCTCAGCGGTCAGTTCGCTGGACTTTAACCGTTGACACGTTTCAAAGCCATCAATGCCTGGCATCATGACGTCTAGCAAAATTAAATCAGGGTTTGCATATTCCGCCTGCTCAATCGCAGTTTCTCCGTCGGTGGCGAATAGGATTACCCAGCCCTGATCCTGAATAGATTCTGAAAGGACCACCAAATTGGTTGGGGTGTCATCTACCAACAATATCCGAACTGGATTAGGCGGAGTATTTATCATGGCTGTGAAGGGATAAATGACTTGATAAATTCTCTGATTTTTTTGGTTTGGAACTGACTGATAAGGGCTCTAAGCTCGGCATTAAAGCTCTGAAGTTCCGCATTTTCTACCTCAATGCGATCTAGAATTCCCCCTAACCCGTTGAGATCTCCCATCATTGAGAGGTGATGGAGTTTCCTTAATATTTCCTGGCTAGGGGGTATTATTGGGGTAAACACCTCACTGTTTTCAGCATTATTAGCGGACGCTGACCTTTGCCCTGGCTCAGTTTTAGGCTGGCTTACATCAGAGGATTGGGGTGATTGATACACCCAGTCTATCTGAAGACTTTTTTGTAAGATATCAAATAGCTGGTCTGCTTCCAGGGGTTTGGGCAAAAAGAAATTAGCTCCCGCTTCTAGGCTTTGAGCGCGATCGCGCTCAAAAACATGGGTACTTGCAACAACACTGGTTACATTAGCCGTTGTCGGATCTTCGCGAAGCTGTTTTACCACGGTGAGCCCGTCCATTGCGGTCATTTCAAGCTCAGTGATTACCACGTCAGGTTGATGCTTCCTGGCTAGGGTCAGGCCAGCCCTACCGTCCTTGGCTTCTAAAACATTGAATCCAACGGACTTTAACAACTCAGCGATCGCTTGGCGACTATCACAATCATTATCAATGGTTAAAATCGTCGGTGGTTGGGCGGTCGGCTGGGCGGTCGGCTGGGCGGCGGCAACCGTGTCTATTGGTTGAATGCCGACAATACGCTGCGCCCGTGAGCGCTGAGCAACCCATTCTTTGGCGATGGGAATAGCAGGCTCTAACCAAAAAGTGCTGCCTTGGCCCTCTTCACTGCTCACCTGAAGTGGAGAGCCCATCATTTCAGAAATACGATGACTAATGGCCAACCCCAGGCCTGTTCCTTCAGCTTTCCGATCGGTTTCCCCAACTTGCTCAAACGGCAAGAAAATCTTTTTTAATTGCGATGGTGGCATGCCAACACCGGTATCTTTAATCTCAAACCGAATTTTTTGAACAGGTTTGTTGTTTGAAGTGTCTTGCTCTGAGAACTTGGGTTCTGAAGAGTTTGGCTCTAGCTCAGAGGCTGAAGCGGATGCGACACAAACTCGAAGGATTACACATCCCTTGTCCGTAAACTTAACAGCGTTTCCCAGCAGATTGATGAGCACTTGTCTTAAGCGCTTTTCATCGGTGTGGACACCCGCTGGTAAGTCCTCTGCAAAGTCACAGCGAAAGGCAAGGCCCTTTTGTTCAGCTCGAATCCGACAAATCTCAGCGACGCCTTCTAAAAAGACGAGTAGATCAAAATCTTGAGGGTGTAACTCTAGCTTACGGGCTTCAATTTTTGAGAGATCTAAAATATCGTTGATGAGGGTCAGCAGGTGAGCGCCGCATTGATGAATCACGGTGACGCCTTTTAACTCCTTGGCGGCAAGGCTGGGCGATCGCTCTAGGATTTGCGCATATCCTAAAATGCCGTTGAGCGGCGTGCGCAGCTCATGGCTCATGTTTGCCAAAAAGTCGCTTTTGGCTTGATTAGCGGCATCCGCTAACTGCTTAGCCTGGGCGAGGGAAGCGGTTCTTTCTTCAACCCGAATCTCTAAGGTTCTAGAGTAGTCAACCAGCTGTGTGTTGGCTAATGCCAGTTGCCCATTGGCCTCCTCCAACTGGCAATTGGTGTCTTTAAGTGTTTTTTGTCGGTAGGCATTGGTGGTGGCTAATCCGCTGAGCGCAAAAGCAATCAGGGGAGGCACTACAGGGACTAGCAATCCTTGCATAAAGCTGATATACGCACCAGAGAATAACAACCCGCTAATGAACAACCCTGAACAAAAGGCTCCGCGCAACAGCCGGAATTGTTGACGACGTTGCTGGGCTGCGGCAATGACCCAGCTACCGCTAGTCCCCAATAGGGTCCACAACACAATCCAGACCTGTTGTTGAGACTCAGAAATACTCACCATACCCACCCGCCCATGGAGCGCACTTTGAATCAGCTGGCTAGCAATATTGGCATGCACAAATACCCCAGGCATCACCTGGCGTCGGGAGAGCCCCCAGCTACTGCTGTAGGGCGTCTCAAAAAAATCATTGGTACTGGGTGCAACCGAGCCGATTAAAACAATGCGATCGCGCATCACATCAGGAGCGAGTTGGCCCCTGATCACCTGTTGCATAGAAACTGTCGTAAAGGCTTCTTCATTGCCTCGCCAGTTCAGGAATATTTGATAGCCGCCCAGTTCTTCAGTAGTGTATCCAGCTTCGCGCGATCGTAACGGACGAAACTGCACCTTACCCAGCTGAAAGACCTGTTCATCGGGATTGACGGATTCTAAGCTAATACCCTCTTCAGCTAAATATCGAAGTGCGACCTGGGTCGCCAGTCCTGCCTTAATCGAATCATCCGCCTCAGCGTCTTGCGCGGTCAGTAAGCTGCGCCGCACTTTGCGATCCGCATCGAGTACTAAATCTGCCAGGCCGACCTGTCCTTGCTCAGCAAGGACAGGCGGTGGATTGACCCGATTACCGATAATTTTTTCTACCCCAACCAGGGTCGGTGTGGATTGAAATACCTGAACGAGCTGCTCATGGCCGGGCTCCTCAGGCAAATCACGATACACGTCCAGACCAATAGCACGGGGTTTTTGTTCAGTAATTTTGGCTAATAAATCAGCCAAAATTGCATCGGGAATGGGCCAATCTTCAGCCGCACGAATATCTAGTTCATCGATAGTAACGACTACGACAGCAGGATCGTTACCTTCAAACGGGCGAAAACGGAAAAAACTATCCCTAACCTCCCATTCCAACAGGTTAAAAACACCGAACCAATTACCACCGACAACAGCGGCAGCAACCGTAGGCGCAATCACCAATGCGCTCCGAATTTGCCACAGAAAGGGAGGGATTTTGGACCACATGGGCAGTTGCTATTTTGCGCTATCTCGCGCCTGGAAATGGAGGCCTGTGGGGCTATCATTCCCGAACAACCTGGCTCAGTGAAGATGGGATGACGATTCTATTTTTTAACGGCATAGTATTCATGGCGGATAAAGGGGAGCGTGATCGCCTCTGCTGCAACCCCGTCTATGCTCACCCTCAGCCCTTCTCCACCAGCTTTCGTACGTAAATACCCCAATCCCCAAATGCCCGTTTCAGTTTCTACGGTACTCGTGAGGCGACCAATTTTTGCGACTTTTGGGGTCTTGGGTTCTGCTGAATTGTCTGTTTCAGTACTGGTGTCTTCACTACGGGTGTCTTCTGCGTTGTCACTGGCCAGAACAGCTGTCGAAATGGTAGCGCCGGGGGCCACATTTTTGTCTAGCTTAAGACCCCATAAACGCTTTTTTACCCCCTTATACGTATTGAGGCGGGCGATGGTTTCTTGGCCGATGTAGCAGCCTTTTTCAAACGAAATACTGTGCCAAAGCCCGGCTTCTAACGGATTGTCATTATCGGTTAGCTCTTGTGTAGGCATTGGCCGGCCCTGGGTGATGCGGAGTGCGTCCCATTGTTCGCTGGTTCCTGGCTGAGCACCGACATCGAGTAAAGCTTGCCATACGGTCGTTGCAGCCTCTTTGGGGCCAATCAGGGTATACCCTGGTAGCGCCAAATCACTGCCTACCGCCAACAAGCACTCGACCCCGCCCAGGGCAACGGTTTGATGACTAAACTGTTCATGTTCTAAAGAGGCTGCATCTAGTGCACTGCCACCTAGTGCAAGCACAACTGAGTCTGCCTTTTCTCCGAGCACCGTAAACATAAACGTTTGGTCGCTTTCATCTTGTAAGGTGACCTTATCCGAGAAAAAGATATAGCGGTCCATCCAGTCGTACAGTTGCTTGGTCATCCCTGGAGACACCGTGACCAATAATGAGTCGGGCAGGGCATACGCCGTTGCCAAATCAATCGTGCGTCCGGTAGACGTCACAAAAACCGTATGGCAGCCCTGGCCTGGTGTGAGCGCCTCTATGTTATTGGTCGTTTGATTGTGTAAAAAGCGAACGCGGTCTGCGCCACTTAGGCGAATCCGGCCCCAGTGAGTGCGATCGAATACGACGGACGGTAAGTTTGTCATGACTCGGGTTAAAACGTCTCTAAGTGGGGGGTAATTTGGGAGCTGTTTCAGTTTCAGTGGCAGATTTAGGGGCCAGCAGCTCGTCCACTAAACCTAAGCTGTTCTTTTTCCGAGAAAGGTCATGGGGACACCTCGGCCTGGTGCGAGGGTAACCCCGCGTCGTTTTGCCTGCTCGGGCTGATCATCGGCTAGTTCAAAGCGATAGTGGGCCATCAGCGTCGCCACCGCTAGCTTCATTTCATATTGAGCTAAGGCTGCACCAATACAACGGCGGGCACCATTGCCAAAGGGAATAAATTCGTAAGGGGAAAACTTTCGTTCTAAAAAGCGCTCAGGCTTGAAGGCTTTAGGGTCGGGGTAAAACTCCTCTCGCTGGTGGGTGAGAAAAATGCAGCCCAAGAAAGTAGTGCCGGGGGCAAAGGTGTGGCCCATGAGCGTCACAGACTCTTGCGCAACCCGGGGAAAGGTGAACATGGCCACAGGCAATCGCCGCAGGGTTTCCTGACACAGGGCACTCAAATAAGGCAGCTGGGAAATGGCCGTCGGTGAGGCTTGTGGCCCAACGGCATCTAGCTCAGCTAAGAGTTTTTCCTTAATGCCAGGTGCTTTATGAATCCAGTACATGGCCCAGGCGATCGCAGTCGCCGTTGTTTCATGGCCAGCCATGAGGAGCGCCATCAGCTCATCGCGCAATTCTACTTCGCCTAGGGCTTCACCACTCTCGGTGCGCGCTGCCATCAGCATTGACAAAATGTCGGTTCGACTAGGGTCTGGGTTGGCTAGGCGATCGCGAATTTCTACATACACGAGCTCATCTAGTTTTTGCTTAAGCTGCAAAAACTTCCCCCAAGGGCTCCAAGCCCCCAGGTCTTTTTGCAGCCAGTCAAAAAAGAGCATGGCGGCAGAAGCTGGTGAGCCAAAAGAATCAACCGTTTCGGTCAGGGTTGCCATAATCTCCTTAGAGTGTGGATTATCCGACAGGCCGAAGACGACCTTAAAGATGATTTGTAAAGAGACTTTTTGAGTCAGGTCCCGGGCCGCAAATGATTCGCCTGGCTGCAACGCCTCGGCCACAGCCTTGGTCAGCTTGCAGATGAGCTGACCGTAACATCTAAGCGCTCCCCATGAAAAGCTGGCGTTACCAGCTGTCTGCGTACCTCGTGTTGCCAGCCGCTGAGCATAATGACAGACGCATCGCCAATAATAGGTGCCAAAATGCGGTTGAAGTCACTGGGGGCATTAAAGGTTTTGCGATCGCGGCTCAATATATATTACGCCTTATGTGAGTTAAATTGAGCCCTTATAAATCAAGGGTTTCGCATAGGCTCTAAATCAGAGCTATGAGCAATTTCAACGTATCTACGCTGTTTCAGAGCCTAACTCACATAAGGCGTATATTGCATCGCGTCAGGATGACTGGTGATGACCACCGAGCCCACCCCAAAGCCAAGGGATGCCTCTTCAAAAAAGTCAGGGTGGCAGGCCTTCGTTTTTTCAAGATAGCTAACCGGATCAAAAGTCTGTCCAATCGCTTCAGAAAACTATTCCCCTTCGGCCTTTGGACAGACTTTTGAACAGTCGCTTGCCCCGACTTTGCCGATGCTTCAGTAGGGCCTGGTGTCACTAGCTTGACCATAATCCCCCAATATAATCCGTACTCGAAGACGACTTAATACACGCTACTGACTCAATACACGCTTACTGGTAGTCGCGATTGGCAGTCGCTACTGGCAGTCGCGATTTTCCTCATCACCATCGGGCATGATGGTGTGGCACAAAATCGCTCGACTCCGGTTTACACCCCGCAAGTTGGCCCCAGTCAAATCCGCACCACTCAAGTCAGCCACACCAATAATTGCTGCGGTCATCTCGGTATTGATCAGTTTGGCATTGGTCAAATTTGCATCGAGTAAGTTCGCCTGGGTTAAGGTCGCACCACTCAAATCAGCCCCTGTGAGGTTGCTATCTTTTAGCTGTGCACCGTTCAACTCGGCCCCAGTCAGGTTTGCCCCGGACAGATTCGTCTCAACGAGTTCAGAGAGCATCAAATTGGTCTCTGAGAGATCCGCATTGCTGAGGTTAGCGCCTGTGAGAGAAGCCACCTTCAAGTTAGCGCTGTGGAGCTGCGCATTACTCAAGTCAGCATCGTTCAAAATGCACACCGGGCATTCGTTATTCAGCATCAGCATATCTACATCATCTTGGATGTAAGCCCAGCTCGGTGCTGCAAAGCCCAGCAATCCGACTAATGACACCACTACTGAGAGGCCCATAGCCGCCAATACCGTCGTAAAACCGTTCACTTTCTTCATGCAGCTTTTCATGCCTCTAGTCATCCCTTTCTTGGTTATCCCTTTTTGCTTATCCCTTTTTGGGCCCGTTGCCTGGCTTAATATCCAAAAATAACGGTTTACATTGTCCCACAATCGCTCCGGAGATGCTCGTAGATGTCACTAGAATAGCGAAGCACCCCCCATTTTCGAGAGGGCCTTGGGCAGTGGCCTGTTACGTGCCCTGTGGAAGCCCCCGCCCCATCATCAAAACGGCGAAAATTCAGCATGTTCAATCGAAAAGTACAGTCCCTTTTGCTCTGGCTGATTTTAGGGGGCTTTGCCCTGGCCCTTTACACCGCCGACCCGCGCTGGCAGCCCAAAGCCGACGTGCTGCGCGACGGCCTCATTTTGGCTTGGATAGCCAGCTTGATAAACATGTTCGTATTGGGTAATGGCCTGGGGCGACTGCTCGGGATTCGTCCCAGGCGAGTGGTCGGATTGCTGGGTATCTTTTTCTCGCCGTTTCTGCATCGTGACCTGAATCATCTCATGGCTAACACGGTGCCTTTTTTAGTGCTGGGCTGGTTAGTGCTACTTCAAGATGAGGTAACCACAAGTACTCAAGGGGAGCTGCCGAGCGGAGATGGACGCTTTTACGCGGTAACGGTCGTTATTTTGCTCATTGGCGGACTAGGCACTTGGTTCCTTGGTCGTCAGGCTATTCATATTGGTGCAAGCGGCCTCATTTTTGGCTACATCGGCTTTCTGCTCGTCAGCAGCTACACCGGCCCTACCTTGGTGACCGTGGGCTTTGCATTGGTTGTACTTGTCCTCTACGGCCAGCAGTTATGGGGAATGATGCCCTTGGGAACGGATAAGCGGGTTTCCTGGGAGGGCCATTTATTTGGATTTGTTGGCGGTGTGACTGCTGGCTTAAGGCCCGATTTCCTAAGTGCATTTAGTACGGTATTGAATCAGTTAGGCTAAGCCGCTAGCATCAGAAGCCGTTGCCGGTTTAAGTTGTCGGTTTAACAAGGGGGCAGCTTAATAAGGTGTTATGCAGCGGTGATTTAAGCTACTGCACAGGATGCCGACGATTGCGGGTATATTAATAATAGTTAGTAGAAGCTTACTCTCAAGACGACTCTTCAAGGACTTATGCAATGACCTATCGGCCAGGTTAGCTGCATACATGAAAGTTCCTTTTGAACAGTAGGTCTAGATGAGTGATCTAAGTTCCACGTGGATTTAGAAGGCCTCTAGTGTTTGTGCAACCTCTCAATGTTTCTTCTAGTTCATCTGGATAGGTTATCTGGAGGGTGTTCTTTGAGGTGTCAGCCTCGTCATAAAGTTCACTTTTCCTTTGGACCTTTGCGCTTAAGGCGCCCCTTTGAGACATCAGTTAACTAGACTATTTCCCTGGAGAAAGTTGCTATGAAGTCGTTAGTATTTGGCAGTCTCTCTGCGCTATTCCTCTCAACATTAGGCATAGGCTTAGGGCCGCTTTCAATGGGTGCTCAAGCCCAAGTTTTTTCGTCCCAACGTAGTCAAACCAGTACTGACCAGTCAGTTCCTAGCCAATCAGTCCCGGCTCGGTCACCCGCTGAATTAAGCCAAGGTAGCACTACGCTGCAAACCACCTTAGAGCAGGACGAAACCCTCTATCTCAATCGGAAAGAAACCTACGACTATGATTTAGTCCTGCGCACAGCCTCTGCCATTGGCTCTCAACGGTTACCGGTCGGCACGATTGTGCGAGGACGGTTCGAGCCTGCTGAGGGCGGATTAGTCTATCGCGCCAATTCCGTTGAAGTAGCCGACCGGATCTTTCAAGTAGATGCTTATTCCGAATTGCTCCGCGATCGCAAAGATCCGCGTCAAACTACAGCCGGTGCTATTTTGACAGATGCTGCCATTGGTGCAGCCGGCGGGTATGTTCTCGGTGAAGTCTTAGGGGATGCTAGTGTACTCGAAGTTTTGGGTGGTGCTGCGGCAGGCGTGGTGGTGGGTAATACCACCGCACCTTTTGTGGTGGTGATTAACCCTGAAGACGCTATCGTGTTGTACACAAATTAGGCAGTCAATTTTTTAAACCGCCTCACGAAACTAATGAGGCTAGCTAGGGCAGATCTAGTAATACTCAAAGGAGAAAAGAGTCTCTTTTGGTGTTACAGGTATGTCCTTTTTGTTGTCTATTTTCTGACTGAGCGGCTACTTGTTAACCACTTGTTAGCCTACAGAGTCTTGAAACAAGAGATTGATGCAAACCATGGAAGGTGTGGGATATATAGGCTACAGAGTACAAAAATTAACTTAGGCAGTCACAGTATCAGTCTAGGATTGCATTCGCTCAAAATCATTGGAATGGCCTTTTACTCGCCTTGAGTTGCCTTTCTGATACCTTCAATTCGCTGCTTTTTTCGGCCTTTATCCTGATAAAGGCCGAAATTTCCCAATTCAGATCCGCGAATCGAAACCTTGCCGATAGTGGGATAAAAACGGGACAAGATAGCTTTCATAAAGTTCTGTACAATTAGCGAGTTTCATATCTCACCCATCACGATGTGTTTCGCTAGCTAATGAAGGTCAAGCCTAAGGAAAGGTTAATTAACACAGCCCTTGAATTGTTCTGCCAACGCGGGTTTCATGCGACGGGGATTGACACTATTTTGAGTCAATCTAAGGTCGCAAAAACAACAATGTACCGCCATTTTCGATCCAAGGATGAGTTGATTTTGGCAGCACTGAAAAAACGCGATGAAGACTTTCGAATCTGGCTGAGCCAAACTATCCAAGCCGCTGAGGTTCCGCCAGCGGATAGTCTCCTCTTGGTGTTTGATCTACATAAAAAATGGGCTGACCAGGTTGATTTTAACGGGTGTGCATTTGTAAAAGCCGCCGCTGAATTCCCTCTGGCTAACTCACCGATCCATGCCTTTTGTGCTCAACACAAAACCCTAATGACACAATACTTACAAACACTCACAGAATCCACTAAAACAAAAGACCCTGTGAGCGTGGCAGAACAGCTCATGATTCTTCTCGATGGTGCGACTGTTATCGCCCAGGTCACTGGTCAATCCAGTGCTTTTGAGCAGGCTAAACAGGCCGCGAAACAACTTATTACCCGCTAGCTTATTGGGGCAGCGCACTTGTCTTTTTGGGCTCTTTATCTGGCTCTTCATCTGACTCTTTATCTGGCAATATCGCTACGGGCAGTAGTCGCTCACGGTAATGTAACTAAAGCTGTTATCAACCTTTAACAGATATTCAAATTGGTGTAGCCAAAGCTATAGATTTGTAGAGACTTTCGTAACGATCAGTTTTTGTGATCCAAAGCACAGAAGAATAAGGTCGTTATCCTCGGCAATCTACGCATGAATAAAGTAAAAAGAATTGGAATTTTGACCAGCGGGGGAGATTGCGCGGGCTTAAATGCTGTTATTAGGGCCGTTACCCGCTGTGCGATTAAAGCTCACGGATGGGAAGTTTTTGGCATTAATAAAGCGACCCATGGCTTAATGACCCGTCCTCCCCAAGCAGAACGGTTAGGCGTGCGGCAGGTCGATTCATACCTCACCATGGGCGGTACCTTCCTGGGGACAACAACCAAAGGCGATCCGTTTGCGTTCCCAATGGCTGACGGTACGTTGGTTGACCGTTCAGAAGAAATTATCGAAGGCTATCACCAGCTAGGGTTAGATGCCCTGATTGGCATTGGTGGTGATGGTAGCTTGGCTATTTTAAGAAAGCTTGCCCAACAGGGTGGCATTAACCTCGTAGGTATCCCAAAAACGATTGATAATGATGTGGGTATCACAGAGCGCTCTATCGGCTTTGATACTGCCGTTAATATTGCGACTGAGGCCATTGATCGCTTGCACTTCACCGCAGCTAGCCATAGCCGGGTGATGATTGTTGAGGTGATGGGTAGAGATGCCGGACATATTGCCCTCAATGCAGGGATTGCTGGGGGTGCTAATATCATTCTCATTCCTGAAATTGGGTACAAGCTTGATAATATTTGTCGCCATATCAAGCAGAGAGAAGCTAACGGTCGCGATTACTCTATTGCAGTTGTTTCGGAGGCCGTGCGTACAGAAACCGGTGCACTGATTGAAAAGGGACATTTTGATGATTGCCGGCTAGGTGGCATCGGACAGTATCTCTCCGAGCGGATTGCTGCGAGTAGTAATGCCGAAACAAGGGTTACAGTACTTGGTCATACGCAGCGAGGGGGAACTTCTTCTCCATTGGATCGGATTTTAGCGTCTGCCTTTGGTGTGGCGGCTGTTGAACTGATTGCTAATGAACAATATGACCGAATGGTCACTTGGCAGGAGAGAGCCGTGAAATCTGTTCCGATTTCAGAGGCGATTCAGGATTATCGTGCGGTAGATCCACAGGGAACATTGGTAAAAACAGCTAGGGGCCTGGGGATTTGCTTGGGTGATCAGTTCTCTGGTCACGACTCTGGCCATGGCTCGGTTAGCCATGTTCGTAAAAAATCTACTGTTACATCGTCGTTAGCAGCATTTGCTGGTTCAC